>CAZPQC010000100.1:0-13782 GCA_964588525.1 uncultured Spirochaetaceae bacterium
TCAGTGGGTCAGGATCTGGCTCAGGAATTTCTTCGTCCGCTCCTCCCTGGGTTTCAGGAAAAACTCCTCCGGGGTGTTGTACTCCACGATATTTCCGTCATCGAAGAAGTAGATGCGATCGGCCACCTGCTTGGCAAACCCCATCTCGTGGGTGACGACGATCATGGTCATTCCGGATTTTGCCAGCTCCACCATGACATCGAGGACCTCCTTGATCATCTCCGGGTCCAGTGCCGAAGTGGGCTCGTCGAAGAGCATGATCTTGGGCTGCATGGCCAGGGCCCGGGCGATGGCCAGCCGCTGCTGCTGACCGCCGGACAGCTGGCCCGGGTACTTCTGCGCCTGTTCGGGGATGCCGACGCGCCGAAGCAGCTCCTCGGCGATCTTCACGGCCCGATCCTTGGACCAGCGGCGCACCCAGATGGGGGCCAGGGTCACATTGTCGATGACCTTCAGGTGGGGAAAGAGGTTGAACTGCTGAAACACCATCCCGATCTCCCGCTGTACCGCATGGATGTTGCGCAGATCGTGGGTCAGCTCAATGCCGTCGACGATAATGGTCCCCTTCTGATGCTCCTCCAGTCGGTTGATACAGCGGATAAAGGTGGACTTGCCGCTGCCCGAGGGCCCGCAGATCACGATCACCTCGCCCTTTTGCACGGCGAGATCCACCCCCCGCAGCACGTGGAAGGCCCCGAACCACTTGTGCACGTCCCTGCAGTGGATGATCTGTTCTGCAGTATCCGAACGCTCCATTTCTACCTCGCTCTTTGACATCATCGCTCTCCCACTCCCAAAGCCTTCTCCAGACGATGGCTGCCGTAGGACATCAGATAACAGCAGATGAAAAACAGCACGGCCACGAAGAAATAGACCTCCTGATGAAGGCCTATGAATTGTTTCTGTCCGGTCACGGCCTTGCCTATCCCCAACAGCTCGAGAAGGCCGACGATAACCACCAGGGTGGTGTCTTTGAACAGGGCTGTGAACTGCCCGACGATCGCCGGAATCACGTTGCGCAGAGCCTGGGGCAGGACGATAAAAATCATCATCAGGGCCTTGTTCAAACCCACGGCTTGGGCCGCCTCGTACTGCCCAATGGGTACGGCTGCCAGGCCGCCGCGGACGTTCTCCGCCGTGTAGGCGGAGCTGAACAGGGTGATCCCGACCAGTGCCCGCATGACCGTTGCCAGTCTGACGTGGGGAGGAAGAAACAGGGGCAGCATCAGCTGGCTCATGAACAGCACGCTGATCAGGGGCACCCCTCGGATCGTCTCGATATAGATCGTACAGAGAATCTTGATCACCGGCAGTCGGCTGCGCCGGCCCAGAGCCATCAGTACACCTATGGGAAAGGAAGCGACGATACCCACGACAGCCAGTACCAGGGTCAGCAGCAGTCCGCTCCAGACCTCCGCGGAAACTCTGGGCATGAAGGGATTGTCCTCCCCGAACCCCCGGAGCAGGATTCCGATCACCGGGAAGCTGGCGATCCAGGCCAGCACCAGCCAGCGTCTGATCGGCCTGTCCTTGGCCTTCCGAAACGCCCAGGTCAATCCAGCCAATATGACGACGAGGGCCAGACTGGCTATGACCCGCCAGGCTTCAGCGGCCGGGTAGCGGCCGATCATGAACACCTTCAGATTGGTTGTCACCACGTCCCAACGTGCCGAGAACAAGGCCCAGCGCAGGATGGCTCGGACAACGAAAATGACGAATGCCAGGGAAACGACGGAGAGCAGGGCATTGTACCAGGGGCTGAACAGGTTCTTTTTCAGCCAGCCCAACACCCCGACTTCGACGCGGGGGGGCATCTCCATATCGGAAGGATCCATCATGCCTACCTCTCTACGATCTGCATGCGTTTATTTACGATATTCATGATCAGTGAAATGGTCAGGCTGATCGCCAGATAGCTGCCCATGATCATGAAAAACACCTCCACTACCCGACCCGACTGGTTGAGCATGGTTTGGCTGACCGCATACAGGTCCAAGAATCCGATAGCGATGGCCAGACTGGAGTTCTTGGTCAGGTTCAGGTACTGGCTGATCAGCGGCGGTATGATAACGCGCAGAGCCTGGGGAAGCACGATCAGGCGTACAATCTGACCATTGGTGAACCCTTGAGCCCGGGCCGCCTCCGTCTGCCCCTTGGCAACGGACTGAAGTCCCGCCCGAACCACCTCGGCGATATAGGCGCCCGTGTAGATGACCAGTCCAAGGAGCAGGGCGGTGAACTCCGAAGAGAGGTTCACTCCTCCTTCAACCTTGAACACTCCCCCGGACTTCTGGATCAGCTCGGGGATATCGAGCCAGAGTGGATGCCCCGGAACGACCAGCCAGCCGGCCACGGGGATCAAGACCAGACAGGCCAGAACCCAAACCGCCCCGATGCCGGGTCGACCGATCCGCGCCCGGGTGCGCCGCCTGATGATGATCAGCACGACCGCAGCGGCCAGGGCAAGCAGGAGGAAGGGCCACCAGAGGCGAAATGCTTCGGTCAGGCGCGGCCAGGGTGCCACGATCCCCCGATTGCTCAGGTAGGCCGGTCCCGGAAGAACCACGGCCTCTGAAAGCCTGGGCAGCTTCAAGATCACCGCGAAATAGAGGAAGAACAGCTGAACCAGCAGGGGTGTATTGCGGATAACTTCTATGTATACCGTGGCGACCTTACTGACCAGCCAGTTGCGCGACAATCTGGCGATTCCGGTGAACAATCCGAGCAACGTAGCCAGAACGATACCGATGACCGCCACCCTGATCGTGTTGAGCACTCCGACCAGAAAGGCCCGGGCGTAGGTATCGGTGGGCTTGAACTCGATCCCCTCGGCCAGGTCGAAACTGGCCGCCTCATCCAGGAAACTGTAGCTGAAGATCAAACCCCGCTGACTATAGTTGGAGATCGCCCACAGGACGAGGGCTACCACTGCCGTGAGAAAAACGAATTGCGCAAAAGCCCTCAATACCCGGATATCCCGCCAGAACGGTACCTTGCGCGTTTGCGCTCCGGTTCTCTTCACCGTGTACTCCCTCACGCGGTCAGGAAAGTGGCGGCCCGATGGATCATCGGGCCGTCCTGAATTCCTACCAAATCAATAGCCGCGGCTTGTCTCGGATAGCGACCAGCTATCCGTGGATCTAGCGCCAGGCCATGGGGTACAACAATCCCCCGTCCTTCCACAACCGGTTGGGTCCTCGGGGGATATTGATGCCCTTCGGTCCCAGGTGCCGATCGTATACCTCGGCATAGTTGCCGACCTGCTTGAGCACTTTGACCATGAAGTCTGCGGGCAATCCCAGGTCCTGCCCGGCCTCCCCCTCGACGCCCAAAAGACGCCGTACGGTGGGATCGTTCGAACTCAGCATCTGATCGACGTTCTTCGAATCGACGCCGGATTCTTCGGCCTGCATCATGCCCCAGCAAACCCAGCGCACCACGTCGTTCCACTGGTTGTCCCCGTGAGCGGTGAGCGGACCGAGGGGTTCTTTGGACATGGTCAGGTCTAGTATGACGTGCTCATCCGGGTTGGCCATGGCCGAGCGAAGCGCTGCCAGCTGAGACTTGTCGGATGTCTCTGCATCGGCCCGGCCTTCCTCGTAAGCGGTGTTGGTGTCCTGGGTGCTTTCAAACAGCAGGGGCGTATAATCGATGCCTCTGGAGCGAAACGAATCCGCCAGGTTCATCTCCGTGGTCGTGCCTGTGGTGGTGGCCACCGTAGCCCCCTCCATATCCTGGAAGGTCTTCCAGCCGGAATCTTTACGCACCATCATTCCCTGGCCGTCGTAGAAGGTCACGCAGGCCCAATCCAGCTCGTTGACCGTATCCCGGGTCAGTGTCCAGGTGGTGTTGCGCAGCAGCACGTCGATCTCCCCGGTCTGCAGCGCGGGCAGCCGTTCGGCCGCGGTCAGCGGGCGAAACTCGATCTTGGTGTCATCCCCGAAGATCGCCGCGGCGATCGCTCTACCAAAATCAATGTCGAAGCCCTCGAACTCGCCGCTGGGATTGATGTAGCCGAAACCCGGGAGCTCGGCATTGCAGCCGATGATGACCTTGCCCCGGTCCTTGATCAACTGGAGCCGGCTTACCTGCTCCTCGACCTGTTCCTTGGCCTCCTGCTCCTTCGGTCCGCAGGCCCCCAGAAACAAGGTCAGGGCCAGGGCCAGAGCGACCAGCACGAGCACGTACAACTTGTTTTTCATACAGCGCCTCCTTGCTGTGTTTGTAATGTCAGTCGAATATCACCGACTGGACAAGTCTCTTCGCAATCTCTCGATCTATCACGACCGGTAGATAACGATAGTACTACTCAGCATAAGGGATGGTTGCCTTGGGGTCAACATTATATTGATGATGCCCGAAAATCTAATTTACCCCATTGTCATCATTTTCCGTCGGCTCGATGTACCGCATTCTGCTTTTCGGAGCGCTTTGCAAACGGCAACGGTTCGTGATACCGTGATTGGCGTTCTAATCCGGCATAGGAACCGAGGAGTCTAGTAAAAATTGTACTTCCGTCACGTACCCGAAATCTGGCAGCGATTTCCTCAACTGGTACCCGGTCTGCTCGTGTTGAAGGGGATTCATCCGGATGCCGACGGAGGGCGTACCATCCGACAGTGGTGCAACCGCGCCCTTAAGCGCCTGGAGGATCAATCCGAGGGGCAGATGCCGGAGGTGGCGGCCTGGCGGCGGGTGTACTCGCAGATGGGGCTCAAACCGACCAAGTACCGCTCCGCCTCGGAGGCGCTGCTGCGTCGTTTCAGACGGGAGCACGATCTGCCCAGACTCCATCCCCTGGTGGACCTGTGCAACGCGGTCTCCCTGGCCTACGCCCTGCCCGTGGCCGTATTTGACCTGGAAAAAATCAAAGATTTCATCGAGGTGCGCACGGCTGCCGGCACGGAGCAGTACCTGTCCTTCCAGGAGGAGATCGAACAGCCCGAGGCGGGAGAGATCATCTTCGCCGATGCGGCCGGCCATGCCCATGCCCGCCGCTGGACCTTCCGGCAGAGCCGGCGCTCCGTCGTGGAATCGGGCACGGCCAAGGTCCTCGTCGTGAGCGAGGGTGTCCACCAGCGGGCCGGGGAGGATGTGAACTCCCTGCTGGAGGAGCTGGGTGAGGCGATTGCTGAGCTTTGGGGAAAGCCGGAGAAGCGGGCTATTCTCACGGCGGCAAATCCCCGGCTCGATTTCGAACTTTGAAAGGATGAGTGACGGCGTGGATCAACTGCAGTATCCCTTGGCCTTCGTCCACAAGTTCAACCTGTACAAATTGTCCGGCTTGCTTATCGAGGATGATGACCTGTCCTCCATCGCCAGGGTGTATGGGGTCTCCCTGGACGAACTGAAGGGCATCGAAGAGCAATTCCGGCGCAATGTGGAGGAGCTGTCCGCTGCTTTGGAGGCGGAGGGCAGACCGGCCGCGGATCCGCCCAATGACGGTACTCCGTCAGTATCGATCCTGGCGATCGGGGACTCGATCAGCAGCGATCGAGAGAGCTATGTGAAGATCCTCAACCACTACTGGCGAAACGACCCGAACCGGCGGATGCTGGATGCGGCGGTCTCGGGAGACACTACGGCGGATCTGATCAAGCGTTTCTACTCCACGGTGCTGAACCGTGAGTTCCAATGGGCGGTGCTGTTCATCGGCACCAACGACAGTTTTCAGCTGGATGACGAGAGGCGTATCTCGGTCCTGAGCCCGGATGAATACAGGCGAAACATTCGGTTCATCACCGAAACCCTGATAGCCAAGGGCAAGAAGATCATCCAGATCACCATCCCGCCGGTGGACAACGAACGTCTGCGGAGCTTCTTTCCGGATTCCAACTCCGTGTACACCAGAGAGCAGATCGGAGAGGTCAATGCGTTCATCCGCGGGTGGGCGAGCGAAAACGGCTACCCGGTCGCCGATCTTGCCCGGGCGATCGAAAGGCAGGGGGAGGATGTGCTGGAACCCGATGGGCTGCACCTGAACGGCCGCGGTCAGAGCATGATCTGTGAACTGCTCCTCGAGCTCCTGCCCTGATCACTCTTTGGGCCGAAACGGGTTCAGCTGCGGTGCGGTTTGCACAGGTATCAACGTTCGTCAATTGAGATTGCGGTTCGATGCTTGACCTAAGTCTCTATAACATATAGAAATAATGAGAAAACCACTTGCGCGCAAGGGCATGCTTGGAGTAGCGGGGTTCATCCCCATTTTTTGTTTGCAGCGAGGGTCCGCTCGGTAATTTTATACAAGACATGCAATTAGGTGGCGATCCTTCGTCTGGATCTTGGCACGGTAATTGCAATTTTGGTTGAATGAGGCACACCCATGCAATCCGATAGGGATTCGAAACAAAACAAGACAAAGATCCTGGTCACCGGGGGCGCAGGCTTTCTCGGCATCAACCTGATCCGTTATCTCTTGGATCGGAATTTTAGCTCCATTACCTCTTTTGACATCGCCGAGTTCGACTTTCCGGAAAAGGACAGGATCCGGGTCGTTCAGGGGGATATTCGAGATTCCGAGCTGGTCCGCAGCGTCGTGCCCGGAACGAACTGGCTGGTTCACGCAGCGGCGGCCCTGCCTCTGTACTCGGAGCAGGACATCCGCTCGACCGAGGTGGACGGCACCAGGAATCTGCTCCAGGCGGCTTTGGAACACCGGGTAGATCGGGTTGTGTACATCTCCTCGACCGCCGTTTACGGAGTTCCCGACCGCTACCCGATCTATGAAAACGATCCTCTAATAGGGGTCGGTCCCTACGGACAGGCAAAGATCGATGCCGAAGTACTGTGTGATGAGTATCGGGCCAACGGCCTGTGCATCCCCGTTATTCGCCCGAAGAGCTTCATCGGACCCGAGCGCCTCGGTGCCTTCGAGCTCCTGTACAGCTGGGCCAGGGAGGGAAGAGGATTTCCCGTCGTGGGCAGCGGCACGAACCGCTATCAGCTTCTGGATGTCGAGGATCTGTGCCAGGCTATCCTGCTGTGTGCCACTCTGCCGGAGGAGCGGGTCAACGACACCTTCAATATCGGTGCCCGGGAGTTTACTACGCTGAAAGAGGATTTCCAGGCGGTACTCGATGCCGCCGGCTACGGAAAGCGGATCGTCCCCTTTCCCCGCTGGCTGGCCGTATCCGCCCTTCGCATCCTCGAACTGCTGCACCTCTCACCGCTGTACCGGTGGATCTACGAAACAGCAGGGAAAGACTCCGCGGTTTCTATCGACAAGGCCTGCAGGCAACTGGGATTCGAGCCCGCCTACTCCAACATCGACGCCCTGCTCCGCAACTATCGCTGGTACCTGGACAATCGTGAAGGCATCGACGCGGCCGCCGGGGTGAGCCACAGGAAACCCTGGAAGCAGGGTTTCCTGGCGGTGATCAGGGCCTTCTTCTAGGAGATCGAGGCAATGATTCGAGACTACGTTCGACTGATTCGGATCAAGCACTGGGTCAAGGACGTGTTCGTCTTCGCTCCATTGATCTTTTCCCTGAATTTCTACAAACCGATCTACATCGGTCGAACCCTGATCATGGTTGCCGCCTTCTGCCTGGCCGCCTCGTCGGTGTACGTGTTCAACGATGTCGCAGACCGCGAGAGAGATCGCCTTCACCCGAAGAAGAAGGATCGTCCGATCGCCAGCGGCGCCGTTCCCGTGCGCAGCGCCCTGATCCTATCTGCCGTGTTGTTCCTGGCCTCTGTAGCTGTCTGCGCGATCCTGGGGCTGCCCTCCGTCCTGATCGTGCTGACCTATATCGCGATGAACGTGGCCTACAGCCTCCTGCTCAAAAAGCAGACCTTTATCGACGTGATGATAATCGCCACCGGATTTCTGCTGCGTGTGGTGGCCGGCGCGATTGCCATCAACGTGGAATTGTCCAGTTGGATGCTGCTCACCACCTTCTTTCTATCCCTGTTCCTCGGGTTTGGTAAACGCCGTAAAGAGGTGACCGAAGGTTCCAATCGTCACAGAGCGGTTTTCCAGGACTACACGGTCGAACTTCTCAACTCATTGATCATCATCTCCGCCTCCCTCACCATCATCACCTACTCTCTGTACGTGGTGACCTCGAAAGCCATGATCGACCTGGGCCGCGATAAGTTCATCGCCACCATACCCTTTGTGGTCTTCGGCGTGTTCCGCTATATGTTCTTGATCTACAGGCACAACAACGGGGGTGATCCCGCCGAGGTTCTGCTCAAGGACAAAGTCCTGCTCATCGATATCGCCCTCTGGGTTTGCCTGATCTTCGCCCTCCTCGGATACACCCTTCTCAGCGGAGGTCAACCATGAAGCGACTACCGATTCTCTTGAAATACGCCGTGTTTGCGGCCATTGCCACGGGGATCAACATCGCGGTCCAGCGGGGGGTCGCTTTTTTCGTAGAGGGCTCATTCTCACTCTACAGTTCACTTTTCTTTGGAACAATCGCCGGTCTGGTCGTCAAGTATCTGCTGGACAAGCGCTTCATCTTCTACTATCGCCCCATTTCACGAGGCGATGAGGCCGTAAAGATTTTTCTCTACCTGATGATGAGCGGATTCGCCACTGCGGTGTTCTGGGCGGTGGAAATAAGCTTCGACACCCTGTTCGAGTTCGCCGCCGCCAGGTACTTGGGTGCGGCAGCCGGTCTCACCCTCGGCTACTCCCTGAAGTACGAGCTCGACAAACGCTTCGTATTCACCTCGAAGGCCGGCCGCGAAGAGCCGGTAAAAGACGAAGACAGCAGGAGCAGTTCATGCAGCCAACAACCGCATCTCAGCACTCGAAGCTGAACGCAAAGCGATCGGATACAGACAGGGATCGGATATGCAGAATTGCCGTTCCGGCTGCGGTGCTGGTCGGCTCATTCGTGCTGTACTGGAGCACAGCCGCCCGCTATCCCGGCTGGGTCGATGCCACCCTGATCCTGAACCTGGTTCGCAAACCCGAACTCGGCGTATGGGTGAACATACACAACCTGTTCAACCTGATCGGCTATGCCTGGCTGAAGGTATTCAGTGCAGCGGACCCGCACTTTGCCCTGACCATACTTTGTTCCCTGTTCGGGAGTTTGACGGTTCTGTTCATCTACAAAACGGGAGTGGAGCTCACAAAAAACGTGCTCGCCTCGGCCCTGGCAGCGATCGCCCTGACCGTATCCCTGTCACTCTGGTGGCACTCGACCACGATCGAAGTTTATACCTTGAATACGACCCTCATCGCCCTTTTCCTGTTTCTCGTTTTTCGGGCCTACCGAAATTCGAATCCAAGGTATCTGTACCTGGCCTTCTTCTTGGGTGGCTTGGGTGTCAGCAATCATGTGCTCATGGGTCTGTACATCTTCGCCTTTCTGGCCGTCTTGCTTCCCTATGCCGTGCGTAATTTCCGCCTCAAAGCCGGATCGATCGTCGGCCTGGTCGCCTGTTATCTGGCCGGTACGTCCCTCTTCGCCACGCTGTTCATACTGCACTGGTCAGCGGTGTATCGAATGATGGCTTCGGGCGCGGAGGAAGGAGCGCTGCAGCTGGCGGCAAAGAGCCTGGCGGCATCGCTGCGCTACGCTACGGGCGGATATTTCTTGAAATCGATGTTCACCGGCGGCATGACCGTTGGGCAGAAGCTGTTCTGGCGCGGCAACTACCTCTTCCTCATCCTGCTCAACTATCCCTCGGCGGCCATCATCTTCATCGTCACGGGGTTTCCCCGCTTTTGGAGGCATTCGGCTTTCCGCGGCGGGATCGTCTTTTTTCTGGTGGGAATAGCCGCCCAGATCATCTGGTCGGCGAACTACTTCATCTGGGATATGTATGCCTTCGCCCTGCCCGTGTACGTCATGCTTGGCGTCCCCCTCGTCACCGGCATCGATGGGTTTTTTAAAAAACACGAAGTCCCGAGCTTCCATTGGCTGATCTTCCTCACCTTTCTCATCCCCGTCATCCTGTATCCGAGCTTCTCCCATTGGCCACACCGCGAAAAATCGGTTGACCGCTACATCGCCATGTATCCGGAGGCCGAGCGCACCGGCGGACTTTGGGACCCGGCGGAGTACATCTTCAATCCGATCAAACGGAACTACGATGCCGTGGCCGATTACTGCGAGGGTGTTTTAAACAGTCTGCCGGAGGGTGCCAACTTCTGGGACGATGAAAGCAAAGCGGCCTATCCCCTGTCGTACTACTATCAGGCGGTCAAAGGCCGGCGACGGGACGTGAAGGTGAACCAGGTATTCGGCCTGGTCATGGAGGAATCAGACGCCAGGTACCATGCTCAGCGCATGCTCGGCCAACTGCGCCGGGGGGAACGGGTATTCGTTTCCGCCCTCGTAGAACCGGAGAAGGAAATACTGGTCCAACTGTACCATCTGCTCGAACCCGGGATACCCCCTGAGCGGATCCGATCGATGGATCTGCAAGAATTCCGCGGCTCCTTCCCGGAGTATGAAATCATCGCTGTACCCCTCGGCAGCGATGAAGCCTATCAGATATACCAGCTGCGCCCGAGGAATTCGGGCAACTGAGCCGATACAGATTTCGCCACTACGTCTTTTCGACGTTCATACATTCTCTACGTATTGCCAGTTCAGCGGAGTTTATTCGGTTTTTTCGGCGGTTTCTTCTCTGAGAGCACGCACAAGGGTGTAGATTTCCGTAAATGGCTGCAAGACCATCTCGATGGATTGATAGAACGGGGATGGCTCGTTTGTGAAGGTGAGACCTACGCCCTGACCGAAACGGGCCGAGGCGTACGAGCGGGAGGTGCCTCGGCGCTGGCTGACTCCGTGGCTGGCAATGTATCTCGGGATTGCCGCGACGGCGTTTGCCGCCGGGCTGGCGTTGTAGCAGCTGGGCTGCACCCCGGCGGTCGCTTGACCGTCTACCCAGACTGGATTTCAATGATGACATGATCGAACGGCAACACTATCAAAACATCGTTGTAGGTTCGGGCCCGGGAGGAGCCACCGTAGCCAGGGAGTTGTCGCGGAGCGGCCGTGGGGTATTGATCGTGGAATACGGACCGCGCTTCAATAAAACAGGCTTCCTCAAGACTGCCAGAAAAGCCTATCTGGGAAGGGACAAGCAACCTATTCGCTCCGATGGGGGTGTCTGGATGGGCAGGGGTCGGGTGTTGGGCGGTTCCTCGTACGTGGCCATGGGCAACGCCGTAGCTCCGCCTGAGGGAATCCTGCAGGAATGGGGCATCGACCTGCAGGAGGAAATCGCCGAGGCCCGGAGGGACATGCACGTCACCCTCATGCCTGAGCAGCTGATGGGTCCGGGCACGCAAGCGATCAATGCGGGGGCGGCCAGGTTGGGCTGGGAGATGAAACCAACGCCCAAATGCGTGGATTTTCCCAAGTGCCGGAACTGCGGGCTGTGCATGTTCGGCTGTCCCACCGGAGCCAAGTGGACCGCCTTGGAGTACATACGGGAGGCGGAAGAGAACGGCGCCGAACTGCTCCTGAATACCGAGGTGCTTCGCGTACTTCACAACAACGGCAAAGCCACCGGTGTCGTTGCGGAGCAAAATGGCCGGGAGCTCCAAATCACCGGTGATCGGATTATCCTCTCCGCCGGAGCTCTGGCCACGCCCCTGATCTTGCAGCGATCCGGCATAGAGAAGGCCGGCAGGGGTCTGGCCAACGACTTGTTTCAAACCACCTACGGTACAACCGAAGAGGTGGGCATGCAGCGGGAGATCATCCTGGCCAGCTATCTCGAAAAGCTGATCGAGGAAAAACAGCTGTTCGCCGCTCCCTACATGTACCTCCCCTTCTATATTCAGCGAGACATCGAAGGGGGGTTTCCCGAAAACCTCAACCTGCTGGCCCAGGCCAGGTTAATGCTCAAGTCCAGGGGAATCGATGCCGGGCGGACCATCGCCATGATGACAAAGATCCGGGATGAAAGAACCGGTGAGGTGCGCAGCGACGGCAGCGTTCATAAAATGCTGACGGCCAAAGACAGGGATAAGCTGGAGGAGGCCCACCAGATCAACAGGGAAATTCTTATCGCCGCCGGGGCCAGACCTGATACGATCTTCCGTGGTGTTTATGAATCCGGCCACCCTTGCTGCAGCGCAGCCATCGGCGAGATTGTCGATGACAATCAGCAATCCGAGATCAAAGGGCTGTACGTCAGTGACGCCAGCGTTTTCCCCTCCCCCCTAGGCCTGACGCCGATCCTCACGATTGTAGCCCTGTCCAAACGGTTGGCAAAGCACCTGGTGGAGAAATCATGATCACGATACCAAGATGAGCCTTGGCCAGAAAGCTTCCGATCCGGAAGTAGCGTCAGACCTCCGCGCCTTTGGTATTTGATGTGCCGTTAGCGTGAAGAACTAGTGCTGATAGGGTCGGCCGTCTGCCAGGACTTCGCTGACTTTGGACATCCATTCGCTGATGAGGATGCTCTGGGGGCATTTAGGCTCGCACTCCCGGCACTGGGTACAGGCGGTGGAGCGGGCTTTTTCGGCGATGAACCCGTACTGTCTTCGGGCCACATCCGGTCGGCCGTACATCAGCCCCTCGTTGTAGAGACTCAGATTACGAGGGATGTCGACTCCGTGAGGACAGGGCATACAGTACCTGCATTGGGTGCAAGAAATCGGCGCGAGCTCCTTGTATCGACGGCGCACCTCCCGAATCAACCCCTGCTCCTGCTGATCGAGGATGCCGATTCCGGCCGAGTCGGCGCTTTCGAGGTTTTCCACCACCTGCCGGAAGGTACTCATGCCACTGAGTACGACGGTCACCTCCGGTTGATTCCATAACCACTGCAAAGCCCAATCCGCGGCGCGCCGCTTGGTTTCCGCCCGGTCCAAGATCTTCTGAATCGAGGGAGGGGGACTAGCCAGCTTTCCGCCCAAGATCGGTTCCATGACAACCACCGCGATTCCCTTGGAGGCGGCGTATTTCAGTCCCCGGGTTCCCGCCTGGTTACGCACGTCCATGTAGTTGTATTGGATCTGACAGAACGGCCAATCCCAGGCGTCGACGATCTCTTTGAACAGATCGAAGTCGTCATGAAAGGAAAACCCGAGCTGCCCGATCTTGCCGGCCTTGATCGTACGCCGGCCCCATTCGATTGCATCGTATTCCCTCATCTTGCTCCAGTACTCCCTGTTGAGGCTGTGAAGGAGATAGAATTCGATGTGGTCGGTTTTCAGTTTCTTGAGCTGTTCGTGGAACAACTTGTCGAAATCAGCCGGACCGCTCACGAGCCAGCTCGGCATCTTGGTTGCCAGCTTGACCCTGTCCCGGTATCCACGGCCGAGGGCCTTTCCCAGGAGTCTCTCGCTTTCTCCACCGTGATATGGATAGGCCGTGTCGATGTAGTTCACCCCGCGATCGACGGCGTGGTGCAGCATCCGGGTTGCTTGTTTCTGGTCGATGTTCTTCGCATCGCCCTTGACGGGCAGCCGCATGGTGCCGAATCCGAGGATCGATGCCTGCCAGTCCAGTCGTCCGAATTTACGGTACTGCATAAGGTGTAGGGATTACCAGACCCGGCTCAGTTCGACGGTGACACCCTCGAGCGCCTGGTAACGGACCCGGTCCTTGCGTTCCGTGGATTCACAGATGATCTCGTGGATCTTACCGTCTTCGGGAAGCAGAACGTGGTCGTCGTAGGTGAGTTTGGTCTCCGAATTGATCACAACAGCCATTATCTATAACTTACGACCCATCTTCTGGACAGTCAACCGCTTCGGGGCATCCGAGCGTACGGCCCGAGTCACCCGGCAAACCCCCCGCAGCGACCGATTGCCTCCGGTAGTGAGAGCCCCGGGCTTTGCTCCGGGCTTTG
>CAZPQC010000101.1:0-11566 GCA_964588525.1 uncultured Spirochaetaceae bacterium
GGCGACATTGTGGAGCAGGCTCATGACTTGACCGGTTCGGTTTTGTGGGCAATCATGAAAGCGGTAGGAGTTTTTCGGGCATTATGAATAATATGAACACAGTCAGCCCGGTTGAGTCTCTTGATGCTTTCGTGCCCGGAAAGCCTCTCATCGATCCGCAGTCTTGATACAGCCATCCCACAGCTCGCTAAAGACGAAAAGGCTTTGACAGAAGTGGAAGCTGCCATTGAACGCATGGCCACACAGCATGACCTGTATCTAGGGGATGCGACTGATCCTCCTTTCCGCCTACAGTCCAAGGTCCATCTTGTTGTTACCTCTCCACCCTATTGGACCTTAAAAAGGTATCGGGAGACTCCGGGCTAACTCGGCCACGTCGTCGATTACGAAGGATTTCTCAATGCACTCGACCGCGTCTGGGGGTGTGTCCTGGACGCCTTGGTCCCTGGAGGGCGTCTCATTTGCGTCGTCGGTGACGTATGCCTTTCGAGGCGAAAGAACAATGGCGAGCATACATACGTTCCGCTGCACTCATCCATCCAGGAACGGTGCCGGCGTTTGGGCTACTCCAACCTGGCTCCCATAATCTGGCACAAGATCGCCAATGCCACCTATGAGGTCTCCGGGAACAGTCGCTTTCTCGGCAAGCCATACGAGCCCAACGGTGTCATCAAGAACGATATCGAGTACATCCTGATGCTGCGAAAGCCCGGCGGTTACAGAAAACCAACTCAAGCTGCTCGCTTGTTGAGTGTTATCTCCAACCCCAATCACAAAAAATGGTTCCAGCAGATCTGGCACGACATCACTGGGGAATCGACCAAAGACCATCCTGCGCCGTACCCTCTTTCCCTTGCCGTTCGGCTGGTTCGTATGTTTAGCTTCGTAGGCGACACGGTTCTTGATCCCTTCATGGGTACCGGCACGACCAATCTTGCGGCTGCACAGTGGGGCAGGAACAGCATTGGGATCGAGCTTGATGCTCACTACTTTGGCATGGCGCAACGCCGGCTAAACTCCGCCGCCGGTGACATGTTCCGCAGGCTGGAGGTGAGACCCCACCTTTCAGAACAAGAGGAGTGACGTGCTTTCATCCAAGGAGTTGGACGAGGGGCTCCGCCGGGCGATTACGCATTTCTGGGAGACACGGAGCGCTCAGGGAAAGGCGCAGGGAACGAAGTTCGGCGGCTTAACGAAGACGTGGCTGGCGCCGAGCTTCATGGATTGAACGATGTTATCCACCGAAGGATATCCGGTGATCATGATGATAGGGATGCCGGGATCTTTCGCCTTAAGGCTCTTCAGCAGCTCGATGCCGTTCAGCTCCGGCATCTCGATGTCCAGAAGAATCAGATCGATATCGTTCTCAACGATCAGGCACATGGCTTGGGACGATCTGGTGAAATAGACGGCATCGAGGTACTCCCATGCCGTTCCTGGGGCATTTTTTCCCCAAACGGGATGCCTCATGGGACGCAACTGGTACAATGAAGCGGGAACCGAGAAGCACGGGTGGTTGAGCTTCCTCAGAACCCGGAGCCGCGGAAGCCAGCAGCTTACGCGGGGAGTCGAGACGGGTAAGGTTGAGTTAACTTTTTGTCCGACAGCAAAATAGACTGGTCCCGGCGCACCCCCGTCCGCCCTGCTGAAACGCCGGAATCGGCTTGGGATTGGTATCAAAGTTCTGAAATATTGCGCCACGGCGGGAATTGGCACGGCTCTTGCGTATTATCTATGACTTTTATGCTGGTCGGCAAGGCGGACGGCGACCCAGGCAAAAGGTGGATAAGGGGGGCGTCAATCCCGACAACATTGTATTTGGGCTGATGGGTGTGGCGTGGCCACACTTATTGGTGATATAACAAAATCTAACTAAGGAGGGTTTCATGAAAATCCTAAAAACGTTCCTGGTTCTAGCCGTTCTGGCGGCACTCTGCACAGGCGCCGTGTTCGCCGGCGGAGGTAAGGAAGCGGAGCCAATGGGAGGGTCCAAGGCCCTGGCGGACAACAAGATCACCATCGCCTGGATACCCAAGGCGCTGAATAACCCGGTTTTCGAGATCGGCCGGGACGGGGCTCTTAAGAAGGCCGAGGAGCTGACTGCCAAGGGGCCCTACAAGGTGGAGGTGCTCTACGTGGGTACCGTGGCCTCGGATGCCGCTGAGCAGGCCCGGGTGGTGGACGACGTGATCGCCAAGGGAGTGGACGCTATAGGTATCTCCTGCAACGATCCCACCGCATTGGAAGCTCCGATCAAGAAGGCTCTGTCGGCCGGCATTGAAGTAATGACCTGGGATTCCGATTCTCCGAAAAGCGGGCGCTTCACCTATCTCGGAGTCGACAACTACGATGGCGGAAAGGCCGCCGCCGATCTGCTGGTACGCAGCATGGGCAAATCAGGAAAGATCGCCCTGCTGACCGGCGTTCCCGGCGCCTTCAACCTGGAAGAGCGAATCCGCGGCTTCAAAGACGTGATCAAGGGCTACCCGGACATCAAGATCGTCAAGACCGTGGCCTGTAGCGACGACATCAACCTGGGAGTCCAGGTGGTCGAGGAAACGATGCAGGCCTTCCCGGATCTGGACGGCTGGTTTTTCGTCGGCCTCTGGCCCCTGTTTGCCACCAAGGGCTCCATGCCCCTGTGGGAGAAGGTCTCTCTGTCCGGGAAGTGCAAGACCGTCAGCTTCGATACCTTGCCCGTGGAGCTGGAATTCATGCGCGAAGGATACCTGGTAGGTCTGGTAGGCCAGAAATACTGGGGTTGGGGATACGATACGGTGCAGATGATCTACGACAAGATCGTCAACGGAAAGAGCTATGAATCGTTCACCAACTCGGGGATGGACATCGTGACCCCGAAGAACGTGGACGCCATGAAGGCGATGTGGGACAAGAAGGACTTCACCCAATCCCTGCCCCCGGCCTTCTAAGGGGACATCAAGGCTAACTGTCTTAGTGATATAATGCGTGATATAATGCCCAGGCGTAGCTCCTACGTTTGGGCATTTGTTATCTTTGGGAAATGGGGTGCTCTAAGGGAATGGAAACCATACTGCGCGTAGAAGGTATTTGCAAGTCTTTCCCCGGGGTCCAGGCTCTAGACAATGTGGATCTGCAGGTGGCCTCCGGTGAGGTGCTGGCCATCGTCGGCGAGAACGGAGCCGGCAAGTCCACGCTGATGAAGATATTGAGCGGAGCCTACCGGAAAGACAGCGGACGCATCTTCTTAAAAGGCCAGGAGGTTGACATCGGCAATCCTCATATGGCTCAACAGCTCGGCATCGCCATCATCTACCAGGAGTTCAACCTGACCCGCAACCAAAGCGTGGCCACTAATATATTCCTGGCCCGGGAACCTTTGCGAGGCGGCCTGGGCCGGCTCTTGAGACTGGTGGATCGGCCGCGCATGGAAAAGGCGGCCGCCAGGCTCCTGGAGCGGGTCAAAGCCCGAATCTCGCCCAGGATGCTTGTCCGAGATCTCTCGGTAGCCCAACAGCAGATGGTGGAAATCGTGAAAGCGCTGTCCGTCGACGCCCAGATCATCATCATGGACGAACCGACCGCGACCCTCGGTGAGCAGGAGGTGCAGACTCTGTTTGCCACGATCCGCTCCCTGAAAGAACAGGGTGTCTCGGTAATTTTCATCACCCACCGCCTGGAGGAGATATTTTCCATCGCCGACAGAATCACAGTTCTAAGGGATGGTCAACTGGTCGGCGAGCTCTCGGTTTCCGAGGCCGACATTGACAGGGTCGTGCACATGATGGTCGGCCGCAGCCTCAAGGATTTTCTGCACAAGGAAGAGGCGGAAATCACCACCCCGGTCCTGGAGGTAAAGGGACTCACCCGTGCCGGGGCGATCCGGGATGTAAGTTTCACCCTGCGCCGCGGCGAGATCCTGGGCTTTACCGGGCTGGTGGGGGCTGGAAGGACCGAAATCGCCCGGATCATCTTCGGGGCCGATGCCAAAGATGCCGGGGAGATCCTGGTCGAAGGCAGGCCGGTGCCGCTGGATTCGCCGAAAGATGCGGTGGCCGCGGGGATCAGCCTGGTACCGGAGGACAGGGGGCGGCAGGGACTGGTGTTGATGCAGTCGGTTCTGAACAATATCGTCATGGCCAGCTTGAATCGCCACAGCCGCCGGGGTTGGGTGAACAAGGCCGCCATGCAAAATACGGCCAAACATTATATAAACCAGCTCTCCATCCGTACGCCGCACTTGAAGCAGAAGGCCATGTACCTGTCCGGCGGCAACCAGCAGAAGGTGGTCCTGGCCAAGTGGCTGGCCTCTCAACCCAAGATCCTGATCCTCGACGAGCCTACCCGCGGAATCGACGTAGGCTCCAAAGCGGAGGTTCATGCGTTGATCAGTAAGCTGGCCCAATCGGGAATCGGTATTATCTTGATATCCTCGGAGCTGCCCGAGATTCTCGGCATGAGTGACCGCATCGTGGTCATGCATGAGGGCGGCGTGGCTGCCATACTGGATCGCCGCGAGGCGACCCAGGAGCTGATCATGGCCTACGCCAGCGGAACGGAAAAAAACAACAAAAAGGAACAGAGTTCAAAATGAGCGCACAGACAGTCAACGAGGCCAAGGCGCAGATGGTTAGAAAGCACAGGCTGAGCAAGCTCCTGCAGGGCCAGGTCGCCGGCATCTCCCTGATCCTGACCGTGATGGTGATCTTTCTCAGCGTGTTCACCCGCACCTTTCTCACCGGCACCAACATCTTCAATATCCTGCGCGCCTTTTCCTGGATCGCCATCAGCGCCTTCGGCGAATGCCTGGTGATCATCACGGGGGGCGTGGACCTGTCGGTTGGCTCGGTCATGGCTCTTTCGGGCCTGATCGGCGCCATGCTGATGGCGGCGGGCCTGCCCGTGCCGATCGGCATCATCGGCGGGCTGGCCACCGGCTCGGCGGTCGGCCTGGCCAACGGGGTAATGATTACCAAAGCCAAGCTTCCGCCCTTCATCGCCACCCTGGGGACGTTGTTCATAGGCCGCGGCCTGTGTTACGGGCTGACCGGCGGCTGGCCGGTGCGGGATTTGCCTCAGAGCTTCAGTGTCTTGGGGCAGTATGACATTCCCTTCGTAGGGATCCCGATCCCGTTGATCTTCGTACTGGTCCTGGCCTTTCTGATCACCGTATTCACCGGTCAAACCGTCTGGGGCTACCAGATCTACGCGGTGGGCGGCAATGAGGAGGCGGCCGGCCTGTCCGGGATCAACACCGATCGCGTGAAGATCATGGTCTACACCCTGGCCTCCTTACTGGCGGCTGTAGGCGGCATTCTCATGACCTCCCGGTTGGGTGTGGCTGCCCCGACTGCGGCCGATGGCTACGAGCTGGACGTCATCGCCGCCGCGGTGGTCGGGGGAACCAGTTTCTCCGGCGGCGAAGGAACGATTCTGGGAGTGCTCATCGGCGCCGCCATCATGCAGGTGCTGAGGACCGGACTGGTACTGATCGGGACGTCGGCCTACTGGCTGCAGGCCATCCAGGGAGTCGTCATCGTAGTGGCCATCATGCTGGATCAGCTACGCAAGCGGCGTCGGTAGAAGGGGCGATCCTCGGACGGGGGCAGGGGAGCGGAGAAAAGCACACCCCGCTGCTTTTAGGGATCAGGGCAGTGGGAAGCGGACGTGAAAGCTGGTTGTCTCTCCGGGCAGACTGCTGAAGCCGATCTCGCCGCCGTGCTCGCGAACGATGTGCTGGCAAATGGACAGACCCAGGCCCGTGTTGCGCTTGTTTATCTTGGTGCTGTAAAAGGGTTTGAAGATGCTGTCC
Source organism: uncultured Spirochaetaceae bacterium (assembly GCA_964588525.1). Classification (GTDB taxonomy): domain Bacteria; phylum Spirochaetota; class Spirochaetia; order SZUA-6; family DRHE01; genus JAFGQJ01. The sequence continues at coordinate 5,792 of CAZPQC010000101.1, forward strand.
TGGATGTCCCTCGGGATGCCGTAGCCGTTGTCGGAGACAACCACCTCGATCTTCTTCTCCCCGTCGGTCCGGGCGAGGTCGACCCCGATCACTCCCTCGTCCAGGACCGCCTCGATACTGTTGTTGATCAGGTTGAGGAAAAGCTGCTTTAGCTTGTTCTCGTCTCCGAAGATCTCCACCTCCCGTGCCGGCAGGTTTTTTTTCAGGATGATATTTTTCTTGGACAGGGTATGATGAAGCAGCAGCAGCACTTCTTCCAGCACATAGGCCAGATTGACCCTTTTGGCGGGAAAATCCCTGATCCTGGAGAAGGACAGCAGGCTGCTCACGATTTGCACGATGCGGTCCACCTCTTTTTCGATTTCATCGATTCTCTGCCTGACGGATGAATCCAGCGTGTCGTCCCGTATCAGCTCGAAGTAATTCTTGACTATGTACAAAGGATTGTTGATCTCGTGGGCCACGCCCACGGCCAGCTCGGCCACCGAGGCCATTTTCTCGCTTCTGACGAAATAGCTCTGCAGGTAGTGATCGATGGACACATCCTGAATGATCATGGTCGTGCCTAAGAAGCGGTAATCCCTGTCTTTGAAGGGTATGACGCTGATTTTGGCCAGCGCCTCCTCAGGCATCGCCACTTCATCCCAGCTCGCTTCCGCCCTGCTCTTTATCTTGGCTGCGATCTCGGCCCCTATAGCGATTTTTATTTCCGCGAACAGCCCGGAAGCCGCCTTTTTAAGAATGCTTTCATGGTTGGTCTTCAGCAGCTCCAGGGCGGCGTAGTTCACGAGCTGGACCTTGTCTTTGGCGTCGAAGACGATTACCCCTACGGGGAGGTGCTGGATTATATTTTCCACGTATCTCTTTATGATCCAGAACCGCTTCTCCTCCTTGCCCGGCTCCTGCTTGTTGATGGCGAAGGAGTAGGTGAGCTGAAAGAGCCGGAACTGGTCCAGATCCTTGACGTTCTCCGTTCCCCTGCGGTAGCCGTTCTTCAAGACCGTGACCCGGTCGGCGAGCTGTAGGATCTCGTCGATGTTATGGGTTATGTAGATGACGCTTTTACCCTCGTTTCGCTTTTCGTACATGACCCGGTAGATCGTTTTCATCTCTTCGGGGGTTAGCTTGTTGGATACCTCGTCGAGAATTATGAGACTGGGATCCATGACGAGGATACGGGCGAACTCTACCATGTACTGCTGCCAAAGCGTCAGCCTGTACAGCGGGAGGTTGGGGTCGATGGTCAGCTCGAGCTGCCTGAACATATCCATGGTTCTTCTCAGCATACGCTCATAGTCCAGGAAGCCCCAGCGATTGCTGAGCATCTGCCCGGCAAAGATATTCTTTACCGCATTGAGGTTCGGAATGATGTTCAGGTTTTGGTACACCATGCCGATCCCGTGCAGGGTGGCGCTCCTGGGAGTGAAGAAATTGATCCGCTTGCCGTTCAAGAGGATGTCTCCCTCTCTCTTACGCACCGCACCGCTCAGGATCTTGACCAGGGACGACTTGCCGGCCCGATGCTCTCCGATCAGGGCGTGTATCTCCCCGGAGTACAGGTCGAAATCGATCCCGTTCAGGGCTTGGACCTTCTCGTAGGCAACGTGGATATTGCGCATCTGCAGGAGCAAGCGGCTTGATTTCATCTCGAGCTTGAATTACGGGTCGATCTTGTACTTCTTCATTTTTCGGTACAGGGTTTTGCGATCGATGTTTAGAAGCTCGGCTGCCTTTTGTTTGACCCCCCGGCTCTTCTCCAACGCCTCTACTATGATTTCCCGCGCGCTGGTCTGGTAGCGGATATTGAGAGGCGTCTCCTGACGGCCTGAGCCGAGTATCCGGTACTGCTCGGGAATCACTGCAGGCTCGATACGCCGCCCTTCGCAGAAGATAACCGCCCGTTCCATGAAGTTCTTCAGCTCGCGAATGTTGCCCGGCCAATCGTGCCGTTCGAGCAGAGAGCAGACTTCGCCGGATATCGATCCGATCCGTTTACCGTACAGGTGATTGAACTCCTGCAGAAAATGCTCGGCCAGCAGGGGAATATCCTCCTTTCGTTCTCGCAAAGGAGGAAGCTGAAGGGTAATCACCGACAGACGGTAGTACAGGTCCTCCCGCAGCAGGCCTTTGGCGATCAGCTCCTGGAGCTTCTTGTTGGTGGCGGCGATGATCCGGCAGTCGGCTTTCAGCGCCGTGGAGCCGCCGACCCGGGTAAAGCACTTATCCTGCAGCACCCTCAGCATCTTGGCCTGGATCTGCAGGCTCATGTCGCCGATCTCATCCAGAAAGATGCTGCCCTCTCCGGCCAGCTCGAACTGGCCCCGCTTCAATGACCTGGCGTCGGTAAACGCCCCCTTTTCGTGACCGAACATCTCGCTTTCAAGCAGGGCTTCGGGAATGGCGGCGCAGTTGATCTTGATAAACGGGCTGTCGCGGCGCGGGCTGTATTGATGCAGCAGGTCCGCAATCAGCTCCTTGCCCGTGCCGCTTTCACCGGTGATGGTCACCGCGGCATCGGTCGGAGCGGCCTTTTTGGCAAACTCCAGGATCCTGAGCACGGCCGGATGCCGGGTGACGATTGTCGGAGCGCTGTCGGAAAGGACCCGCCTGCGCTTGGCCGCCTCGATCTGAGCGATTTCCTCGATCAGCTTCTTATTGTTGATCGGCTTGGTGTAAAAGTTCAGCGCTCCGTACTTCATGGCCACCACCACCCTGTCCACGGTGGCATGACCGGATATCATGATCACCGGCAGGCCGCTCATTTCCATTTTAAGCGCTCTGAGCAGATCTATGCCGTCCTGCTCGGGCATCTTCACGTCTACGAGCAGCAGATCTACGGCGCTGCCTTTAACCGCCGGAATGACCTCCTGGGGATCTGTACAGTACAGCGTGCGGTAGCCTTTCTTCCGCAGGATTTCACTCAAAGTGAGGCAGATCTTCAACTCATCATCGACGATGAGAACGGTAAACGGCATCGGAGAAATTATACCAGCAGAGACGGTAGTATTCAACGCGGGCGAGCCGCATCACATGGGCTGGGCGCCCCCAGGCATATCCTGCCACTTGTCCTTGGTTCTGTAAGCATAGAGCCCATATCGCCGGATATTTTGAGATCCACGGGCGGATGTGCTGCGTCAGTGCCGACAAGAAACGAGTCACAGGGAAGAATTCGTTCTTTCCCTTGAAGAGCTCATTGTCGTAAGTGATGGGCAGTATTGAGTATATAGCATTTGACAGCCACAAGCGATACACTTTTACTACTCCTGGCTAGATCCCTCGCCCAGGAACCGAAGCTCCTCCTCCTGGATGAACCTATGAACCACCTGGATCTGAAACACAGGAAGGGCATTCTCGAGCTCCTGCTGGCCTGGAGAGCAGCCGGCAAAATCGCGGTCCTGACCAACCATAATCCGGAACCCGCTGCCCTGCTGGCGGATCACCTGATCCTCGTTTTCCCGGGCGGTAGGATGGACAGCGGAGTATTCGCCGAGCTGTTTACCGGGGAGCATTTGTCCGAACTGTACGGGCTGTCGATCCGCTTTTTCGATCGGGATGGGCGCTGCTATGTGGATTACTGAGTTGTTCAGAAGCTCTCGCTCTCGATGCCGTCAATCCCACCGCCGGACTTGGCCAGTTTCCGGTACCGGGCCGGGGTGGTGCCCACCAGATCTTTGAATACGGCGTAGAATCTCTGCAGAGTTTGGAAACCGCTTTCCTCCGCTATATGGGCAACGGTCAGGTTGGAATTGCTCAGGATCGTCTTGGCATACTCGATTCTGGTTTCGACGATCTCCTCGTGGAGGCTGTGGCCCATATGAAGGCGAAAACGCTTCTCCAAACTCCGCCTGGATGCCGCTACCTGGGAGAGGACGTCCGCTACCTTTATCGGTTGCCTTGCGTGAGAACGGATGTAGCCCACCGCCCGCTCGACAATAGGATCTTCGCAGGTATACACGAGAGTTGATTCTCGGGCAACGACCTGAAGCGGCGGAATCAGTATCGTGGATTGGATTTTCAGCGGGGACGGGGATCGACTACAAAGCTGGTCCAGGAGAGCTGCAGCCTTGTACCCAATGGCTTCGCAGTCCAGGTCGATGCTGGACAGAGTAGGGGCGGCCATTTCGCACAGCACATCTTCATTATCCACCCCCAGGATAGCCACCGCTTCCGGCACCTCCAGACCGAGCTTTCTGCACAAATCTGTGAGTTTGAGTCCCGCCGTATCGTTACAGGCAAAGATCCCTACCGGGTATTCCAGCTGCAACAGCCAATCGTTGAGGTGTTGGGAATTCTCCAGCTGTTCCCACCAGGGCAGTGATTCTTCAAAGACCGGTACTTCACCGTTGCTTTTATCTACAACGGCCAGAAAACCGCTTTTCCTTTTATCCGACCAGCCGACCTGTTTCACCCCGCAGAAAGCAAACTGTTTGAAGCCTCGGGAAAGCAGGTGTTTCCCGGCCAGTGTGCCGGTAAGCCGGTCATCGTTGTTCACCTGATGGAAAGCCGGGTGAAGATACGCTCCCGCTACGTCCACTACCGGCATTCCCAGAGACGCCAGGCGAGCCGCGTCGGCGGAGGATTCGATCCTGGCGATGATGCCGGCACCTTCCCAGTGCTCCAAAGCCTCCAAGGGTCGGAACATCCAGCCGTATCCGTACAAACGCCAGTTCCGGTGGCTCTTGGCGTATTTGATGACCCCCCGAGTGATTCCGTGCTCGTAGGTATCGTTGAGTCCCATGAAAAGAGCGATGTGTGTCTCTTTTGTCATCTTTTCTGCTCCAACAGATCTGTATTTCGGAGCGGAAAAGGCTCCGGCGTACGCAAATCGTTAGCCATTATACGCATTTTGAGTATTGCGGACCAGGCTGTTTTTGCTATTATAGAGTCGAATCTTTCGACTTGTGCAAATGACCGCACCGGCTGAGGTGCCGGTGGAGGAGCTATTCATGAACAAAGACGATCGGATTGTAGTAACCGGAGCTGGCGGGTTTATAGCCGGGGCTCTGGTCAAGTACTTCAAAGACAGAAGTTTGTCGAAGATCCGCGCCGTAGACAAGAAACCGCTTCCCGAGTGGTATCAGCAGATCCCGGGCGTTGAATCTCTGTCAATGGACCTCAGTGAGGAGCGGAACTGCAAACGCGCCGTGGAAGGGGCGGTGGAGGTGTACAATCTGGCCGCCGACATGGGCGGGATGGGATTCATCGAGCTGAACCGGGTGGAGTGTCTGCGAAGCATCCTGATCAATACCCACCTGATCGAGGCATCCTATCGGGCCGGGGTGGATCGCTATTTCTTCTCCTCCTCAGCCTGTGCCTACAATACGGAGCTGCAGAAGGATCCCGATGTCCGCGCTTTGAAGGAGAGTGATGCCTATCCGGCGATGGCGGAAAGAGGGTACGGTTGGGAGAAGTTGATGTCGGAGATCTTCTGCCAGGAGTATTGGGCGGAGAGGGGGTTGAAGACCTTCATCGCCCGATTTCACAACGTCTACGGTCCGTACGGCACTTGGGACGGCGGCCGGGAAAAAGCTCCGGCTGCCATCTGCCGCAAGGTCATCCAGGCCAACGATACGGGAAGCGGGGAAATCGAGATCTGGGGTGACGGCAAGCAGACCCGTAGCTTCATGTACATCGACGACTGTACCGAAGGAATCGACAGAATCATGCACTGCGACCGGCTGATCGCCACGCCCATCAACCTGGGCTCGGCTCAAATGGTATCCATCAACGAGCTGGTGGACATTGTCGAACGGATCGCCGGATCGAAGCTGAACA
>CAZPQC010000101.1:11666-13595 GCA_964588525.1 uncultured Spirochaetaceae bacterium
TCCATCAACGAGCTGGTGGACATTGTCGAACGGATCGCCGGATCGAAGCTGAACAGGCGCTACAAGGCGGATGCACCAAGGGGGGTGGCGGGGCGCAACAGCGACAACACCTTTATCAAAGAAGTTTTGGCTTGGGAGCCTGAGACGCCCCTGGAGCAAGGGATGAAAACGACCTATCATTGGATCGCCGGGCAGTACGCCGACCGCAAGGCAGGCAAGCGCACGGTCAGCTGAGGCGGAGGTGGACACGGGCATCAGCGAGCTCATCGGAAGCATCCCCAATCGCATGGCTTTCGCCGGGGGCTGGATCGACCAGCCCTTCATGTCGAAGCGCAACCCGAGCCCTCCGGGATCGATGGTCGTGGTGTCGCTGGAGCCGACCTTCCGGGTCATGGATCGCAGCGGTATGGCCACGAGCACCCGCAAGGTTGCCGTGGATCTGTGGGGGGGGCACCTGCCGGATCGGGATCCTTCGGAGCTTGTTCGGGAGCTGTACGAAGCGGAGAACCGGAACAGGATCGAGCCGTCGGGTTCCCAGGACATGATCGGCCTCATCTACCCGGGAGTAAATCGGCTCGACTACGATTATGGCCACGAAGGCGGGATTTTCCCGGTTCACATTCAGAGCAACAACGATCCCCAGACGGCTGGCTGGTTGGAGGGGATCATCAAGATGGTGCCGGTCGCCCAGCGTCCGGAGCGCTACGATCCCCTTGGTGTGAAGCATCTGGATCCCGAGTGGATCGCCCGGCTCGGCCAGAGCGGCAAGGATTGCTATCGGGCAATCGTCGAAAGGAACGCCGAGGCCCTGGGTGCGTCGATGAACGAGTGCATGCTCTGCTGGGAAAAGCTTCTACCCAACGTGGTGAAGCATGACGATGTAGATCTGCTGGAGATCCTGCACTACTACCAGAGTCGACATAGGGGAGCCATGTATTCCGGCTGTGGCGGCGGGTATCTGTACGTCGTCTCCGAGGAGCCCGTTCCTGGTTCCATCTCGATTTCGGTGCGCATTCAAGGTCCCACCGGCTGATCAATGCGGATACTGGTCGCTGACAGCTTTGACAATTTTCGCTCTCGCCACGCTCGTCTTCTCCATGAGGCGCATCGTCTGGGTTCCGTACACGTGTTGCTCTGGTCCGATAGGATCGTAGCGGTGAAAACGGGAAAACCACCAGCGTTCCCCGAAGCCGAGCGTCTGTATCTGGTCAGCACAAACCGCTACGTGACGGCGGTGAGCGTGGCGGATGAGATCGATGCTGCCAGTAAAAATGGCGGCATCCCGTCGGAAGCCCTGATCGCCCCGATTCAGCCCGACCTTTGGCTGGATACGGAGGAGAATCAAGCCAGGGTGGATTTTTGCTGCCGTCACGGATTTGAGTACCGAGTACTTGCAGCGGACGATCTGGCCGGTTTCCCCGAGCATGATCCTGTGCCGGAGCAAGCTCCAATAAGAGGGATAGCATCGATTCCAGCCCGGAAAGTTGTAGTCACAGGCTGCTTCGACTGGTTTCACTCGGGGCACGTCCGCTTCTTCGAGGAGGCTTCCGCCTATGGAAAGCTGTACGTGGTTGTCGGCAGTGACGAGAACGTGCGCCTGCTCAAGGGCGAGGGGCGTCCCCTGTTTCCGGCAGCCGAACGCCGCTACCTGGTGGGATCCGTCCGGTACGTGTCACAGGTTCTAGTGTCCACGGGCAGCGGCTGGATGGATGCGGAACCGGAGATCCTGGCCCTAAAACCGGGTCTCTATGTGGTAAACGAGGACGGAGACAAGCCCGAAAAGCGGGCGTTCTGCCGGCAGCACGACATGGCGTATCTGGTGTTGAAGCGAATACCCAGGGAGGGTTTGGCTCCCAGGTCCAGCACGGTTCTGAGGGGATACTGAGGCGAATCAGCCGGCTTCTCTCTAACGTCCAAGGAGGGTCTATC
>CAZPQC010000102.1:0-13515 GCA_964588525.1 uncultured Spirochaetaceae bacterium
TCATCTCCCCGATTTCATCCAGGAAGATCGTCCCCATGTGGGCCAGCTCGAAGCGTCCCCGTTTGCGGGCCACCGCCCCGGTGAAGGCCCCCCGTTCATGGCCGAACAGCTCGCTCTCCAGAAGGGTTTCGGTAAGGGCGGCGCAGTGCACCTTTATCAGTGGTTTGTCTCGACGGGAAGAGTTGTAATGAAGGGCGTCGGTGATCATCTCTTTTCCGACTCCGCTCTCACCGGTTATCAGAACCGAGGCGCGGCTGGGCGCCACCTGCTGCACGACTTCGAAGATCTTCTTCATCGATTCGCTCTTGCCGATGATGTTGGAGAACTGGTTTCGCTTCTGCAGCTCCTCCTGCAGGGCCCGATGCTGCAGCATCAGCTCCCTGGCGGAGAGGGCCCGCTGCACCAGCAGGGAGAGGCGGTCCATGTTTACCGGCTTGGTGAGATAGTCATAGGCGCCGTTCTTCATGGCGGCAACCGCGTTCTCGATCGTTCCGTGCCCGGTCAGGATGATCACCGGCAGATTCGCCGTCATGCTTGTAGCTTTCTGCAGCACTTCTTCTCCAGAGAGATTCGGCATCTTCAGATCCGTGATCACCAGGTCGATGTCGCCCCGGTCCAGCTTCTGGATCGCCTCCTTGCCGTCGCAGGCCAGGAGCACTTTGTAGCCGTCCATCTCCAGCACCTTGCCCAGGCCCTCCCGGATGTTCTTCTCGTCATCAACGACCAGGATGTTGTAGGTCATTGCCCCTCCTCGCTGTAGCTGATCAGCCGCTTCTCCTTCTGGGGTATGGGGAAACTCAAGGCGATCGTCGTGCCCTCCCCTAATTTTGAGTTGATCTCTATGTCCCCCAGATGCTCCTTGACGATCTTGTACACCAGGGTGAGCCCCAGACCGGAGCCGAAGTCTTTGGTCGTGAAGTAGGGTTCGAAGATCTTGTCCATGTTTTCTTCCGGGATTCCCACCCCGCTGTCGCTGATCTTCAGGCGCACCTCGTTTCCCAGCTGCTGGGTGCACACCTGGAGCTTTCCCCCCTCGGGCATGGCGGAGATCGCGTTATTCAGCAGGTTGAGAACGGCCTGCTTCATGTAGCGCTCGTCCATGAGAATCTGGGGGCCCGTGGTCATCAGCTCGGCCTTCAGCGTAATCCCCGCCTCGGCCAGCTCGGGCTTCTTGAGCTCCAGCAGCTCCTTCACCACCCGGTTCAGGTCGTCATAACTCAATTCGGCGTTCATCGGCCGGACGGTGAACAGAAAATCCGTGACGATTCGATTGAGCCGGTCCACCTCCTCCTTGATGATCAGAAGGTTCTCCATGACCTTGCGTGTCTCTATCTGCTTCTTCCCGCTCATCTCCTTCTTCATCAGCTCCAAATGAATGCCGATGGAACCCAGAGGATTCTTGATCTCATGGGCTACACCGGCGGTCAGGGTGGTGAGGGCGGCCAGGCTCTCGGCGCGTCGAAGGCGGGCCTCCTTGGCCCGCTTCTCCGTGACATCCTCGATATGGATGACATTCCCGGTGATCCATCCCTGGCGCACCAGGGGCATGATGCTCAAAGAGAGAATCCTGCTGTAGCCGTTTCCCAGAGTGAACTCCCGATCCAGCACCCGATCCAACCCGCGCAAGTTTTCCGTTAAGAACTCCCTGATCTCTTCGTCCCCGATCGCCTCCTCCAGAGACTTTTCGATGGGCTCGTCCGAGGTGAAGGGCAACATTCGCTCGGCGGATTTGTTTACCATGAGGATCTTGTCCTCCCGGTCGGTTACCAGGACCCCGTCACTCATCGATTCCATCACCATCTCCAAAAGCTCGTTTTCCCCGGCTATATCGGAAACGAGCTTGCGGACCTGGGTCCGATCCATCTTCTCGATCTTTTCCAGTGCCCTCTGCAGAAAGCGTCTCATCGCAGCGTCCTCAGGCAGTAGAATAAGCTCTCCAGGGTGAGGCCGGGCTGCTGGTTGAAGGTGAGAAAGGCCTGCTGGTGCCGCCGGATCGTCCAGTTCCAACGCTTCAGAACAAACGGATTCAGGGCTTGCTCCCGCAGCAACACCAACAGCTGTCGCAGGATCTCCTCCAAAAAAGAGCTGACAAAGCCCCGAGCCGCCTTGGGAGGGATATTTTCCTCCAATTCCGACAGCACATCCTCCGCGAGCACCTCTTCGGTGTCTTCCAGGGCTGCCTCGACAAAGCGGCGGGCCAGCTTTTCCAGTTGGGCGGGATTGACATCCTTCCAGTAGAGGAAATACTCCCGAAGATCCCGATAGTCCTCACTGCTCTCATGGAAAACCCGCTGGAGCACTTCCGCCTGCTCAGCCGGTTTTCGTTCGACAAACAGATAGGGACGAAGGCGGGAGCGCACCGTGGGAATGACCGCGCTCCGCCGGGTCGTGATGAGTATGAGGAAGCTGTCCGGAGGCGGTTCCTCCAGAAGCTTGAGCAGGTAGTTGCTGGAGGAATCGTACATCCGGTCCGCGCTCTCCAGAATCACGATTTTGGTTTCAGCACCGGTACCTGAATCGGTCTCCGGTGCGGAAGCCAGAGCCGTCATGTGCAGCCAGGAGGAAGCCCGTCTGAGCTGGTTGATCGGCACGTTGTCGGAGCTCAATGCCTTGGACAGGGTCTGGCTCAAGCCGACCACCCGCTCCAGACGCTCGGCCAGCCTGTCGTAATTCATGACCCGATCACCGGGAAACGCCGGTTCGAATGTATCCAGATGCTCCTCTGTTTCAGCGAGCACCGCTTCAACCTTGCGAATCTTGGATTCCTCCCCCTCCCAGAGGATGGGATCGAAGCGGCGGGTAAGCTTGCGAACGGAGCGGACGAACAGGTACTGGGCGGAGAGCCGGCGGGTTCGGCGCAAGACATCCGCCGCAGCGGCGATTTCCAGATCGAAGTAGCGCCAGCCCAGCAGCAGAGTATTGGGATGGATCAGAAGGCGCTGTTTTCGGCAGGCGGCACAGGTGCAGCTCCACTTGCCCTCCTGGCGGCAGGTCAGTACCCGGGCCGTCTCCAGGGCTGCGGACAGCTTGCCTGTGAAGGGCGATCCGTAGAACAGTACAGCCGAGGGGAAGGCACGGGTTTGCAGTTCCTGGGCGAGCGTCTGAGCAACCGTTGTCTGGCCGATTATATTTTCAAACATTTTCAACAAAGACTCTCGGCCCGAAAATGCGCTCCGGCGAGGGAAGCACGGGGAAGAGCATCCGGGCGAAAAAGCTCGATCCGAGCAGGCTCTTGGGATCGAAGAAAGGCTGCCAGTTGATGATGAACAGGACCACCCCGACCACGAGCAACCCCTCGGTAAGCCCCAAGAAAAAACCCAATGCGCTGTCCAGGCGGTCGAGACTGAGCCGCTCTATGATGTTCTGCAGCATCCGCTGCACGAGTTTCACCAGCAGATACACCAGGAGAAAGAGGATCAGGAAGGCAATGAGCTGGTTCCACAGGGAATGCCCGAACTGCCTGTCCAGGAGAAGCGCTACGGGCTTGTAGAAGACAATCGCGGCTCCGAACCCCAGGATCAGCGCGGCCATGCTCCCCACTTCGGTTACGAATCCCCGAAACGCCCCCCTGATCGCAGCGATGACCACGAGAAGGGCGAACACGATGTCGATAACTTCAAAACTCAAAGCGCCATCACTCCGTTGTCAACGATCGTTATACGGATCGTGATATGAGCTGGGCTATCCGGCTGGCGGCATCGGGCCGGCTGAGCTCGAATGCGCGCCTTCCCATGCGCTCAAGCTTATCGGCATTACCAATAAGATGCAACACGACCTCGCTGAGCCCATCGGAGGTGAGTCCTTCCTGCCGGAGCACGGCGGCGGCCCCGGCCTCTGCGAAGAATCCGGCGTTCTCGATCTGGTCCCCCCGGCTGGATCCCCGGGGCAGAGGAATCAAAACTGAGGGCCTGCCCAGGGCGGCCAGCTCCCAGAGGGTGTTGGCACCTGCACGGCACAACACCAGATCCGCTGCTGCAAGAACGTCCGGCAGCTCCTCGTGGAAATAGGCCGCCGGATAGTAGTTCGATTCCACGCTGCTTCCGTCGAAGTGCTCGCTGCCCAGCTGATGGACCACGAAGCAGGCCAGGCGCAGGCTGTCCAACGCCTGCAGCACCAGGCGGTTGATCGAAGCGGAGCCCAGACTGCCGCCCAGCACGAGCAGCAGCGGCAGGTTTGCCGGACAGCCGAACATCGCCCTGCCTGCTTGAGGATCTCCGCTCAGCAGCGCTTTGCGAACCGGATTGCCCGTGTGGATGACTTTGGATCGAAAGCGGGCACCGAAGTACCTGTCGCTGGTGGGGAAGGAGACCAGCACACCATCGGCGAAGCGGGCGTTGATCCGGGTTGCCAGCCCGGGCCGCAGATCCGACTCGTGGGTCAACGAGGGGATTCCCAGCAAGCGGGCGGCGGCCACGGGAGGCACGGAAACGTAGCCCCCCTTGGAAAACACGAGCTTCGGCTTCTCCCGGAGCAGGATCGCCGCCGAGGCGAGGAAGCCCAGTACGATCTTGAAGACATCGATGATGTTCCGCAGGGAAAAGTAGCGGCGCAGCTTGCCCGCGGGGATCCCGTAGTAGCGCAGCTGCCGTCCCTCCAGAATCCGGCGCTCCAGCTGCGAACCCGATCCGATCCAGACAACCCGGATCGAAGGCAGCTCCTCAAGGACCGCTAATACCGGATAGACATGGCCCCCGGTTCCCCCTCCCGTAACTACTATACATTCACTCATCAGCCAAAGGCACCTTGAAGCACGGTTCGCCCTCGTACTACAGTGATCTTACCATGAGGAAACTGGCCTGTTCAACGATTCTCCTGCTGCTGCTCTCAAGCGGGCTCTGCCCGGCGGACCCGGCGGATATTTCCGTCGAGACATTTCTCCCGCAGCAGCTGTACAACCGAGTCATGAGCGAAGGAGAGCTCAGAAACAGCCTTCACGGGGACGGCCCGCCGCAGCTGATCCCGGATGTATCCGCTCGTGGGGAGATCGAGGCCAGGATCCGGGATCTGGAGCTCACCGTGGGCACCGAGGTGCTCTCGGTGTACAGAAACGAGGCCGTCGATTTCGACTCGCCGGAATCCCGGCTCCAGATCTACAATATCCTCCGCTCGATGAGCACCATGGAAGGAATCGAGTACTATTCGGCCAGCCGGGAGCGGATGCGCACCCTGTTTAGCGGATCGTACGTGGTCGACGGGCCGGGTGCGGAAAGACGGCTTCCCGATCCCGTGGCCCGGGAGATCCCCGCCTACAGCAAGCTGTACGTGCTCCAAGAGGACCTGACCTTTGGTGAAAACATATACGCTATGGAGTTCCGCTATTCGGGTGACTATTTCCTACTGGACAGTACGAACCTCACCACGATGCACTACTTCTTCTTTCCCATGGTGAAACCCGAAAACAGCGTTACCCTGATCCTGCTGATTCCCGCCGGGGAGGAAATCCTGTTCTACGGAGCGGTTGGAGCCCACACGCTGCGCCTGCTCGGCTTGGCACGCTCCAGGGAGGACTCCTTCTACAACCGTTTGAAGGCGATCTACGGCTGGTTCACCGAGAGAATGTCCGCTACCTTTTGAGAATCTTGCTCGAGATTCAGGTCACGACGACCTGGTTTCGACCCCGCTGCTTGGCCTGGTACATTACCCCGTCGGCGTGGCTGATCCAGCGGTCCGGCAACTCTCCCGGGTTGTACTGGGCTACCCCTATGGAGACCGTGACGTTGAACACCTGGTCTCCGCAGGTGAATTGCGTCTGCTCCATCTCCGTACGGAAGCGTTCGGCGATGCTATGGGCTGTCTCGGCGGTGGTGTTGGAGAAGATCACGAAAAACTCCTCTCCTCCGTAACGGCCGGCGTAGTCGTACTTTCGGAGACTCTTGTTCAACCTGGAGCCGATCTCCTGAATGACCATATCCCCGCACTGGTGTCCGTAGTTGTCGTTTACCCGTTTGAAATGGTCGATATCGATCATGATCCCGGTAAGGGGCCAATCGAGTCTGTTTGTACGCTCTATTTCGATCTCGATCCGCTTGAACAGGGTGCGGCGGTTGAGCAGGCCGGAGAGGGTATCCAGAGAGGCCAGCTGCTCCAGCTGATGACAACTTTCCTGGAGTTCCTCGTTGATGCGCCGCACCTTGTGGTATTCCTGCCTCAGCTGGATGTTCTCCGCCACCAGGGTCGAGAGATTCTTCCCCTCCGGCTGTGGTTCCCCCTGCAGGGCTCCATACACCTCCGTCTGGTCCCGCAGCCGTATGAGAGCCGCTTTGAGCCGAGCCTGGAGCTCCAAAGCCGTGATCGGTTTGCCGATAAAATCATCCGCACCGAGCTCCAGCAACTCGTCCAGGTCGTTCTTGTGGTTGAAGCCGGAGATCATCACGATCTGGATGGGCTTGAGCCTGTACTTTCTGCGTATCTGCCGGCAAACCTCGTAGCCGTCCATTCCGGGCATCACCACGTCCAGGATCACGATCTGGATGTCGTTGTTTGCCATCACTTCCAGGGCTTCTTCCCCTGAAAGCGCTCGAAACAGGTCGTATCGTTTATCTTCTTTGAGGATCTCGACCATCAGGTCGAGATGTACCTCATTGTCATCGACGATTAGGAGATTAACAGGCACGCATAACTCCCGGAGCAGAGGTTGACCCATAGTAAACGAAATCTGCAGCTCCGGTCAATCTCAAGCGAGGAGCCGCAGAACGAGTTGGGAGAAGCCGATAAGGGCACCCAGAATACCGCCGAAGATATTGATCCAACGCAGGTGTTTTTGTATGACCATGAGCAGCAGCTTTTCCACCTGGGCGACATCCAGATCGTTGATCTTGTCCACCACAAGCTGGCGCACATCGAAGCTCTCGATGAACCCGGGAAGTCTGGCATCGATGATTCGAATCAGCTGGGTCGACAGATAGGCGCCGGAGCGCTTTTGCAGCGCCGGCTCTATATGCAGCAGCTCGGCGATATTGTTCTGCCGGTGTTCCTCCATGAACTTGCGGGAGAATGAAACCACCTCCGCGGCAATCGCCTGGGAGGTCTCCTTGCGCAGCAGGAAGGCCAACACCTTGTTGGAGACATAATCGATGGCTTCCTGCTCCGGGATTCGAAAGTAGCGGGTCAGGATCTCTCCGAGGGTACGATCCTTCACCTTTCCCAACAGCCTGTCGATCGCCGCGGCCAGCCGCTTCCGGGTTCCCTCTTCACCCGCCCGCACCAGAAGCCGGTCCACCAGGTCCGCGGCCATACCCGGACGGATCTGCGTGAACAGTTCGGCGGCGGGTCTTTCCCTCCACCGGGAAAAAGCCCTCTTCAGCACGTCTTTCAAACCCTCGAGCGTATCCGCTTCATAGGCGTAGCCGCGCAGCGTGGACACGGCCTCCTCGACGATCTCAGGCATCTTCTGCTCGAGAGTGCGGTCAAACTGACCGGCGGAAATCAGAAAGCGCTGCAGCACGTTCAGTTTCTCCAAAACGGTCCGCAGCAGCCGTTTGCCCCGATGATTCATCTGCTCCCGAATTTCCTCCTGATCGAGCCAGCGAAACAGGGAATCGAACAGTGAGGGTAGAAGGGTTGCCAGCAGATCCGTCAGAACCTGGGCCAGCTCCTCGGAGAGGTGGCTTGCCAGCCGCTCGTTCCCGTGCCGCCGCTGTTCGAGCCAATTCTCCAACGCCCTGGCGATCTTCCCCCGGCTCTCCGGCTGGGAAACAAGGGGTATGAGCCGTTCGACCACCAGGATACCCACCTCGGTTTCAGCGAGCAGCTCGCCCACCCGCTTCTCCCCGACCGAGCGGATTACGCGGCCGAGAATATTGCGAACGCCTTGAATGAAGCTGCGGGAGGAGAAGAAGCTGTACAAGCCTTCGGAGAGAAAACCCTCCACCGAGGTGAAAACCAGCTCCTGGTTCCCCCCCTGCAGCTTGGCCAGGGGGGTTGAGATGATGTCTCCGAGCAGGGAATAGATGTTCTGTTCGAGCTTGATCTGAAAGCTCTCGGTAGCCAGCTGCCGTCGCACCGCCTCCTCGGTCAGAAGCTCCCGGGATACCATCTGTCCGATGCTCTCGGCCAGCTGGGCGCGCTGCTTGGGAATGATTCCCGGGGTAAGGGGAAGCCGCACCCCCAGGACCCGGATTTCGGTCAGGGGGCGGAAGAGCATGCGGATGGCGATGGCATTGGTCACGTAGCCGATAACGGCTCCTATAAGCGGCGGCAGAATCCAGGGCAGGTACTCGGTCAGCTGGATTTCACTGAAGAAACTGAAGTCCATGAAGCGGAAGTTACTCGAGTTCTGCGGCGAAGCGTTCGGCCTCGGATTTGGAGTCCAGTACCTCGAGGAAGGCTCCGAACACCCATCCCCGCAAGCCGCCGTAGTTCACCTGGTACCAGTAAGCGGTCGAATCGTCGATCGTCTCCTTGGCCTCGGTCCTGCTGATGATCTCCAGTACCGATCCCCGCCGCAGATGAGCGGTTATTTTCGCTTTCTGCAGGGGTTCATCCCGCAGGCGCAGGAAGGGCGAGCGGATCACCCCCCATTGCGTGCTCAAGGTGAGCACCGGTGTCGGGGGCAGATCGATCCGTTCCACGGGCTGCTCTTTTTCGCAGGATACCAGGGCCAGGGGTGCTATACTAAGTACCAGAACGATGAAGCCTAGGATTGCGGTCGCCGATCGCCTCATAATGTGTAATAGTAACAACAATATGGCCGGAAAGACTACACTCATTGTACTGCTGCTCATCGGCATCGTCCTGCCCCCGGCCGCGGCCGACGACGCCGCGCGCAGCGCGCGGGCCAGGCGGCCGGTTCTCGGCTTGGGGATACAGGGCGGTGTGGCCCTGGCCGACGAACCCGTAGGCT
Source organism: uncultured Spirochaetaceae bacterium (assembly GCA_964588525.1). Classification (GTDB taxonomy): domain Bacteria; phylum Spirochaetota; class Spirochaetia; order SZUA-6; family DRHE01; genus JAFGQJ01. The sequence goes on from CAZPQC010000102.1 coordinate 8,843, forward strand.
CCGGTTATCCGTCCGGTTTCTACACGCCCAAGGCCCAGGCAGTGGGCGCCTTTGATGCCCTGCTGGATGTCCCCCTCTTCTCCTCACTTTCCCTCGGGATCGGTTTGCAGCTCCACGGCGCAACGGCATCCAGTCCGGCCGGCGGTTGGACCTACAGAGCCCACTGGGGTGGGGGCTTGCGGCTATCCGCGGGGTACGGCTTCGAGCTTACCGAATCCTTCCGTCCGCTGCAGCTGAGGCTGGGGGTTTCAGCGGGTGGATCCTTCAACCTGGACCTGATAACCTTCACCACGCTCTTTTTCTACTATCCCGGGATCTTCCTCGAGCCGTATCTGGAATTTTATAACCCCAAACGGGAAAAATACGGCATCGCCCTGATTCTGCCGATCGACTACTACTTCCGCCGCGACCTCGAGCTCTACGGCTCTATTGGGTTCGGCGTGGTTTGGAGATATACTCTGCAGTGACCATGATTCGTAGAAGCTCATCGCTACCGAGCCGCGTCGCCGGAGCCCTCCTGGCAACCGGCCTTGCTCTGCTGGCCTCCTGCACCTTCGACCTGAATTACGACAAGTACGCGATCGTCTACGGGATTTCTGACTATCCACCGGCGGGACCTTCCAGCGGCGATCTGGCCGTCGCCGATGCAGACGCCCAGGCGATGCGCGATTTGTTGGCTGAACAGGGTTTCCAGGTAATCCCCTACACGCACACCGATGCAGAAGCCACATACACTCAACTTGCGGCAGATGGGGACACAATCGCTGCCGTCGCGACGTTGGATGACCTGTTTGTATTCTACTTTTCCGGACACGGCGGGCAAGCCGTCTCCGGCACGGGCGGGGGCACTGAAAACACTCCGGAAACCGATGCCAAAGAGGAGTATATCGCACTTCACGACCGGGATCTCACCGACGACCAGCTGGCGGACCTGGTACGGACCATCCCCTGCGCCCGCAAGGTCATAATCCTGGACGCCTGTTTTTCGGGAGGTTTTATCAGCAATTCGCTGGAGGCGGACGCCATCCCTCCGGATTATTCCCAGAGACCGAAGGGTATCTTCGGAACCCTGGGTGATGCGATCTACCTCTACGCCAACTTCCAGGATTACGGAAGCGACATCCCCCCGGGCGAGGCCCTGGTGATCGCCGCCTCCGGGGAGCAGGATTATGCCTATGAAACCGATGATAATGGGGTAATGACCGGTTTTCTCCTGGAATCGGCCACCAAGGCGGATTACAACTTCGACGGTTATATAACGGTTTCTGAATCCTACTTCTACATCTACAGAAATATAAACAAGTACTTCAACAGGTTATACGGACCCAGTGGAGACGCGTTCTTCCCCCACGTTTCCGGGGGTCCGGTGGATTACATCCTCTTCACCAAATAGTACGAATCACATCTCGCGGATTCGCTTCAGCTCGTCCCGCAGGACCGCGGCCCGCTCGAACTCGAGGTTCTTGGCCAGCTCCAGCATCTCCTGCTCCAGCCGCTTGATCAGCGCCTGACGCTGCTTGGGCACCAGGATGTTGAACTGACGCTCCATCAGCTCCAGATCGAACTTCTCCAGGCTCCGCTTCTCCTCCTTCCTGCGGATCAGCAGATCCTGGATCGACTTGGAGATCGAGGTGGGGGTGATGCCGTGCTTCCGGTTGAACTCCTCCTGGATGGCGCGGCGGCGCTCGGTTTCCTCGATCGCCTCCCGCATGGCCTCGGAGGTACGGTCGGCGTACATGATCACCTTTCCGTTGACGTGCCGGGAGGCCCTGCCGATGGTCTGGATCAGGGAGGTGGCTGAGCGCAGGAATCCGATCTTGTCCGCATCCAGGATGGCGATCAGGGACACCTCGGGCAGATCCAGCCCCTCCCGCAGCAGGTTGATCCCCACCAGGACGTCGAACTCACCGGTCCTCAAAGCTTTGAGGATCTCCACCCGCTCGATCGTCTCGATCTCCGAGTGCAGATAGCGCACGTTGAGCCCCAGCTCGGACAGGTACTCGGCCAGATCTTCGGCCATGCGCTTGGTCAGGGTGGTCACCAGGGTACGCTGATTGGCTGCGATGCGTCGCTTGATCTCCGCGTACATATCCTCGATCTGCCCCTCCGTCGGACGCACCTCCAGTTCCGGATCCAGCAGGCCCGTGGGGCGGATGACCTGCTCGACCAGCTGTTCGGACTTGTCCAGCTCCTCCTGGCCGGGGGTGGCGGATACATAAATTACGCGGTTCAGCAGCTGCTCGAACTCTGCGAAATAGAGAGGACGATTGTCCAGGGCCGAGGGCAGCCGGAATCCGTAGCGCACCAGGGAGAGCTTGCGGGAGCGGTCCCCCTCGTACATGCCCCGTACCTGGGGAATGGTCACGTGGGACTCGTCCACGAAGGCGAGGAAGTTATCCGGGAAGAAGTCCAGCAGCACCGCCGGGCGTTCGCCCTCCTGACGGCCGGAGAGGTGTCGGGAGTAGTTCTCTATGCCCGGGCAGTAGCCCATCTCCTCCAGCATCTCCAGGTCGTACTCGGTGCGGGATTTGAGCCGTTCCGCCTCCACGATCTTTCCCGCCTCGGCCAGCTCACCGTGGCGCTCCGACAGCTCGCTGCGGATGCGCTCCAGAGCGTCGGGAAGGCGTTCCTCCGGGGTTACGAAGTGCTTGGCCGGGTACACGATGTAGAACTCCACGTCCCCCAGACTCTCGCCGGTCAGGGGATGGATCTTGCGGATCCGCTCGATCTCGTCCCCGAAAAACTCGACCCGCAGGGCGTCGGTCGTGTATGAGGGAAAGATCTCCAGGACATCTCCCCGCACCCGGAAACGGCCTCGTTCCAGAACCGCATCGTTGCGTTCGTAAAGCAGCTTGACCAGGTGCAGGCGGATCTGGTCCCTGCTTGTCTCCTGGCCCAGGTTCAGCTCCAGGCGCATATCCCTGTAATCCCGGGGATTACCGATGCCGTATATACAGGAGACCGTGGCCACCACGATCACATCCCGGCGCTCCAACAGCGCCGCGGTGGCGGCCAGGCGCAGCCTGTCGATCTCCTCGTTGATCGAGGCGTCCTTCTCGATGTACAGGTCCTTGCCAGCAACGTAGGCCTCCGGCTGATAGTAGTCGTAGTAGGAGACGAAATACTCCACAGCGTTTTCGGGAAAGAAATCCCGGAACTCCCCGTACAGCTGGGCCGCCAGGGTCTTGTTGTGGGAAAGCACCAGGGTGGGAAGCTGCACCTGCTCGATGATCTTGGCCATGGTGTAGGTCTTTCCCGAGCCGGTGACCCCCTTGAGGGTCTGGTGGCGACAGCCCCGAGAAATGCCCTTGGAAAGCGCTGAGATCGCCTGCCCTTGATCACCCGCCGGCGCGAATGAAGAAACGACCGTGAACTTGTTCATCCCTCAGAAACGGATGTTTTGCGAGCGAGTGGAGAGCTTCACGTAGAGGGTCTGTTCCCGTCGGCCCCGGATTATCTTGACCTCCACGGTTTCTCCGGGCTTGTTGTCCTCCAAGGCGCCTAAAAGGTCCATCAGAGTGGCGATGGGCGTGCCGTCGACCTCCACGATGATATCCCCGCCCAGATTGATGATCGAACGCCCGTAACGCACCGCCTGCTGTCCCCCCTTCAGACCGGCGGTCTCCGCGTTGGAGCCGGGCTCGACCTCGGACACCAGGATCCCCTCGGATACGTTCAGATCGGCGTAGCGGACCAGGGCCGGGAAAAGCTGCACCGGCACGATGTCTATCCAGCCGCGCTGCACCTTGCCGTAGCGCAGAAGATCCGGTACGACCCGCTTGGCCGTATCCACCGGAACGGCGAATCCGATTCCGACCGAACCGCCCGAGGGCGAGTAGATCATCGTGTTGATCCCGATCATCTCCCCTTTGGAGTTCAGCAGGGGTCCGCCGGAGTTACCCGGATTGATCGAGGCGTCGGTTTGGATCATCTCCTTGATCAGCAGTCCCGTATCGGTTCGTACCGGCCGGCCCAGCCCGGAAACGATTCCCGTAGTGAGGGTTCGATCCAGGGCAAAGGGATTGCCGATGGCCAGCACCTTCTGGCCTACCCGCAGGTTGGCCGAGCTGCCGAAAGAAATCGTGGCTAGACGCCGGCCCTGCGGGTCGAATTTGATGACCGCCAGGTCGTTCTCCGGATCCACGCCGATGATATCTCCCCGGTAATTCGAACCGTCGGCCAGGGTGACGCTCAGCTCGTTGGCGTTCTTGATCACATGATAGTTCGTCAGCACGTACCCCTTCTGATCGATGACCGAACCGGAACCGGTTCCCTCTCTGGGAATCGGCTCCAAGAACCAGTTGTATTCGAAACTGACCGAGGTCACGTTGACAACCGCTTCGTTGAGCTTTTCGTAGATCTGGATGTTGTTGGCTTCATCGCTGGAGATTGAACCGCTGAATTGTACGGATTGACCGGTAAGCGGTATCGATTCAGAGGGGGATTCCAGTATCTCTTCGATCCCGACCTTTGCTTCAGAGGAATCCTCCCCTTCTTCCCACGCCGGCACCCGCAGAATGCCCGTCGTCCAGGTCACCAGGAGGGTCAGAGCGATACCCGCCAATGCAAAGAAAATCACCTGCCAACGCGTATAGAGCTTCAAACCTATCCTCCTCCCGATGAGTATACCCATAATGGATGGGAAAATCCATCCGGGTCGCCCGCCCCCCGGC
>CAZPQC010000103.1:0-13429 GCA_964588525.1 uncultured Spirochaetaceae bacterium
AGGTCAGGTAGATGTTGGCCAGGATCATGCTCAGCAGTCTGTCCTGCAGCCCAAGATTGGCCACGACGATATAGAAGGGCAGCAACAGGGAGAGAGGCGGAATGATGCGGGTGAAGATCAGGAAGTACAGAACAGCGTTGGCGCCCTTGAAGCGGTAGAGACTCAGTCCGTAAGCGGCAAACATACCGAACACGGTGACAACGACGGTTGTGGAGAGGGTTACGATAATCGAGTTGCGCACGTAATCGGTAAAAGGATAGTACTCGAACAGAAGCTTGAAGGGCTCGATGGTCGGGTGTTTGGGAAAATAGATCGGCGGGAAGATATAGGTCTCCATGTCCGGCTTGAAGCCGGTGGTCACGGTCCAGTAGATCGGTCCCATCATCACAACTAAAATGACGATGATCAGGATGTAGGCGGTGATTTTACTTTCAAATATCCGGTCGAACATGAGTCTACCTCCTGGCAAGGGAGAGCATCACCATGGAGATGACCGTGGTGATGCCGAACAGCAGCATCCCAGCGGCGGCCATGACCCCGAAGTTCAGGGTCTTGATCAGCTGATCATAGATGAGGTAGCCGAACACGTAGGTGGCTCTTCCGGGGCCGCCGGCGGTCAAGGGAATGATGATATCGATGGTGCGGAAAGAGAACATGATGGTGATCATCAGGCCCACGAACATGGGCCCTCGTATGAGCGGCAGGCTGACGTACCCGAAGCGGCCCAGAGCTCCGGCGCCGTCGATCTTGGCCGCGTCGTACAGCTCCCGGTCGATGCTGAGCAGGGCGGCCAGCAGGATGATGCCCATGAAAGGAATCCGCGTCCAACTGTCGGCGATGATGATCCCGACCATGGCCAGGTTTGTGTTGCTGTAGATGCTCACCGGCGCGCTGATCAACCTCATCTTCATCAGCAGGTCGCTCAGCACCCCGAAGTCCGGACTGAAAATCCACTTCCAGATGATCCCCGAGACAATGGGCGGAACGGCCCAGGGAATGATCATCAAGGATCGGAAGGTAGTGGAACCTGTTTTGATGCCCGCCAGGGCCAGAGCCAGGAGAAGTCCGCCGATGAAGGTAAGTCCGGTAGTCCCGCCGCTGAAGATCGCCGCGTTCTTCAAGCTGAGCCACAACAGCCGGTCGGTAAACAACCTCCTGTAGTTTTTCAGGCCGTTGAAAACGATGGGCGATAGGTTGTTATAGCGCAGGAAGCTGGTCAATGCCAGCAGGGCGGCGGGAAAGACCACCCAGAAAACAACGATCAACAATCCCGGGACATTGAGCAGAAAGCCATAGGTCTTATCCGACACCTTCACCCTGTCCTCCTACTACGCTGGAGAATCCATGCCTCTTGAAAGCGTAAAAGAGTTAACGGAGTCCTCCCGCCCTCCAGCGGGAGGACTCCTCGTTACACGCGACGCCGTAAAGCCTATTCCGGCACTGCGTAGTCATCCAGTTGGGTCTGGAGCTCCTCCAGAGCGGGCAGGGGCTGCATCTTTCCGGTAATCACGTTGGCGAAGTACTCCATCATGATGTCGGTCAAGGCTCGGCCTGCAGGGGGGAACGTTTCGAGAACTGCATTCGCCATAGCCGCCTGGCGCTCTTTCGGCACCGGGATCTTCTGGGCCGCCGGGGTATCGTATACGGTCAGCACGGCGGCCTCGTTGCCCTCGTCGATCAGCTCACGGTAGCTGGCCTCGAAGCTGCGCATGAAGTCCAGGAAGAGCATGCCCGCCGCCTTCTGTCTGTCGTTGATGAATCTGTTGATCATGTAACCATCGATGTCGAAATAGGAGGCGTGGTAGTTATCGGGCTTGGAGGCGTCCCACTTTGGAGGGGGCGCCACCGCCCAGTCGCCCTGAATCCCCGGTGCGTTCGCCGGATCTTGAAAGCGGTTGGCATACACGGTGTGGGACATGACCATGGCGGCTTTGCCCACGGCGAATATATCGGATGCGCTCATCCAGTCGTACTCCAGGACCGAAAGCGGAGCGCTCTTGTCCACCAGGACCATGTCGGAGAGCAGCTTCCAGGCGTTTCTGCCTTCCGGTGAGTTCACCACCAGGCGCTGGCGCTTCGTGTCCACCACCCTTCCCCCCTGGGAGTAGACCATGTCCCTGAAGTTGTAGATGATGTCCATCTCACCGCCGGCGGAGTAGACGTAGCCCCACATGTTCGGCTTGGTCACCTTCTTGGCGATCTCCCGCAGCTCCAGCCAGGTCTCCGGCGGCTTGGGCACCAGCGAAGGCCGGTAGAAGAGCATCATGGTCTTGGTTTGGCCGATGGAGCCGTAGATGTGGCCGTCCGGAGCGGTCAGCCCGGCTTTGAGCGGCCCGGCATAGTACTTCCAGATATTCGGGTCATCCCAGATGGCGTCGATCGGATGGAGCCAGCCGCCGCCGACCATCTGAGCATAGGTGGTGGGGTGATCGTAGCAGAGCACATCCACCGAATCACTCTTGGCCGAGAAGATGGAAACGGTTTTGGCTACGATCGGCGGCTCGGCCCAACCCAGGACTTCAACCTCGATCCCGGTCAGCTCACTGAACCTTTTGGCATTGGCTACGGTAGCCGGATCGTGCTGCAGGGCTCCGAAATTGGAAACCTTGATCTTTCTTACTCCTGCTGTGGCTTCCTTCCAGCCAGCGGGCAGCACGTATGCCGTGCCGCTGATGCGCTCGCTGATCGGCTTTGGGCTGTTCCATTGGATCAGCTCGTAAGCCAGGACTGCCGGAGCTTCCTCCTCCGCGGGCGTGGGAGGCTTGGCTCCGCCGGCTCCCAGACTGAGTGTACAGGCCAGCAGAACCACCAAACTGACTAACCACTTTTTCATAGTTTCCTCCTTGCATAGTGGTTTGGAACATAATAAATTCTAAGACAGCGGGTTTGCGCTGTCAACGAAAACCGTTATTAATCATGAGCATCTCCTTCCTCCGGTCGATGACGGTGTCCCGGATATCTACTCCAAAGAACGGAACAGCTCGCCCTGGATGATATGACCCCTGCTGCGTTCCAGGTGATCCTCCAACAGTACCAGGCTTTCCGGTGAATTCTCGGCCAACTTCTCCACAATTTGCTCATGATCTGTAAAGGATTCATTGATGTCGGGCGGAATCCCGATCCTGTAGATGAACGTCATGTTCAGGTGGAGATTTACCTCCCGGTAGAACTTTTCCAGATAATCGTTCCCGGCCAGGTTGCACAACTCGGTGTGAAACAGGAGATCCAGGTAGATGTAACGGTTTGTTTTGTCGCCGGATGGTGTTCCCTCGATTATGGTTTTCATCTCATCAACGATCTCACGTATCGGTTGCAGATCACTTTCAGATATTTTCCGATAAGCCAGTTTGACTGCATGCAGTTCCAGCAGTTCCCGCATGTCAACCGCATCAAGTATCGATTTTTGGGTCGGAACCGCAACAATACAATTGCTCCGTGGCTTTATCTGTACGACGTTTTCCATCTCCAGCTTTTTCAATGCGTCCCGCACCGGCATGGTGCTCACATTCAGCTGCTCGGAAATCGCTTTGATGTTGAGTTTCTCCCCGTACCTGATGCTTCCCTCGATGATCTGCTTGCTGAGATGTTCATAGACTACGTCGCTGAGGCTTGGATACTCTATTTGCATGTTTTATCCGCTGTTCTGTTTTCTGCAGGATGTTATCATCGTCGCACCTATTCTCCGCCGATACCGCTCGTCCGTTTCGCCGGGTTGATGTTGACAATCCTATGTGTCTATTGTAATATATCAGATATTACTTTTCAAGGAGGTTCGTATGAAAACAGTCAAACGAACGATGATTGGGGTGGCACTGATGCTGTGCTTGATAGCGCTGCCCCTGGCGGCCGGGGGGGGAGGTGAAGGTGCGGCGACCGAAAAGGAATACGTGCTCAAGTTCAATCATGTGCTCAATCAGAACGATCCCTTCCACAAGGCATTCCTCAAGTGGTCGGAGGCGGTAGACGAGAAAACCGGCGGAAAGCTGAAGGTCGAGGTGTTTCACAGTGCGCAGCTCGGTGTGGAAGAGGATATCATCGAGCAGATTCGAATGGGCGCAAATGTGGGCCAAAATACCGATTCGGCACGGATGGGCAACTACGTTCCCGGCATCGCGGTGATGAATGGTCCTTATTTTGTGGACAGCCTCGATGAGGTGCAAGCGCTCACCAAGGCGCCCACCGTTCAAAAATGGCTGAAAGAGCTCGAGGATACTTACGGGATCAAGGTTCTGTCGTTCAACTGGGTCCAGGGTTTCCGCAATTTCCTAACCAATAAAGAGATCCACAGCCCGGATGACATGAAGGGGCTGCGTATCCGCGCTCCCGGGGCGCCGATCTGGATGGAGTCGGTTCGTTCCCTGGGTCCGACACCCGTCGCCCTGCCTTTCAGCGAGCTGTATTCCGGGATCCAGACGAAAACCGTCGACGGTGCGGGCAATGTGAATGTAAATACCTACAATGGGAAGCTGTATGAAGTTGCGAAATACCTTATAGAAACCAAGCATATTCTTCTGATCAATTTCGAAATAGTCAGCGCCAAGTGGTTCAACTCTTTGCCGGCCGAATATCAGAAAATTCTTCAGGAGGAGTGTGACAAAGCGGGACGGGAAGTATCCAGAGAGGTGGAGCGTTACTCCGAAGAAGCCAAGGATAAGCTCAAGGAGGCGGGCATGATCATCATTCCCTATTCCGATCTCGATATTCCGGCCTTCAAGAAAGCAGGTATCCAGGCCTATGAAACACTGGGCATTCTCGATGCATACAACCAGGTGCACAAAGAGATAGGCAAATAATACTTACGGCACTGCGAAGACAAATCAAAGGGACTGCTGCTCCGATCTTTCGGGGCAGTAGTCCGTTTGTTCTTTTGTGGCAGATACATCTGTGAAGGATTATAATGCAACCATGAATGAGAAATGGCAGCTTTTCTACAAGATCGAAGAGTACACGGCAGCTGTTTTGCTGCTCGGTGCCACATTGGTAATCTTTTTTGCGGCGGTGTTTCGCAGCTTCGATCGCCCCCTCAACTGGTCGCTGGATATAGCCCTGTTTCTGTTCGCCTGGAGCGTGTTCTTGAGCGCGGAGGTGGCAATGCGGAAGGGGAATCTTGTTAATGTTGATTTTCTGGTACAGAGATTTCCTCAGTCGGTGCAGAGAGTCCTCGGAATTCTCATCTACCTGATCATCTTCGTCTTTCTGGCCACCCTGGTCGGTTTCGGATTGTATCTGAGCTACGTCACCCGGGCGCGTGCTTTCCAGGGGATCCCGACGTTCAGCTACACCTGGATCACGTTGAGCGTTCCTGTTGGAGGTTCTCTCTGTATGATCAACTGTGTACGGATGATCCGGGGATTTATCAAAGCCCCTCCGGAAAACACCTCGCCTTCGGTCCAGGACGGCGAGACTCTGTAGTTCAAGATGCCGATAGACAGGCTCGCTAAATTGTTCGCGCACAAGGAGAACGAAGGATGCTGCTTGTAACGATTCTGTTTTTGATATTTCTAGCCATCGGTATGCCCGTAGCCTTCGCCATCGGTATTGCAGGGCTGACCTTTTTCCTTCAGCACCCCGAGCTGCCCTTTTCAATGGTGGTCCAGCTTCCCCTCTCTCAAACGCAGAACTCTCCGTTGCTCGCTGTGCCTCTGTTCATCTTCGCAGGCAATTTGATGAACAGCGCAGGCATCACCGAACGTCTCATCCGTCTGTCGACCCTGCTGACCGGACACATCCGGGGCGGGTTGGCTCAGGTGAGTGTTGTCCTCAGCACGCTCATGGGAGGGGTTTCCGGATCCGCAACGGCGGATGCGGCCATGGAAGCACGACTGTTGGGCATTGGAATGGTGAAGAAAGGATATTCAAAAGGCTATACCGCCAGCGTCATTGGATTTACTTCCCTCATCACCGCTACGATTCCTCCCGGTGTGGGCATCATCATCTACGGGACGACCGGAGATGTATCGATCGGACAGTTGTTCATGGCCGGCCTGGTCGTTGGTCTGATCATGATGGTCATGCTCATGGTGACGGTGGCGATTACCGCAAAGATCCACGGGTACATTCCGGAAAGGCCCAAGCGGGCAGCTTTCAAGGAAATTACGACATCCCTCGGTGAAACAATCTGGGCGCTGATCTTCCCGATCTTGCTGCTGGTGGGATTGAGATTCGGGCTTTTCACCCCCTCGGAAGTGGGGGCTTTCGCCTGCGTGTACGGCATTCTTGTAGGGGTGTTCGTGTACAGGGAACTCTCCTGGAAGAAATTCCTCGAAACCCTGCGCACCACCGTGGGGGATGTCGGTGCGGTGATGTTTATTATTGCATTGTCCGGGCTTTTCCGATACGGGATCCCCTTCGAACATGTCCCTCAAACGATGACCTCGCTGATCACCGGCTTTTCGACCAACCCGCATATTGTTCTCATAATCGTAATAGGATTTCTGATCATTGCCGGCATGTTCATAGAAGGTTCCGTGTGCATACTGTTGTTCACCCCGATCCTCCTGCCGATGGTAGTGGCCCTGGGGGTCGATCCGGTGCACTTCGGTCTCATCATGTGCACGACCATTACCATGGGCCTTCTAACCCCTCCGGTGGGGATATCGATGTATGCGGTATGCACGATCCTGGAATGCCCTACATCCGCCTATTTGCGGGAGATGTTTCCGTTCCTGGTAACCGTTGTCCTTGAGCTGCTATTTCTGGTCTACCTGCCGGACGTTGTGTTGTTTCTCCCGCGGCTGCTTTTTTAACCGCCCAGATCAAGATCCGCCGTCGGCGATTGCGAACTGGTGGAGCAGGGAATACCCGATCGAGGAGTTCGTTGTCATGAGTTTAAATGGTCAAACAGCGCTGGTCACGGGTGCGGCCCGGGGCATAGGAAGGGCGATCGCCCTTCGTCTGGCCCGGGAACAGGCTACTGTTGGATTGATGGATTTGAGGGATCCCGGTCCCGTTGCCGAGGAAATGCAAGTGAATGGGTTCAGCACCATTCCTTTCAGAGTTGATATCACCGACCGGGAATCGGTGAATGGTGCCGTCCGCACGATGATTCAGCGGTATGGAAAGATTGATGTCCTGGTGAACAATGCGGGGATAATCGTGCGGGGTTCGATACTCGATCTGAGCTACGAGGATTGGCAGCGGGTGATGAACGTCAATATCAATGGAACCTTCAATTGCTGCAAAGCAGTTATTCCCCACATGATCGAAAGGTCCTATGGAAGGATCGTCAATATAACATCGATAGCCGGCAAAATGGGTGATATTACCGCTTCTCCCGCTTATGGCACGTCGAAGGGAGCGATCAACACGTTTACGAAATCTCTGGCCCGCCAGCTTGCGGCGTATAATATCAACGTCAACGCCGTGGCTCCCCACGCGATCGAAACCGATATGAGCGCCGAGTGGTCGGAGGAAAAACGTAGAGCGATTGTTGACTCCATTCCGGCAAAAAGGCTGGGTAAACCCGAGGAGGTGGCGGAGGCGGTTCTGTTCCTGGTATCCGAAGGGGCTTCATTCATTACAGGTGAAATCCTCGACGTAAACGGCGGATATTTAATGGACTGAGAGCTCCGAGGTCTATCGCTCGACCTCACCGGATGCCAGGTACCCCGGTTCGGGTAACCTGCTTAACCTTGACAGCAGACGTCTTACGTCATATAATTAAATTGTAACGTGAACTCATCGATCTGCAAAGGAAGGGCGAGTTGTTTGTACAGGAAGAAATAGAAGAGAAAAAGAGAAGAATCCGCGGTGTTCTGCAAGAGCTCGAACTCGATGCCGTATATCTGAAGAAACAGTCCAACTTCTCCTGGTTGACCGGGGGAGCCCTGAACGTGGTGGGCATCACGATGGAGCTCGGGGTAACGGGCCTCCTGATTACCGCAGCCGGGCAGTTGGCGGTCTGCAACAATATAGAAGCTCCCCGAATGGAGAAGGAGGAGCGGCTCGAAGAAAGGGGTTTCGAAATACACAGTTTTTCCTGGTACCAGGAGCGTGAGCTGGAGATCATTCGGAAGCTTGCCGGAGGGAAGAGGATCGGCGCGGATCACCGCCTTCCCGGCATCGAGGACGTCTCTTCGAAAATCAATCCTCTGCGCTATTCCCTCACTCACTGGGAGACGGACCGGTACGCAGAGATCGGACGGCTAACCTCTGAAGCCATCGAGAAAACGGCCCGGGAAATCGAGCCCGGCGACAAGGAATGCAGCGTGATCGGGCGCCTGGCCGGACGGTTGTGGGAAAACCGGCTGGATTACATCACCACCTTCTGCGCGGCGGATGAGAGGATTTCCGATTACCGCCATCCCATCGCAACGGAGAAAGAAATCAGGCGAAGGGCGATGCTTTGCGTCAATTCCCGCAGGCAGGGGCTGATCGTCTCCCTGACCCGCTTCGTGCAGTTCGGACCGGTGCCGGAAGAGATCCGGCGCAAATACGATGCCAACGTGCTCATCGACTGCACATTCATGGCCAATACCGTTCCCGGCACTCCGGTTGTGGACGCTTTCAGGGAAGGAATCAAGGCATACGAACGAAGCGGCTACCCGGAGGAGTACAAACTGCACCACCAGGGCGGAGCAATCGGCTACGTGGGAAGGGACTACAAGGTGAACTTCCGCTCCGAGGAGGTCGTTCAGGAGAGCCAGGCCTTCGCCTGGAATCCCTCCATCACCGGTTCGAAGAGCGAAGACACGATGATCGCCACTTCGGACGGCCCGGTACTGCTGTCCAAACCGGTGCTTTTTCCGGAGCTGAAGATGGAGGTGCAAGGAATCGAGTTTTCCAGGCCGGACATACTCGAGCTTTGATGTGGGTTCAAAAAACTTTATGTATATAAGGAGGGTACGCCTCGTACCGGTGGGGAATTTATTACCTCAGTCCTCTGACCACTTCATTTTTCATCCCGGTCGGGTACTTCCAAAAAGGGAAAAGAGCTTCAGGGCAGCACAGGCCGGGAGGGCTCCGGAAATACCGCTTTGGGCATCTCCACCCGCGCCGTTTTTTGGGGATCCACGATCTGACAGACCCTCAGGTCCCCTACGGCACTGATCAACATGCTGATCGCGTCCAGACTGCGCCCCGTCTTCAGGTGGATGAGGTCCATCATATCATTGAGGGCGCAGGAAGCGGCCTCGTCCAGGGTAGGACCCAAGCCGATGGTCACGACCCGATCATCGATCTCCACCACCGGCCGGGGGGGCAGGATCTTCGGCTGCTTGATCAGTTCGAAACTGAGCTCGACCCTGGCTGGGATCTCCACTCCGCAGATAAGGGCTTCTCCGTCTCCCATGCCGGCATGGGCGTCGCCCAGCGCAAACATGGCTCCCTCCTGACGTACCTGGAAATACAACCGGGCGCCCTGGCGAATGACCTTGGCATCCATATTCCCGCCGTGGTCGCCGATCTCACCGCAGGGAACCTCATGGTCACCCGGCGAAACACCGATCACTCCTATCATGGGATGGACGGGAAAGGACAGATGGTCTTCTATCCAGAACCTGCCGTTGCGCACCGGCACAACCCGTGTGACCGACTCCTTCAGCCGTTCACCGAATGCACCCTCCCCGGGAATCGCCACCATGAAACCGGTATCTTCCACCTCGATGCTGGTGATGTCGATTACCAGGATATCTCCCGGCTCGGCGCCCTCGACTGCGATCGGTCCCGTAGCCGGATTTACCTGTGAGAAATCAATCTCGGTCACCAGATCACGCTCGCTCCTAATCTGGCTGCGGAAACAGTCGTCGGTTTCCACCGACACGGTTTCACCCGGCCGAACGGTGGCGATGGGACGGTTCTTCGGGCTGAACTGGAAAATCACGTCGCTCCTGGATATTTTCTGCATGACTCGCTCCTTGTGTTATCCCTCCCCTTTGCCGTGAATCTCTGCGGTGAACAACCGCCGAGCGAGAAGACCCTGGGGTCGAGTAAGGATGGTAACCATCAGAATAGCCCCTACGGCCAGCATGCGGATAAACCCGATCTGGGTCGCGATCGACGCAGGCACCAGGTCGGTCAGGAAATCACTGCCGACCCAAACGGCCCAGACCAGGAAGGCACCCAGAACGACCCCGCTGTTGCTCCCCGTCCCGCCGACCATGACCATCAACCAGACGATGAAGGTGGACATCAACGGGGAGAAGACTTGCGGGCTCACGAAGCCGGTGTAGTGCACGTACAGGGAGCCGGCGATACCCATGATCATGGAGCTCAACACGAAGGACTGCTGCCGATATCGAAAGATGTTCTTCCCCGACATGCTGGTCAGATACTCGTCCTCCCGGATGCCGCGCAGTACCCTGCCCCAAGGGGATTTGACCGCCCGTTGCATGGCCAGCCAGGTGAGAATCAGCGCAGATGCGGCGATTATCAGGAAATAGAACGAGTAGGCGCGAGGATTTACCAGCTCGAAGAAGGGGCGTGGAATGCCCCGTATTCCCCAGACCCCATTGGTCAGCCAGGATTCATTGCGCATGACCAGGTGCAGCGTCTCCATGATGGCCAGCAGGGCGATAGCGAACGGTCCGCCCCTCAGTCTAAGGGCAGGATAAGACAGTAGCCAGGCAACAAGACCGGGAATGATCGCCGCACCGAGCATACCGAGAATGACCGGCAGGCCGAATCCGCCCAGATGGTCCGGGGAGGGTGAGCAGGTGAGGATGGCAGAGGTGTAGGCACCCAGCATGTAGAAGGCGCCGATCCCGAAGTTCATCAGGCCCGTGAACCCCCACTGCAGGTTCAGACCCAAAGCCATGACCCCGTAGATACAGCCGATCACCAGGTAGGAAGAAAAATAGTTGAGCATGGACTAACGCTCCCTCTTGCCGAAGATACCGTAGGGTTTGAGCAGCAGGATCAGCACTACGAAGACGAAGGCCACCGCCGGTTTGTATACCGAGATGTCCGCCTGGATTTTCATGGAGTTGACCAGATTCTGGACCAAGCCGGTGATCAGCTCCTCGGAGATGCCGATAGTCATTCCACCCAGCAAGGCGCCCCAGAAGCTGCCGATTCCCCCCATGATCACCGCCACGAACATTGCAATGAGAAAGCTCCAGCCCATGCCGGGGCTGAGCTGCACTTCGATGCCGTAGAAAGTACCGGCCACGGCCACCAGGATGCCGGAAATGCCCCAGGTCCAGAGGATGACCCCCCGGGTGGATACCCCCGATGCCTCGGCCAGGACCGGATTGTCCGAAGCGGCACGCATGGCCTTACCCATGCGGGTGCGTTTCAGGAACAGGTACACCAGGGCCACAAGGATCAACGCGCTGATCAGGATGACGATCTCGTCGGAGGTGATCCGGATGCCGAGGGGCAGCTCCCGGCTGATCTGGATTACGTTGGAATAGTAACGGACCTTGGGGCCCCAGGCGATGTTGATGAGGGCGCGGATGACGAAGGCCACCCCCAGAGAGGCGATGGAGACGAACAGCGGGGATACCCCCAGCTGCCTGAGGCGCCTGAAGAACATCCACTCGAAGAGAAGCATCACCGCCACGGTAAGCACTACCGCGGCCAGCAGGCCTAGAATAAGCCCCCAGCCGAAAGACAGACCGGGGAAAGGGGCCCACTTCGGCAGCAAGCCCAGCATCAACAGGGTTCCATAGGCGCCTAGGGAGAAAAAGTCGCCGTAGGCGAAGTTGAAGAACTTAAGGATGTCGGACATCAGGGTGAGCCCGATGGCCGCCAGGGTGATGATGCTCCCGTAGATGATTCCGCTTACCAGTAGATCCGCCACCCCGATCCTTCCTCTCCCCTATCTCGTCTGCGCGCCGAAGTACAGATCCTTGATCTCCCGGTTGGCCAGGAGCGATTCGGTACGGTCCTCGTAACGAATCCTGCCCGCCGAGAGCAGGTATCCCCGGTTGGACAGCCGCACCGAGTCGATGGTCTGAGAGACGAGCAGTACTGCGTTGCCCATCCGAACGGCGATCTCGCGGATTTTTTCCAGCATGATCTGCACCAGGTTGGGCGCCAGGCCCGCGGTCGGTTCGTCCAGCAGGAGCAGCTCCGGGTGCATCATCAGTCCCCTGGCCACCGCCAGCATCTGCCTTTGACCTCCGGAGAGGTCTCCCGCAGTATGGGCCATCCGGCCGCGAAGTTGAGGGAAAATATTGCACACCTCGTCGATTCGATCCTCGAGTCCGCCTTTGAGCCGATGAGCTCCGATCTCCAGGTTTTCCCGTACCGTCAGTGAGGGAAAAATGTTCTCTTCCTGAGGAACCCAGCTCAGTCCCTGCTGGACGATCTGCTGGGGGGAGCGGCCGAGAAGGGACTGCCCCTTGTACAGGATCTCCCCCTGCCGTGCGGCGAGGGCCCCGGAGATGACCTTCAGCAGGGTCGACTTGCCCGAGCCGTTCGGCCCCATCACTGCTACGATCTCGCCGAAATCGATGTTCAGAGACACGCCGAACAGGACGTCCTGGGCACCGTAACCGGCAGTCAATTCATTTACCTGGAGGATGCTCACTCTTGCCCCTCCTGAGGGCCGGCTTCAGCGGCCGTGCCCGGTGTGCCCAGGTAGGCCTCGACGACCCGTTCATCCGCCCGGATATCCCGTGGGGGCCCTTCTGCCAGCTTGCTGCCGTCGCTCATCACGATGATCGTCTGGCAGACGTTCATGATGATGTCCATGTCGTGCTCCACGATGAACAGGGTGAGGCCATGCTCCTGGGAAAGCCGGCGGATGTGCTCTAGAATCCTGTTCTGCATCGGCGGCGGTACACCGGCTCCGGGTTCGTCGAGCAGTACCATGTCCAGGTCCACCATCATCATCCTTCCGATTTCCAGGAGCTTTTTCTCTCCGCCGGAGAGATATTTGGCCGGCAGATCCTTCTTTTCATGCAGCTCGATGAACTCCAGTACCTGCAGCGCCTTGCGGACGTTGGCCCGTTCCTGTTTGCGGATGGGCCGGCCGCGAAACCAGACATTCCAGATCCTTTCCCCGATCTGGTGCTCCGGTATGATCAGCAGGTTTTCCAGTACGGTCATCTCTCGGTAATCCCGCGCGATTTGAAACGTGCGGAACAGGCGCTTGCTGAAGATCTCGTGAGGTTCCAGCCCGGTGATCTCTTCTTCCTTGAGGAAGATGTGTCCGCTGTCGGGTCGGTGGAAGCCGGTGATCAGGTTGAACAGCGTTGTTTTTCCCGCTCCGTTCGGACCGATCAGACCGGTGATGGATCCGGACTGTACCTCCAGAGAACAGTCCCTGACCGCCTGGACACCGCCGAAGTGCTTGGACACACTCTGGATGCGTAAAATCGAATCCCCCATAACCATTACCGAAGAGGGGCCGGGCGAGTTGGGTGCCCGCCCGGCTGTTGACCTGTGATCGTGCTTTATTCGGGAATGACCGATTGGACGGGCACAATTGTCCCGTTTTCGATCTTCCAGACGAGGATGGGGGTTACCGTGTCGCCGTATTGGT
>CAZPQC010000104.1:0-13385 GCA_964588525.1 uncultured Spirochaetaceae bacterium
TGCCGGAAGGAATGCCCTGTTAGATAGCGGTCTTTGGCATTGATCTTGGCATTTTTCATGGCCTTGGAGAACCGACTATTCCACCAAGTAGATCCTTTTCGGCTACCATCGGGATTGTGGAATACAAGGGAATCAGGAAGAACGTGCTCACTCTTCCGTCTAAGAAGCCGCAGCTTATCACTAACTTTATGGGGTAATGGTATGGATCGTTTTTGCCCCCACTTAGGCTCTCCAAGTTCTGTATCGCTCTTCCATGCTTGCCTGACATGAATCTCCATTTTCTCGAAATCAATATCTTTCCAGCATAGGGCGAGTATCTCTCCCCTTCGCATTCCTGTGGTTGCTGCTATAAGGAACGCTGAGAAATCTTGAATATCGAGCCAGGGACCGCGTCCCTTTGCAGGGAATAGTTTTTTTATCTCGGCTTCAGAAAATACCCCGGATTCTCGCTTTATATATTGGAGCTTGCCCACGGTCTTAGTGGGATTGGATTTGAGTAGTTCGCGATCGAATCCGTCAAGAAATACTGTCTTCAGTACGGCCAGGACTGCGTTAACCGTCCTCGGATGGTAACTCTCGGCAAGCCTTCGCCTGAACGCTTTAATATCCCCCCTGGTAATCTTATGAATGTTTCTGTCTGCTAACTCATCTTCCAGTATATAGTTATTAATGAGAGCCCGTTGATGTTGGGCATGGTGTTTGGAAATACGTTTTCCCTCGAGCAGTCTATCGGCTATACGCGGGCATTCATCCCATTTGTAATAGGGAGCGATAAAATCCCTAAGCGTGTTACCAGTTGAAGGTAGCCAGTTTCGAGCTGCTGGCGATTTCAACCATTCGTGGTAACGATCATCTGCGAAATCTTGAGCATCGGTCTTTTTGGAATGTCCGGTTGTCTTCCAGCCCTGCCCCGGTAACTTGTAGTAGTAGGTTTTTTTATCTTTCTTCCACAGTCGATATCTTTTCTGAGGACGTGCCATTACCCCCTCCTGGAGTTTTATCAACTGTTTACATAATAAATCATTAAAAAAGCTCTGTCAAGAGACAGAGCTTAACTAATAATTCTTTATAAAATAAAGAATTGCTTTAGCCACCTCCCGGATTCGAACCGGGGACCCCGAGATTACAAGTCACGTGCTCTGCCAGCTGAGCTAAGGTGGCGTTAAATAACTATGATACATAGATTTGTCGGCATCCGACGAACTCCAAAAACTACATATCCCGTTTAATGTAGTAATTTCGAATCACTTTGTCTACCGCACCCGGGTGGCCCGCCAGGCTGGCAGATTGCCACCACTTTGGCGGGGTGCTACTACCATTGGAGAAACCGGAAAATTTAAAGCCAAATAGTTACGCAAAAACCTTTAAATTTTACCAGTTTTCTGAGGGTTTGGAGGGCGCAAATTCTCAAACGGGTCAAAATGCCCGATTGTTTCATTATTACCCGGCTCGTCCGCGGCGTGTCTGCGATACGAACACCTGGCCGGGCAGATGCGGGTGCGCCTGAAAGGTCCGGCACCAGCCCGCCTCAGCGAGACGGCGCTTCGACTCTACAACTCGGTAAGCACCTCGGTGCGGTTGGCGAATATCGCAACCGTGTGTTCGAACTGAGCCACCGGAGACCGGTCCCGGGTGCGCAGGCTCCAACCATCCGGTTCTCTCTGCAGGGCCGCCGCTCCCAGCCCGATGGCAGGCTCGATGGTGAAGACCATCCCCGGTACGATCGGCAGCCCTTCCCCTCTCCGTCCCGTGTGGGGCACCACAGGTTCTTCGTGCAGCTGTCCCCCTATGCCGTGACCCACGAATTCCGGCAGAACCACGCAGGCTTGAGGCCCGGTTATCTCCAGCACCGCCGCCCCAAGGTCTCCCATCCGCCCTCCGGCACGGGCCGCTCCAATCGCGGCGGCCAAGGCAGACCTGGCCGTTTCGAGCAGCCGCAGCTTTTCCGCAGACAACACGCCCACGGCGAAGCTGGCCGCCACGTCCCCGTACCAGCCCTCCGAAACAACCGCCACGTCCAAGGTGACGATGTCGCCGTTGACGAGCTTTTCCCGTCCGGGAACCCCATGAGCGGCCACATCATTCACGGAGACGCAGATCGATCCCGGGAAACCCCGGGAAACCCCGGCCTGTACACCGAACTGACGCATCAGAGCCGCAGCGATGCGATCCAGCTCCCGAGCGGATATACCCCGCTGCACATGGGCGCCCACGGAGCGCAGTATTTCGGCCGCAATCCGGCAGCTCTTCCGGATGCCGTCGACCTCTTCGGATGTTTTCAGAGGAATGTCCGGGTTCATTCGTTCTGTGCTCAGGTCTCTGCTCGATAGAGAGGCAGGTAGCCCCCCCGCAGGACCTTCTCCCATGTGTAGTGCTCGAACACCTCGGCGAAAGCCCGGCGGCGGAGGCGCTCGAGCCGCTCCGGATTGTCCTTATAGTCGGAGATCGTTTCGTCGATAGCAGCGACCAGGGCTTCCACCGAGTGCTCCTCGTAGCCGTATCCCGTCACTCCCGGCAGCACTTTGATCAGCCCGCCCACGGCGTGGACGATCGGCAGATTTCCCATCATCTGGGCGAACAGGTCGGTCAACCCGCAGGGTTCGTACTGGGAGGGCACCAGAAAGAAATCGCCGCAGCCATAGACGTACTTGGCCGCCCAACCATTGTACCCGATCAGCAGGCATAGTTTTCCTACGGCCTGCGGGCGGCGGGTGATCTCCAGCAGATACTCCTCGATCGCCTTTTCCCCCTGACCGAGGATAAGAAACTGAACATCCGCGCCGCCTGCCAGATAGCGATCCACGGCACCGGCCAGGATATCCACCCCTTTCTGCCCGGTCAGCCGGCCGACAAAGGTGTACAGCGGCCGGTCCGCCGTGCCGTCGAGGGATCCGACGACCTCCAATCCGTCCAGCTCGGGAG
This sequence comes from uncultured Spirochaetaceae bacterium, assembly GCA_964588525.1. Taxonomy (GTDB): domain Bacteria; phylum Spirochaetota; class Spirochaetia; order SZUA-6; family DRHE01; genus JAFGQJ01. The sequence goes on from CAZPQC010000104.1 coordinate 2,923, forward strand.
CACCGGGCTTACCACCGGAGCGTGCTTCTGAACCACCGGCCAGCAGTCCGACAAACCGTTCGCGGCAGCTGCGCTTTCCCGACAGCTCGCCGCGGGCAGGGTCGAAGGCAAAGGGCAGGCCGCTGTGTTCGGGATAGCGGGGATCGAAGGCCTGCGGCGCAATACCGTTGGTGATGCCCAGCAGCCGGATGCCACGAGCCGCGAAAGCGGCACCCAGCCCACCGGTCAGCTCCTCGAGCCGGCCGGAGTTGATCTCTTCGGCGTAGCCTTCGGACACTGTGTTGATCGGCGCATAGGCCGCGCCGACCAGGAAGGGATCTACGGCGCCGCCCGCCATCCCGGCGGACAGCACCTCCCCCGGCAGTCCGGTCAAAGCTGCGGCCAGATCGGGGTCGTAGATCTCCTGGTGGTATCCCCTGCCCGCATTGTGAATCGTGATCAGAGCCCGGCACCCCTTGAGTTCCTTCCGGTAGGGGGAACATACTTTGAGGATCGCCGGTAGAAAGGCCGAATGGCCGTCGTGGCAGTGAAACACGTCGGGAGGTCCCACGGCCCGGGCCAGCTCCAGAGCTCCCCGCTGGAGCAGGAGGTTGAGGTAGTTGGCATCCCGGTGCCCCGTACCTTTTCGCCTCTCCGGATCCTCCCGCTCCTCCTCTGCGGTGTAGGTGTAGATGGCCCGCTTGCTTCGAGTCCGGGGACTGTCCAGCAGGTATACATCCACGCCCTGGCGACGGCAACGATACACTTCCACCCGCTCGACGCCGAAGGCGGCGGGCTTTCCCCGGCCGCCGGCATCTGCCGGCATCGGCAGACCAAATCGGATCCCCGTGCGCTCGGCCTCAAGGCCTTTCAGGTCGATGAACCCGTAGCGGGGCAGAACCACTGCGGTGGGGATGCCCTCGGCGGCAAGAGCCGCGGACAGGCCGGCCACCACGTCTTTCAAGCCCCCGGCTTCGGCTATGCCGTCGCACTCCCGGCTGACGTGCCACACGCCCCGCTTCAGAGTCCCTGCAAGCCTCACCGCCGCACCTCCTCCCCGTCCGCTGCATCGTTCAGATCCGGGCGCAGCTCCGCAGCCCGGCCCAGATAGACCGGGACCGGCACGCGGTCGTTCTGCGCCGAGTAGGTCACCAGCACCCGCAGAATCCCGGTCTCCGCTCCTTCGATCTCCGCCTCCTGAAGGCAGAAAAGCGGAGTGTCGGCAAAGCCGTACGAACGAAGGCCGGTGGCCGGATTTCCCTTGGTTAGATCCTTGGTCAAGGAAAAGAGGATGCTGATGATCTGTCCCTCCTCGATCTTGTTCCTGTCCAGGATCTCCCGAACCAGCCGATGAGCGCCCGAATGGATCTCCTGCCGATCGTTGCGTTCAATACCGACAGCACCCCGCACCGCAAGCATCATTTCAGTCGCTCCTACAGCAGCTCGGCGATCATGGCTTCCCGCTCTTGCTGGCTCAGCTCCCGCGGGTTGCCGGACATGCTCGATCCGGAGGAGCGGCTGGCGATCTCAGGGATCTGCTCGGCATCGACGGCGAATCCCTTCAGGTTTTCGGGAAGATCGTAGAGGGTGAACAGGGCGTCGATCTCCCCGATCAGCCACTGTAGCGGGTCTACCGCGCCCGATTCGAGTGCCGCCGCCTCAGCCTCCGGAGCTCCAGGCGCCGCCACGCCTTGCTCCACGGCGCTTGTATAGAGTAGAGCGCAGTCCTCCCGGATCAGCTCGGCGTTGGCCCTCAGAGCCGGCCTGATGAACAGGGCGCAGATCAATCCGTGAGGGATGTCGTACATCCCGCCGAGCCCGGAGGCGAAGCCGTGGGCCGCACCCAGCCCGGAGTTGGCCAGGGCGATGCCGCTCACCATGGCACCGTAGGCTGCCGCCGTACGGGCCTGCAGATCGTCGGGGTCCCGGGGGATTGCCCTCAAGGCCCGGAGCATCGCGGGAAAGGCCTGCCGAGCCAGTGCCCTGGGGATGGACGCTGCTTTCCTGGACACGAAGGCCTCGACCAGCTGGGTCAAGGCGTCCATGCCGGCGATCCCGCTCAAGGGCAGCGGTGCCCCCACGGTAAGCTCCGGATCGACCAGCGCGTAGGTTGCCAGCAGGTAGGGCGAGCGCAGGCTCTTCTTGGCACCGAGGGCTTTGGACTTGAGCACGGCGTTCTTCGTAACCTCCGCCCCGGTGCCGGAGGTCGTGGGCAGAGCTATCCAGGGAACTCCGGGACGCTCCAGGGTGAGGCCGCGGCCCACCCCCTCCAGGTAGTCCTCAACCTTCTCGCGGACCGGCAGCAACCCGGAAGTTGCCTTGGCCGTATCCAGCACCGATCCTCCCCCTACGGCGACGATCACATCCGGCCGGAACGTTCGAGCCTGCTTCAGCAGGGCATTCAAACCTTCCACCTCCGGCTCCCCGCCCGGACACTGGAGGATCAGCAGCTCGAAGGGATCGAGCAGTTCGAGGAATCTCTCCCTCCAACCCGACTTGGAAAACCAGTGCTGTCCGCTGAACAGAAGCACCCTGCCTCCGAACCGACGCAGCAGCTCCGGCAGTTTGTTCCGCTGCCCGGGACCGAAGTAGATCCCCTGGGGCATCTGCAAAGTGAAACTCTTGATCATGGCATCCCCATCTTGCAACGCCTGCGAAAAGCTGTCAACGAAACTACGCGCTCCGCCGCCCGCTACAGCTGGAACCAGGCTGTAAGAAAGGAAAAGGCCAGGAGCAGCACAAAAGAGGCCACGACCGCCAGGGAGCAGAGGATCACCTTGCCGAGGAACCTGCGCTGCCGGCGCAGCAAGAAAACCATCAGAAGGTAGAGAAGGCCGACGAAGACCTCGGCAAGAAGACTGACCTTGAGCAGCTGAATCAGGAAAATCTGCGTCGAATCGAGGAATTCCTGGAAGTTGCCGAGAAGATAGAGCAGGAAGAGAAGCAGGGAGAAGATGAAAAAAAACACCACAGTCCTGGAGACCAACCAGTATAGAGAGGACAGAAGAAAGATACGACCGCGTCTATGGGATTGCATTTTCGACTATTTTACGTAATATAAGGACGGAAGGAAAGACGATGAAAGCATTCCTGATAATACTGGTGATCCTGGTGATCCTGGCCGGTGCGGTTTTCTATTTCGGTTGGGTGCAGATCCACCTGCCCGCAGAACACTACGCAGTTGTGTTCACCAAAACCGGCGGCTACGACGAAGAGGTGATCCGACCGGGGGAGTTTTCCTGGCGCTGGGAGCGCCTGATTCCTACGAACATGACCCTCTACATCTTCGATCTTCATCCACGCAGCAAAGAAATCTCTTTCGAGGGGAGCCTGCCCTCGGCGGAATTGTACTCCTCGATTCTCCCGGAAAACCCCGACTTTTCCTACAGCGGCGAGGTACGGCTCCAGTTTGCTGTCGCCCCGGAAAGCCTTCCCGCCCTGGTTGCCGAACAGAAGCTGGTTCCCGAGGAATTGGATGATTTTTTCGGTGCCAAGGCCGATGCGCTCTCGAACCGGGTTCTGGAATTGCTGCGGGAGGTCGAAAGCGACAGCCTGGACAGCCAGTCGCTCAACAAACAGCTGGAACGGGAATTGGCCGCTGAGGTGCCCGATCTGCAGTTGTTGAACCTGAGCATCGAAGACCTGCACATTCCCGACGGTGATCTGTACGAGCTGGCCCGATCGTCGTACCAGGACCTGGTGCAGACCCGGGATCGTTCCCGGGATGAAGCCGTGGCCAGACTGGCGGAAGAACAGGTGCGGGCGGAAAACAAGCGAGCTCAGGAGAGTGCGAACCTGGAAGCGCTGCGGGAATACGGAAAGCTGCTGAACGAGTATCCGGTTCTCCTGAAGGCCATGGCCGTGCAGAAGCTCTCCGGAGATCAGGTGATCACCATACCGGAATTCGATCTAAAATCGATCCTCGAGTGAAAGATTACTTCCTCAACTTCGAGAAGTACGCCTACGTAAAGGGACCCAAGCCCGACGGATGCATTCTCTGTCTGATCCGGGATCGGGATCCTGCGGTCATCGACCTGTCGGTCTATCGGGGAACGTTCTTCGTTGTAACCGTCAATCTCTACCCGTACAACCCCGGACATTTGTTGATCTTCCCCACACGTCATATCGTTGATGTACGCAGCTACAGTCTGGAGGAGGAACGGCGGCTGAACGAACTGATCCGCTATTTTCTCGACATTGCCGACAAGGTACATCGACCGGCCGGCTACAACATCGGCTACAACATGGGTCACCCCGCCGGAGCTTCCATCGATCACCTGCATCTGCATCTGATTCCCCGCTATCCCCACGAAACGGGAATTGCCGACCTGTTGGCGGGAAAACGGGTCCTGGTAGAGGAGCCGAGAGAAACGGCACGACGCATCAGGGAGGTCGTAGATCAGGAACCCTTCTCCAGAGCCACCAGCTGACTGAGCAGTTCCTGGAAATCGGCAACCAGATCAGAGACCACGCGGAGCAAACCCGCCAGAGTTTGATTCTTGCCTTTGAAAAAATGAAGCGTCCTCAACGCAGATTTGATGCTCTCCATCGGACTGGCAAGCAGGTCGTCATAGACCCGCTTGATGCCGATCAGATACTCGATTCCCTGGTCGATGAGTTCCCGGGCTTCCCTGTCTTTCTGAATCACGAAGTTACGATACAATTTCTGCTGGTTGAGGTCGCTTTCCAGTCGATGACGAAGCCGCAGTAGGGTCTTGCCGTCATCCTCATCCGGCGCCAGGGACCTATCGAGCAGCACCAGTTTGGCTTCCAGCTCCTCCAGACCGGCGGCGTACTGGTTCAGTCTGGTTTGGATGATTCGGTTTCCCGACACGATGTAGGCATTCGTGATCTGCAGGGTTTCCTGGATATAGCCCTTGTAGATCTTGGAAAGATAGTTGTAGAGGATCTTCACAGACTTCGTGTAGCTGAAGTACGGCAGCTCCAGGCTAGCGTAGTCGAAGCTCGGAGTCTCGACGTAGTAAAACATCTCGAACAGCTGATCGGTCTTGAAAATTTCCTTTATCTTCGTCTCGATCACCCGCTTCTTGACGACGATGATCCGCTGCTCCAGCTGAGCGAGAATACGCTCCCTCAGCCCGCTGATGTACAGGGGTTTGGCCTGAAAGTGGGGTACGGCGAATACGAGTTTGTAGTACGGATCTTTACGGAAGTAGCGCAGCAGTTCGAGCAGAGGAATTTTGCGGAGGAACTGGTTCGCCTCGTCTACCAGCTCCGCTACGGCATTTGTCTGCCCGGAGATCTCCTCCGCCTGATCCAAATCAACTACCTCTCCTTCCGACTCCTCCCCTCCCAGGAGTTCCTCGAGATAGAAGGCGAACAGCTCTTCGTGGCAGAACCATTCGGCACCCAGATTGGCCGCCAGGTTCAGTGCGTGCCAGAGGCGCTCCAGCTGCTCGAGCATCAGCATTACCGGCGCATTCGTGAACAGCGGGTACTTGTCCTCCAACACCCCCCGGGTGGGTTGATAGTTGAAATGGCGGAACGTGCCGGTGTAGGGGAATAGAACCAGATTCTTCAGATATATGAGCGGCTTGATCCCCTCCTCCAGTTGGCGCACCAGTTTGTCGGGAATGTGTCTGCCGTATTCCTTGAAGTTCCCGAGCAGCCGCTTGCGAACGGCCTCCTCACTGCCGGTATCGTGAAAAATCTTTCCCATCTCCTCGGTGGAGAGGAAATCTTCCAGGTTTCGTTTCGCGTCGGGAAGCTTGTTGTCGAACAGGTGGGTTACTGCCCGGCTGCGGAACTCGTGGTCGGAATGGAAGGCTTGAAAAAGACCGCGCAGCGGGGAGGAGGCGTGATACAGGTCGAACAGCTGTCGGGCGAATTTCGTGGTCAGATCCCGGGTTTCAAAACCGGTCAGCCCCGAGCTCTTGTGGCGGATTCCGCGCTTCAGCTGTTTGATCTTCAGATCGACGAATAGATCCCGTTTCGATTTGCCGCTCAACAAGCCTTTGAGCCAAAAGACAAAGCGAGCCCAGGCGGAGAGGTTCTGCATCTCCTCGGCTACGAGGCGCTCCCGCTCCTCCTGCTTGAGCTCGATCCGGCTGTATTCGGCGCGACCCTCCTTCCCCAAGAACCGGGTGATCCGCGCCAGCAGCTCCCTGCGTTCGCTTTCGGGAAGCTCGGACGAGATCTCTTCAAGTTTGGTTTTTTCGAGCATCTTCCTCCTCTACCAGGCTGCGAACCATGAGCAGCCGGCCTTGGGTCACTGAGATCGTGCTTCGGTCCTCCGTGAACACATTGCTCACCCCTATGTCGCCCCGATTCCACTCCAGTCCGTCCAGAGGCCATTTCAAACCACTGGACCTCATACCGGCAACGCTCCCGCCAAGAGGGAAAAATGAAACTGTCTGACCTTTGCAGTCGGTTACGACGTGCGCCCCCTCCACCACTTGGATAAGTTCTTTTGCAGTGTACCACAGGGTTGGAGTTTTTTCCCGCTCGAACAGGGAAACCAGTGCCAAAAGATGATCCACCCTGCCGCCGCCGCCTCCGGCTACGACGGTTCGCTGTATACCCATGTCCCACAGAGCCTGGAGGCCCAGCTCCGCATCGGTCTCATCTTTGTCCCGCGGATAACGCCGGATTCGCTTTTCCGGATAATCCTCCAGTTCCTTCGAGGGCTCCAAAGAGTCGAAATCCCCCACCAGCAGATCCGGCAGGATTTTCAATTTTCTGGCCAAATCGAAACCGGAATCGGCGGCAATCGTGAAGACCACGCTTGCTAGAACCGGTTCCAGCAGATCCCGCGGCGGCCCTTCCCCTCCGAGCAGCAGTAAGCCGACACCCTCTCTCATGCCGATTCAAATCTTATCCACTTTCGTGGATATCGTAAAGAAACTGCTTTGAAATTTTTAAATTGTTCCGACTAGTAATAGAGGAAGCGGACGCTTCCTACCGGGTCGGCACGCCCGGGAACCTGGACATGGATGTCCAGGCAATACCGATTCAATCAAGGAGGATTGAATGATCATCAACCACAACATGAGTGCCATCTTTGCCCACCGTCAGGAGAAATGGAACTCTTGGGCAATCGACAAGGACATGGAGAAGCTGTCCTCCGGAATGCGGATCAACCGCGCCGGGGACGACGCCTCCGGCCTGGCCGTGTCTGAAAAGATGCGCGCCCAGGTACGGGGGCTCCAGCGGGCTGAGAAGAATGCCTTGGACGGCATTTCCTTCATCCAGACCGCCGAGGGCTATCTCCAGGAGTCATCGGACATCCTGCAGCGCATACGCGAGCTGGCTGTCCAGGCCGCCAACGGCATCTACTCCGACGAGGATCGGATGCAAATCCAGGTGGAGGTCTCCGCCCTGATCGATGAGGTGAACCGAATCGCCTCCCACGCCCAGTTCAACGGCATGAACCTTCTGACGGGACGCTTCGCCCGCTTCAACGGGGAGAACGTCGTTACAGCCAGCATGTGGCTGCATATCGGGGCGAACATGGACCAGCGCGAGCGGATGTACATCGGTACCATGACCGCTCAAGGGTTGGGATTGCAGAATCCCAACGGACCCCCGCACACGGCGACCTTCATCTCCATCTCCAGCCCCGATCGGGCCAACCAGGCCATCGGGCTGGTGGACGAGGCCCTCATGCTCGTAAACAAGCAGCGGGCCGACATGGGGGCGTACCAGAACCGTCTGGAATACGCCATGAAGGGACTGGCCGTGGGCGCCGAGAACCTGCAGGCTTCCGAATCCCGCATCCGGGACACGGACATGGCAGAGCAGATGGTCAGTTTCGTAAAGAACCAGATACTGATCCAGTCCTCCATGGCTATGCTCGCTCAAGCCAACGTCAAGCCGCAGACGGTACTCGAACTGCTGCGGTAAGGCAGCGGGCAACGCGCCCTCCTCTGGCGCAGGTACCAAAAGGGCCGTTCCCTCATCAGGGACGGCTCTTTTTTTCGTGCTTCTTGACAGCTTGGAGGGCTTCGGACAACCATCTATGGGGGACTACAGCTTGAGAATCCCGCGGGTCGTAAACGATTTTTCCACTTTTTTTATCCGAGCCGGTCATCAGTGCTACCTGGTCGGGGGAGCCGTCCGAGACATGCTGATGGGGCGCGAAGTCCAGGATTATGACATCGCTACCGACGCGCTTCCCGATGAGGTGACGAAGTTTTTCCGCCGCGTGATTCCCACCGGAATCAAGCACGGCACCGTTACCGTCCTGTTCAAAGGCACCCGCTTCGAGGTGACAACCTTCCGCATCGACCGGGATTACCTAGACGGCCGCCGACCCGACTCGGTGACCTTCACTCCTTCTATCCAGGAAGACCTCAAACGCCGGGACTTCACGATCAACGCCATGGCTTACGACCTGCGGGAACGCCGTCTGCTGGATCCCCATGCGGGCCGTGCGGATTTGAAAGCGGGAATCATCCGGGCAATCGGCGATCCACTGGAGCGCTTTCAGGAGGACGGCCTGCGGCCGATCCGCGCCTGTCGATTCGCCGCCCAGCTGGGTTTCAGAATTGAAGAGCACACCTTTGCCTGCATTCCCCGCAGCATCGATACCGTGAAGCAGGTTTCCGCGGAGCGCATCCGGGACGAGTTTATTCGCATCCTGGAGGCTCCGACCCCCTCGATCGGCTTAGAACGACTGAACGACTGCGGCCTGCTCCTACTCTTCATGCCCGAGCTCATCGCCTGTCAGGAGGTGAGCCAGGGGGAGCTGCACCGCTACGACCTGTACCATCATCTGCTTTATGCCTGCGATGCCGCACCCCGGGACAACCTGGTGGTTCGGCTGGCAGCCCTGCTGCACGATCTGGGTAAGCCCCGGACCATGACCCGCACCCCGGAAGGAGCAATCCACTTTCACCGGCACGAGGAGCTTTCAGCCCGGCTGGCCGAGCGGGTGCTTCGCCGCCTGCGCTTCCCGAACCACGTGGTGAAGCGGGTCAGCCACCTGGTAGCCCAGCACATGTTCCACTACGAGGACAGCTGGAGCGATGCGGCGGTGCGCCGCTTCGTAGCCAGGGTTGGGACGGACAATATCACGGATATCCTGGCCCTTCGCCGGGCGGATCAGCTCGCCATGATCGGGGAGCGTTTCGTTTCCACCTCGCTGATCGCCCTGGAGAAGCGAATCGAGGAGGTTCTGGCCGAAGACGGTGCCTTGAGTCTCAAGGATCTGGCTGTCAACGGGGATGATCTCAAGCTTGAGCTCGGGATCCCTCGGGGACCGAAAATCGGGATCGTTCTGGAGGCCCTCTTGGAGAGCGTGCTGGACGATCCCGAGCAGAATGAGCGGGGACGGTTGTTGAAGATTGCCAAACGATTCTATGAAGCCCGGCTGCGGGAAGATTGACGTCCCTTCTGCCTCTCGGTGAGCGCCTTGAAGGCTACCTCGGCGGCCTGCTGTTCCGCCTCTTTCTTGTTCTTCCCCGTACCCGGTCCGTAGGTCCTCTTCCCGATCGTGACTTCGATCCAGAAGGTGCGGTTGTGATCCGGACCTTTTCGGTGGATGATACGGTAGCGGGGATAACTCTTGAAGCGCTTCTGCACGTATTCCTGCAGCAGGGTCTTGTAGTCCTTCCTGTGCCGATCCTCAAGGACCTCGTTGATCTGGGGAATGAGCAGATTGCGGATGAAGATCCGCACCGCCTTGAATCCCGAATCCAGATAGTAGGCGCCGATGATGGCCTCCACGGCATCGGCGATCAGGGCCTTCTTGGATCTCCCGCCGGAGTACTCCTCTCCCTTGCCGATCAGGATGAAGTTGTCCACCCGCAGGGTTCTGCCGATCTCCGCCAGGCTTTCCTCGCTTACCACGTGGGACTTGATCTTGGCCATGTCACCTTCGCTCTTGTCCGGAAGGGCGGTCACCAGGTACTCGCTCACAACCAGTCCCAGTACCGAGTCGCCGAAAAACTCGAGTTTTTCGTTGTTGTCTACCTCCCCGGCGCTTTCGTTGGCGAAGGAACGGTGAGAAAAAGCAAGGTTCAAGAGCGCAAGGCTCTTGAACCTTATCTGTGCGTGTTTTTGAAAAAGCTGCAGCTCCTTTTTACGTTCTCCCCCGGGCACAGGAGCTGTGAAGGGTAATCCCTTCAGGGACGAAGTCACCGGATTATTTTTTGTCCAGTTCTGATTTTATGAAATCGAGCGCATCCCGTACAGTGTTGAACTCGTTCGCCTTTTCATCCGGAATGGTAATGCCGAGTTCCTCTTCAATAGCGTACACGAGCTCGTAGGTGTCCAGGCTGTCGGCGCCCAGATCTTGGCGGAAAGAGGAATCGAGGGTGATCTTTGATTCCTCAATTTCCAAACGATCGGCGATCAGCTTCTTCATTTTTTCGAAAAGATCGTCAGCCATGTTTCTCCCTCCTAAAGGTTGCTGGTTTAAGCCAGTTCTTCCGGCTCAAGTATTTGTTTGCCCCGATAGAATCCGCATTTCGGACAGACTCTATGGCGTAGCACCCTGTTTCCGCAGTTGCTGCATTCGATCA
>CAZPQC010000105.1:0-13043 GCA_964588525.1 uncultured Spirochaetaceae bacterium
CGATCAGGATGCCCCCCTTGCGAAGGCGGTTAGCGGCTTTGAGATGATGCTCCAGGTGATTCATGTCATTGTGCTTGAAGGGCCGGAATCTCTTGCCCGCGGAGGCCAGGATCGTACCGTCAACAATGCTGGCGTGACTCAGGCGATCCATTACGATCACATCGTCCCGTCCGGTCAGAGCACTGATCGTGCCCATGACCCCGAGATAGCCGTAGTTGAACAACGCCGCGGCAGGTTTCTGCAGGTAGGCCGCCAGTTTGCTCTCAAGGGCGATGTGCCGGTCCGTATTCCCTGTCAGCATCCGGGAACCCATGGGTGTGAAGGTCCCCCAGGTCTCCAGGGACTTTCGAGCCGCGTTCCTCACCTCCTCGTTGCCGGCGAGCCCCAGATAGTTGTTGATCGCCCACATAATGACTTCTTTCCCCTGATACTTCATACGCGGGCCGGGAACTCCGTCCAATACCGGCCTGGAAAAGAACATATCGTTGCGGGCTCTGAAGTAGCCGAAGTAGCCGCCTTCGCCGCGACACTTGTCAAACAGATCCGGCATACCCTTCTCTTTCAACTGAGGATGCAAAGGCGTAATTATTCTCTTTCTCAATCGTGGTTTTTTTTCAATTGTGGCTTCCTGATTCTTCATCTTTATTCCTCCCCAAACAACTTTAGCCCGAATATTCTCCTTGAAACGTACCACGAAACTATAAAAAAGAAAAGTCTATTTTTTTCGCTGATTGAATATTTGAATATTATATTCAAATATTCGGCTTTAAAAATTTTATTTTGATGAATTTTCAATTTTCCAACACTCCCCATCTTGACAGGAAACCTGCAGTTCGCCCAGACTGTGTCCGGTATTCTGCTATGTTCCATTTCAATCTTTTTCAGAAGATGAGAGGAGACAATCGCATGAATGCAGTTAGAGAAAAAAACCCCCCGGCATATCTTGTAGACAAACTCACATTCAATGAGAAGGTTGAGCGTTCTCTGGCCTTGATCGAGAATGCCTATCGCGAGTTCGGTGATGCGCTGGTCGTGGCCAACAGCCTGGGTAAAGATTCCGTAGCGGTCTGGCACCTGGCCAAGCAGGTGAACCGTGCAATTCGAGGTTTCATCGTCACCACCCGCTTTAAGCCGAAAGAGACCAAGGAGTTCATGAACGAACAGATTCGAGCCTATCCCGAACTTCGGGTTTATAAAAACGACGAAAAAATCCCGAAGGATCTGTACAACACGGATCCGGATCGCTGCTGCGAGCTTTTGAAGGTCAAACCTACGCGCTGGGCAATCGAAGAGATGGGGGTGCGCTGCTGGGTGACGGGGCTGCGCTGCACCGAAGGCAGAACCCGTACAGACTACAAGGAGGTGGAGCAGCGGGACCTGGGACTGTTCAAGCTGAACCCGATCCTGCTGTGGAAGGAACGGGAGGTCTGGCAGTATCTGGCGCTCAACAACGTGGAGGTCAATCCGCTCTATGCCAGAGGATATCGCTCTCTAGGCTGCGCACCCTGCACAAAGATTACCACCGACGACAACGAGCGGGCCGGCCGCTGGGTGGGAACGAGCAAGTGCGGTGGAGAGTGCGGCATCCACACCCGCCCGCTGAAGGCGTAGTACCAGCTGCGGAGGGCGAAGCGGCTTTTAGTCCTTTACCCTGTTGAGGGCCAAGCTCCTCAACATCCAGCGGGGCAGCGCCTTGTCGGGGCGCCTTTTGCCGAGATCCAAATACCAGCCCCACTTCTTCACGATCTCCAGCTTGTGGGCTTCCACGAACTCGATTAGGGTCCCGTCCGGGTCTTCGGTGTAGGCGAACCGCCCGGCGGAATCCCCCATATCGAAACCGCTTCCGCTGTCCACGGTGAAGGGGTAGCCGAGCTGATCGCAGTGAGCTTTCAAATCATCCATCCCGTTCACGTCGAAACAGACATGAATGAACCCCAAATCACCCCAGTAGCGACCGGCGAATATCTTTCTGGGCCGCCGATCCAACGCCTGTAACAGCTCGATCTTCGTCGGTCCCAGGACGGGCGCAAATGCTCCCCGGCGGGGCCGGCTGTGGGCCAGAAGTACACGCCGAAACGTTCCGCTTCCGCCGGGAAGGGGCTCGAGATCTGCGAACGTTCCCGTTTCGTCATACAGTACGCTGTCGTATCCCAGGATCTCGGCATAGAACTCCCGCGCCTTTCCCACATCGGCGGTCCCGATCAGGCAGCCCGCCGCTCCGCCGGTGGGAAACCTGGTTTTCGAGAACCAGCCATTGCCCCCGACGACCTGAAAGATCAGCCCGAAGGGATCTCTTATAAAGAAATGGGCTTCTCCGACAGGGTCGGTTGCGACTCCCCCAAGCAGCTCCGCCTGCTCCTTTTTCAGAAAGTCGAAAGCCCGATGCACATCGCGCGCCTTGATCCGGGCTGCGAAGATGCCCAGATCTCCCGGCTGAACGTGAAAATCCGGAGCCTCTGTTTTTCTCCCTTTCGACTGCCAGACCTCCAGGCCGCCCCCGCCCTGCAGGTTCAGCGCCAGGACAGCATGCCGGGCTCTTGGCTTTCCCCCGGTGTAGGGCAGCATCAGGGCCGCTTCTCCGTCGTCTTCGAATACCCGGATGTCGAAACCAAGCTTTTTCCGGTACCAGCGGAAGGCACCGGACAGATCCGGGATGCCGGCGCCGATCTGCTGAATCCCGCTGATGATGTACTCGCTCATAGCAAAGTGCAGCGTATCGGTCCCGCACCGTCTCGTCAAGCGTGCGCGGGGCTCGTGTGCGCGGGGCTCGACATAGCCTTGCGGATTTCCATGAGCCGAACCCGAAACCCTCAGGTTTCCAGCAATATTTAAAGCGGCTTTAAATTTTACCACTTTTCCCAGGGCCTACGGGCGAACCCTGCCTGGACGCAGCGGTCGCGGTGGTACTATCATGGAAGTATGAATAAAGATTATCACAGATCCCTGGGCGTAATGATCGAAGAGATGAAGAACAAGGGCACCCTGAAACGCCTGCGTTACCTGCAAAGCCCGATGGATGCCCGGGTGCGGATGGAGGGAAAGGGGGACATCATCATTCTATCCTCCAACAACTACCTCGGTTTGGCCAATCACCCGCAGGTGATCCGGGCGGGACAGGAAGCGCTGGAACGCTACGGAGCCGGTACGGCTTCGGTTCGCTTCATCTGCGGGACCTTTTCCATACATCGCGAGCTGGAGCACAAGTTGGCAGCCTTCATGGGCACAGAGGCTTCCTTGAGCTACGTGTCCTGCTGGAATGCCAATACCGGGGCAATCCCGGTTCTGGTCGGTGAGGGGGATGCAATCATCTCAGATGCTCTGAACCACGCCAGCATCATCGACGGCGTGCGCCTGAGCAACGCGCGCAGATTGATCTACAAGCACGCCGACATGGAGGAACTGGAACAGCGGCTGCAAAGCTCTCAGGATGCAGGAACCCGTTTGATCGTCAGCGACGGCGTGTTCAGCATGGAGGGAGACCTGGCCCCTCTACCGGCGATCGTGGAACTGGCCCGCAAGTACAACGCCGTGACCCTGGTGGACGACTCCCACGGAACCGGTGTTATGGGCCGGGCGGGCCGGGGCGTGGCCGAGCACTTCGGCCTTCTCGGCCAGGTGGATGTGATCACCGGTACCCTGGGCAAGGCCCTGGGCGGCGCGGCCGGTGGATTCGTCGCCTCCAGCACCCAGGTCATCGAGCTGCTCACCCAGTCCTCCCGTCCGCAGATCTTCTCCAATGCCCTGCCGGCAACGATCGCCGCCAGCGCCATGAAGGCCGTGGAGGTGCTCGAAGCGAACCCTTCACTGGTGAAGAAGCTTCATGACAACGCCGCCTACCTGCGCAAGGGACTTCGGGAGCGGGGGTTCCAGTCCCTCGATGCGCCCTCTGCGATCATCCCGATCCTGGTGGGGGAGACCTCCTTTGCCATTCGCATGAGCGAGCAACTTCTGGATGAGGGGGTGTTCGTCACCGGCTTCGGCTTTCCGGTGGTGCCGGAAGGCACGGCCAGGCTGAGGGTACAGGCCTCCGCGGCCTTGAACCGGGAGGATATGGACCGGGCCCTCGAGGCTTTTACCAAGGTCGGTACCCGGGTCGGGCTGCTGTAGCCCTCACATCGGCGGCGAGGGCACCGATTTTTCTATTTTTTTTGTCGGAACCTATTGCCAAAAAATCGCGATGCTGCTATGATCCTGATGTTACTATGAATAGAAACGAATTACATTGCGTGTGGTCGTGGTGGTCCTTCCCCCCTGGGCCGTCCGGTTAGCCTGACGCTTTGTATATTCAGGTCAGAGCCGCGGCGGTTCGATGATTTCGGGTCGCCCGGCTTTTTGCTTGTAAGGGCATAAAAAACAAGCGCAAGCCATGCGATGCATGGCTTTTTTTATTGCCCCCGGCGGCAGCGGGTTGGTAATGGAACCTGGGCACGCTGCGGGGGAAGCGAGCCGAGGCCGAGTGAGATTGGGAGGAGACGATGACCGTACTACCGAGCCGGCAGGAGTTCAAACAGAAGGCCGGAGAAGGAAACCTGATTCCCGTCTACACGGAGGTGTACGCCGATCTGGAGACGCCGGTTTCCGCCTACCTCAAGCTGAGACGGGGAGAGAACACCTTTCTGCTCGAATCCGTGGAAGGGGGAACCCAGGTCGGCCGTTACAGCTTCCTGGGACGGGACCCGAGCATCATCTTCGAAGCCCGGGGAGGCAAGGTAACGATCCGCAGGGGATCCCGGGTCACGGCGATCGAATCCGCCGATGCCCTGGGAGAGCTGAAGAAGCTGACCGAAGAGTTTGTGCCCGTGTCGGACCCCGCCCTTCCCCCCTTTGCCGGCGGAGCGGTAGGCTACATCGCTTACGATGCGGTGCGGCAGCTGGAGAGTCTTCCCGAAACCAACCCGGATGATCTGGGCGTGCCGGACATGCTGTTCATGTTCACCGATACGATCGTGGCCTTCGATAATGTCAGCCACAAGCTCACGGTAATGCACAACCTGCAGGCTCGCCCCGGGGACAACCTCGATCTTCTCTACGACCAGGCCGCGGGTGTCCTTCGGCAGATTCTCGCCGATCTTCGGCGCCCGCTGCCGGAGGCTCAGAGACAAAACGGGCGGGTACAGGGGGAGGAGCATCCCAACTCCAACTTCGAACGACAGGACTTTCTCGAGGCCGTGAGGACCTGCAAAGACTATATCCAGCGGGGGGATATCATCCAGGCCGTGCTGTCCCAACGGCTGGATTCGACCTTCGCAGGGGATGCCTTCAGCCTGTACCGGGCGCTGCGCATCGTGAATCCCTCCCCCTACATGTTCTACCTCCACTTCGGGGATACCAAACTGGTGGGAGCCTCGCCGGAGATTCACGTCCGTTCCTTCGGCGGAGATGTTACAATCAGGCCGATCGCCGGCACCCGCGCCCGGGGCGTCACCGTGGAGGAAGACATGCGTCTGGAAAAAGAGCTGCTGGCGGATGAAAAGGAACGGTCCGAGCATCTGATGCTGGTCGACCTGGCCCGCAATGATATCGGCAGGGTCTGCCGCTACGGCAGCGTGCGGGTTACCGAGTTCATGGTGGTGGAGCGATACTCCCACGTGATGCACATAGTCAGCGACGTGGGGGGCGCTCTGGAAGAAAACCGGGATGCCTTCGACCTGATCGCCGCCACCTTTCCGGCCGGCACCGTCAGCGGGGCGCCGAAGATCCGGGCCATGGAAATCATCGAAGAGCTGGAGCCGACCCGGCGCGGACCCTACGCCGGGTTGGTGGGCTACTTCAGCTTCAACGGCAACTTCGATTCCTGCATTACCATCCGCACGATGCTGGTCAGCGGGGACAGAGTCTACGTTCAGGCCGGTGCGGGAATCGTGGCCGACTCGATTCCTGAACGGGAATACGAGGAAACTCTGAACAAGGCCCAAGCCCTGTTTCGGGCTATCCAGATGGCCAGAGGAGGAACGCTGTGATCCTCATGATCGACAACTACGACTCCTTCACCTACAACCTGGTGCAGCTGTTCGGGGAGCTGGGCCAGGAGGTACGGGTCTTCCGGAATGACGGGCTGACTTCGGAAGAGGCGGAGCGCCTGGGTCCGGACTATCTGGTGATCTCGCCGGGGCCGGGCACGCCGAATGAGGCCGGGATTTCGGTGGAGATGATCCGCCATTTCGCCGGCAAGATTCCGGTCCTGGGTGTGTGCCTTGGACATCAGGCCGTGGGCGCCGCCTTCGGGGCACGGATCGTTCAAGCCAGCCGGCTGATGCACGGTAAGCCCAGCGACATCCTCCACGACTCCCGCACCCTCTTCTCCAGCCTGCCGCCGGTTTTTCCGGCGGTGCGTTACCACAGCCTGATCATCGAGCCCAGGAGCCTCCCCGATTCACTCGAGGTGAGCGCGTGGACCGCGGAGGGGGAGATCATGGCCGTCCGGCACAGGCAGTACGAGGTGGAGGGAGTCCAATTTCACCCCGAATCGGTGGCCACGGCGGTTGGCAGGCGGATGATCCGGAACTTCCTCGAGCGGATCAAGGAGGGCCCGGCGATCGACATGAAGCAGGCAATCGCCAGGCTGGTAAAGGGGGAAGATCTCAACCGCGGAGAGATGATCACAGTCATGCGCATCCTCATGGACGGGGAGGCAACCCCGGCCCAGACCGGGGCGTTTCTCGCCGCCATGAGCATCAAGGGGGAGACCGTGGAGGAGATCAGCGCGGCCACCGAGGTAATGCGCGACAAAGCAACCCACGTACCGATTCCTCCCGGCTTCAAAGTCGTGGATACCTGCGGCACCGGAGGAGACGGCGCCCATACCTTCAACGTCTCCACGGCTGCCGCCCTGATCGCCTCAGGTGCCGGTGTTCCCATCGCCAAGCACGGAAATCGGTCGGTCTCCAGCCGCTGCGGCTCGGCCGACGTGCTGCGGGAGCTGGGGGTCAACACCGGAATAGAGGCCGGAAAGATGGCCCACTGCATCAATCAGGCTGGGATCGGCTTCCTCTTCGCCCCCAAGCTGCACAGCGCCATGCGCCACGTCATCGGCCCCCGCCGGGAGATCGGCGTCCGCAGCATCTTCAACATCCTTGGCCCCCTGTCCAATCCAGCCTTCGCCCAGGCCCAGGTTCTCGGCGTGTTCGACCGGAAGCTCGTTCCGATCATGGCCGGAGCCCTCAAGAACGTCGGTGTCGAGCGGGCCTTGGTGGTCCACGGATCGGACGGATTGGACGAGATCACCCTGACCGGATCGACCTATGTAACCGAGCTCAAGGACGGGCAGCTCCGGGAATGGGTTCTCGATCCCGCCGATCTGGGCCTGCAGCTGTGCCGGCCCGAAGAACTGGCCGGAGGCACGGTCGAGGAGAACGCCCGCATCCTCCTCGACATCCTGGAAGGGAAGGATAGCGGGCCCCGCCGGGAGGTGGCCCTGCTCAACGCTGCCGCGGCTATCTACGTCGGCGGCGGGGCGGAAACCCTGGTCGAAGGTCTCGAGCTGGCCAGGGATTCCCTGGCTTCGGGCAAAGCCCTGATCAAGCTCGAAGCCCTGAGGAAGCTGAGCAATGCCTGAATCCGGTTCTGAATCCCGGATCGATGGCCGCCCACTGGAGCTTCCCTCGATCCTCGAGCGCATACTGGCGGACAAGGCGGCACGGCTGCAGGAGAGCAGGCGGCGGATTCCCCGAGGGGAGCTGGCACGGCGCTGCCGGGATCTGCCGCCGCCCCGGAACTTCCGGGCCGCATTGGATCCCCGGCAAGACGCCGCGCACTCCGGGGCGCCGGCCGATAGCCACGCAGGCAGTTCAGACAACACCATCGCCATCATCGCGGAGTTCAAGCGCCGTTCCCCCAGCCGGGGGGTGATCCGGCCGCACTTCGACCTGGCGGAGATCCACCGGGCGTACGAGAGAGGAGGAGCCGATGCCTATTCGGTGCTCACCGAGGAGGATCACTTCGGCGGCTCCCTGGAGGATCTGAAGACGCTGCGAAAAATTGGGAAGCTTCCCCTGCTGCGCAAGGATTTTCTCTTCGATCCCTACCAGATTTATGAAAGCAGGGCAGCCGGGGCGGATGCCCTGCTGCTGATCGTGGCCGCCCTGGAGGACCGCAACCTGAGCGAGCTGATCGAACTGAGCCGGGAGCTGTCCATGGAGGCTCTGGTGGAGGTTCACTGCGCCAGGGAGCTCGGTCGGGCTCTGGCCTGCGGTGCCGGCATCGTGGGCATCAACAACCGGAACCTTCACAGCTTCGAGGTGGATATCGCCGTCAGCCTCGATCTGGCGCGCGGCCTGCCCGGGCAGGTCACCGGGGTGAGCGAATCCGGGATCTCGGGACCGGAGGATATCCGCCGCCTGAAGACCGTGGGCATCCGCGCCTTCCTGGTGGGCGAACAGCTGATGCGGGCGGAAGATCCCGGGCTCGAGCTGCGCCGACTCAAAGGTTCGCCGTGAAAGCAAACGGGAAAGCGGAATTCGCCGAGGCGGCCGCACCGCCCCGCGTACGAATCAAGATCTGCGGGCTCACCCGCGCTGAGGATGCCCGGCTGGCCGTTACCCTTGGCGCCGATTATCTGGGCTTCATCTTCGCCCCCAGCCCCCGGCAGATAACCCCGAAGACGGCCGGGGCGATCCTGCGCAGCCCGGAGAAAGGGCATCAGGGAAAACAGTCGGAGGTGGAGCGGGTGGGGGTGTTCGTCAACGCAGACAGATGCTTCATCGAAGAGGCTGCACTACGGGCCGACCTGACCGTGCTGCAGCTGCACGGAGATGAGGACCCGGAGTACTGCGCCCGGTTCGAGCTACCCGTGATCAAGGCCCTGCGCATCCGGGATCGGAGCATCTTCGAGCTGGTCGAAAGCTATCGCACCCCCTACATCCTCCTGGAACCGTACGTGCAGGGCAAGCTCGGCGGTACCGGGGCACGGGCAAACTGGCAGCTGGCAGCGGAGCTCGTTCAGTCATTCCCGGACAAACGCTTCCTCCTGGCCGGAGGGCTGGGACCGGAGAACGTGCAAGCCGCGGTGGCGACGGTCCAGCCCTATGCAGTGGACGCCTCGAGCGCTCTGGAGAGCCGGCCGGGCATCAAGGATCGACAAAAGATGAAAACATTTTTCGAAGCAGTGAGGAACAGATGAAGAACAAAACAGAGGATCGACGGGTCGGATATTTCGGCGATTTCGGGGGACAGTTCGTTCCGGAGATGATCATGCCGGCCCTCCAGCAGCTGGAGGCGGAGTATGAGTCGGCCATCAGGAACCCGGAGTTCCAGGCCCAGTACGAGCACTACCTGGCGGAGTACGACGGCCGCCCCACACCTCTGACCTTTGCCGCCCGCCTGACCGAGGCCTGGGGCGGGGCCCGGATCTATCTGAAGCGGGAGGATCTGAATCACACCGGAGCCCATAAGATCAACAACACGGTCGGCCAGATCCTCCTGGCCCGGCGCATGGGGAAAACACGGATCATCGCCGAAACCGGTGCCGGTCAGCACGGCGTAGCCACCGCCACGGTGGCCGCTCTGTTCGGTATGGAGTGCGCCGTGTACATGGGGGAGGAGGACGTGGAACGGCAGTCCCTCAACGTGTTCCGCATGCGCCTGCTGGGCACCGAAGTGGTTCCCGTTGAAAGCGGAAGCCGCACCCTCAAAGACGCCATCAACGAGGCCTTCCGTGATTGGGTCACGAATCTGAAGAGCACCTACTACATCTTCGGCTCCACCGTGGGACCCCATCCCTACCCCACGATCGTGCGGGATTTCCAGCGGGTGATCGGCCGGGAGGCGAAACGTCAGATCCTCGACAAGGAGGGACGCCTGCCGGATCTTTGCGTGGCCTGCGTCAATGGAGGCAGCAACGCCATCGGGCTGTTCTACGAGTTTCTGGAAGACCGGGAGGTGGCTCTGGTCGGCGTGGAGGCGGCGGGGGACGGAATCGACACACCCCGCCATGCCGCCACCCTGACTCTGGGCACCCGGGGTGTGTTTCACGGCAGCCACATGTACCTGCTGCAAGACACCCACGGCCAGGTTCATCCCACCCATTCGATCTCCGCTGGCCTCGATTACCCCGGCGTGGGTCCGGAACACTGTCATTTGAAGGACTCGGGGCGGGCTCGCTATGTCAGCGCCACGGACGGCGAGGCCGTGGCCGCCTTTCAGGAGCTGGCCCGCCTGGAGGGCATCCTGCCCGCCCTGGAGAGCGCCCACGCCCTGGCTCAGGCCCGCAAGGAGGCCGCCGGTATGGACAGGGAGCGGATCATCATCGTCAACCTGTCGGGGCGGGGCGACAAGGACTGCCAGCAGGTTGCGCGCTTCCTCGAATCTCATCCCGACGCAGGAGGTGCAACATGAACAGGCTGACGGAACGGATGGGCCGGCTGAACAAGCAGGGCGGAAAGGCTTTCATCGCCTACATCATGGCCGGGGAGCCCTCCTGGGAAGCGCTGCGGGGCATCATCTGCGAGCTGGAGCGGGTGGGGGTCACTGCCGTGGAGCTCGGCGTCCCCTTCTCCGATCCGATAGCCGACGGAGCGATAATCCAGGCTGCGGCCAACCGGGCTCTGTCCCGGGGAGTCACCCTCGCGGAGATCTTCGAACGCGTGTCTGCGCTGCGCCAGCTCACCGATCTCCCCATCCTGCTCATGGGCTACTGGAACGTGTTCCTCCAGTACGGCAGGGAGCGCTGTTTGCAAACTGCTCGGTCAGCGGGGGTGGATGGATTCATCATCGCGGATCTGCCCCCGGAGGCGGACCCCGATTTTTTTTACCTGGCCCGGAAGCGGGATCTATGCACGGTACTGCTGGCCTCGGAGCTGACCCCCGAGGAACGTCTGAAGCGTATCGTCGCCTCCGCCTCCGGATTCCTCTACTACGTGCCCCAACTGGGGATCACCGGACTGGAGTTGACAGCCGGCGAGGCGGTCGAAAACCGCATCCGCCTGATCCGCAGGCTGACCGACACGCCGATCTGCATCGGCATCGGCGTGAAGACTCGGGCGGATGCCCGCAGGCTAACCCGCTACGCCGACGGAGTAATCGTTGGAACCCGCATCGTGGAGTTCATCCACCAAAACGCCGGACGGCCGGATCTGGGGCAGGCAACGGCCCGCTTCGTAGCCGGGCTGATCCCGTGAGATGGGTCCTGCAATTGTGATGTATTCAATCCCCACAGGTGCCGATATTACGATGACAGCCGAAAATCGGCTGGAAGAGGATATCGCAATCCTCATTTTAGTTGCTGATCGAAGATTGCGATAGGCTAGCCAGAGAAAAAGGGAGAAAGCGTAATGGCACAAGAGCAGGAAATACAGAAAGCCTGGGTAGCCACGGTGGACATGGGGCTTGGTCACCAGCGGGCCACCTATCCCCTCCGCTATCTCGCCGAGGGAGGGATCATCACGGTGGGCGGAACAGTAGCCAGCGATCCGGCGGAGAAGAAGCTCTGGGACCGGATGCGCAGCATGTACGAGTTCCTTTCCCGGGTTCACAAAACTCCCATCATTGGCAAACCCCTGTTCGGGATGCTCGACGCCCTGCAGAGCATCCCCTCCTTCTACCCGATGCGGGATATGTCCTCCCCCTCCTACCAGGTCAAACTATTGGGTCGCTTCGTCGATCGCGGCCTGTGCAGAGGGATGCTCGAGAGAATCAAGAGCAAACCCCTGCCACTGATAACCTCCTACCTGGCTCCGGCGATTGCCGCGGACAAGGCCGGCTACAGCCGCATCTACTGCATCATCTGCGATGCGGAGATCAGCCGGGCCTGGGTGGCGGAAAATCCCCGCAGCAGCCGGATTCACTATCTGGCGCCCTGTGGTCGGGCTGTAATGCGTCTGAAGAGCTACGGGGTACCGGATGAGCGGATCTTCCTGACCGGTTTCCCTTTCCCCCTGTCGATCCTTGGGAACGCCAACCTGGATGTACTGCGGGCCGACGCGGCCCAGCGCCTGTTCTACCTCGATCCCAACGACCGCTTCTGGCCGCTCCACGGCCGGAACGTGGTTCACTTTTTGGGCAAGGGCAACTGCCGCTTCAAGAAACAGCGCCAGCTGACAATCACCTACGCCGTCGGAGGGGCAGGGGCTCAGAAGGAGTTCGGATATGAGATCGCCAGGAGCCTGCGGGACAAGCTCGAATCCGGAGAGATCGCCCTCAACCTGGTGGCAGGCGTTCGGGAGGAGGTCCATCATTACTTCCTCCAGTTGAAGGAGGAGCTGCTTCCCGGCTGTGCCCATCTGCGGATCATCTACAGTCCCCTCAAAGAGGAGTACTTCCAGCTGTTCGGCCAGGCGATTCGATCCACGGACATCCTCTGGACAAAACCGAGTGAGCTCAGCTTCTACTGCGGTCTGGGTATCCCCCTGATCATGTCCCCGTCAATTGGAGCCCAGGAAGTGTTCAACCGCCGCTGGCTGCTG
Organism: uncultured Spirochaetaceae bacterium; assembly: GCA_964588525.1. GTDB lineage: Bacteria > Spirochaetota > Spirochaetia > SZUA-6 > DRHE01 > JAFGQJ01. Next base: position 12,399 of record CAZPQC010000105.1, read on the forward strand.
GAGATTCAAGCCGGAATTCCCCAGGAGGATCCCGGGTACACGGCGGAATGGCTCCTCGATCTGTGGCGGGAGGGCCGGCTGGCCGAAAGCGCCTGGGACGGATTTCTCAAAGCCCGGAAATACGGCACCTACAAGATCCAGGAGATCCTGGAGACCGGCACCATGGCCCGGGAGACCAGCCCGCTCAAGCGCTGATCCTCCACAAGCCGTCATCGACTCCTCAGCGCCGAACCACCTGAAGCTCCAGCAGCCGGTGGAGATGGCCGGAGCACGGCAGATTGGTTGGCTAGTTACCCGCCTCTGCGGTAGAATAACCGGATGACGAGCAATAAAATGATCAGACTGGGAAAGAGCGGACTGCAGGTTACCCGTATCGGCTTCGGGGGAATTCCCATCCAGCGTCTCAGCGAACAGCAGTCCATCAACGTCCTCCGGCGGGCCCTGGACGGGGGTCTCAACTGGATCGACACGGCCACCGGCTACGGGACTTCGGAGGAGCGGATCGGCATAGCAATCAAGAAGTACCCCCGATCCGACGTACTGGTATTTACCAAGGGACCCGCTCGAGAACCCGAAGCCCTCCGAGAGCAGATCGAGCTTTCTTTTCAGCGTCTGCAAACCGGCTACATCGACCTCTACCAGTTT
>CAZPQC010000106.1:0-12911 GCA_964588525.1 uncultured Spirochaetaceae bacterium
TCATCATCATCGCCGAATCCTTCCTGGCTTTCGCCGTGGTCACGGCGGCGGTGTTTCTCCTGACCCGCAACCTTGCTCTGGCACTGATTTTCGGCTCACTGGCTCCGGCCAGTGCGCCGGCCGGAACAGTAGCCGTTATACAGGAGTTCAGGGCAAGGGGAAATCTGACTAATGCGCTCTATGCAGTGGTCGGCTTTGATGACGGACTGGCAATCATCATCTTCGGTTTCGCCTTTGCCATTGCCCGCAGCCTGCTGTTGCACCAACACGGCGAGGCGCCGGAAGCGTTGTGGCGGTTGATCGTTACCCCTTTGTTGGAGATCGGTCTGAGTTGTTTGATCGGTGCAGTGGTAGCCGTTGCCTATCGCCTGTTGGCCCGCAGGCTGGCCGAGGGAAGGGACCTGTTCATCCTTACGTTCGCCACCGTCCTCATCAATGTAGGCATCTCCGAGGTGTTGCACCTGTCTTTGATCCTGACCAATCTCGTAGTCGGTCTGGTCATCGTAAACACCCAATCACCGGCTCTTACCGAGAAGATCAAGGACGAGCTGACCGACGTTATGCCTCTGCTGTTCGTACTGTTCTTCGTGTTGGCCGGATCGAACCTCCACCTGGCTCTGCTTCCCGCTCTTGGGCTGGTTGGTGTGATCTACATTGTGAGTAGAGCAGCGGGGCTTATGGGAGGGGCTTGGATCGGCGCCGTTGTCGGCCGGGTCGAGCCGAAGATCCGCAAATACCTGGGCCTGGGTATTCTCTCTCAGGCCGGTGTCGCCATCGGACTTGCCCTGGTAGTGAAGCAGACCTTGACACCCCTGGAACCGTGGGGAGCCGAGCTCGGTGCCCTGATCATCACCACCATTACCGCAACCAGCATCGTCTTCGAAATCGTGGGACCGATCCTCTGCAAATTAGGCCTGCAAAAGGCCGGCGAAATTCCCATTCAAGATTCGAAACAGCAGCAATCCTAGTCGAACAGCCCTGCTTGACACTGGAAATCCAAATCTCTAGCATGATGCTCTCTGGCAGTCCATGGTGAGCACCGGTACAGCGTCGACAGAACACAGCTTCCTCATTGCGATGCGGGAAAATCGGTTACAGGCCGAACGGATCGTGGCCGTTGTCCGCATCGTCCTTGCCTCCGGCGCTGCAGCGGCGTTTCTCATCTGCAAGGTCGTTACCAATACCTTCCATGGAACCGCGCTGGAGTACCTGTACCTGACCATCATGGGCTTGGCCGTGCTCTACTCATTCGGCGTATTCACCTATTTGAATCGGCGGGGGTATCGCAGCTTTCTCCCCTTTGTCTCCTCCTCCATCGATGTCAGCGCCATTTCCTTCGCGGTCCTGGCGATCCTGACCTGCAGCGGAGATCCTTCTACGGCTTCGATCGCCTTCACTTTCGTGTACGCGGCGTATTTTCCGGCGATTCTACTGTCCCTGCGTCGCTACGACCCGCGAAACGGGCTGTTCGCCGGCGCTTTGGCTTCCATTCAGTACCTGTTCATCGTGGCGACATTCCGCTATTCCCAGGTCTTTCTGTTCAAGTATGCCCCCGGCACTTCCTCGTGGCTTCAGAATGTAGCGCCGTGCGAGCTTTTCAAAGGCCTGCTTCTTTTCCTCACCGGAGTTCTGGCCTTTACCCTGGCCAGGGATCTGACCCGGCGCCTGCAGTCGGCGACCCGGGCCGAGGGAGCTCTGCGGGTCGAGGAAGCTTATCTGACCCAATTCTACGAAAGCACCCCTGAAGCCATCGTGCTTTCGGACAATCAGACGCGAATCTTGCGGATCAACAACGCCTTTTCCCGGCTTTTCGGCTATAGCGAAGAAGAGGCTATTGGCAGGTCGATCGACGAACTTGTCGTCCCCGGGCATCTTCAAGCCGAAGGAGTGGGGTTAAGTCAAACGGCTGAGGACGGCGCAGAGTTCCTCATTGAAACGGTGCGGCGGAGGAAGGATCACAGTCTGGTTGATGTCTCCATCCTCGGGGCTCCGATTTTTTTTCAGGGACAGCAGGTAGCCATCTTCGGCATCTATCGGGATGTCACCGAACGCAGGCGAAAGGAGCGGTTGATCCAGGCCCTCAACCAGGTAGCGCTGGCCATGCAGGGGGCGTTGACCCACCGGCAGATCATCGCTGCAGTGGCTGGCGAGTTCGACCGGCTGGGCTACAAATGGACCATCTTGCTGCTGGACGAAGGGCGAGACGTCCTCAAGGTGGAACACCTGAGTTTCGAAACCAAGTTGATCAAAGCGGTGGAGCGATTGTGGGGGATTACGGCGCGAGAGGTAAGGGTGCCGATTGACTGCATCGAAGAGGCGATCGCCGTTATCGATAAGGGAGAGACCCGGTTCGTGGAGGATTCCACCGAACTGATGCGCGCCATTGTGCCCGAATCGGTGAAGAATCTGGCGGGCCGGATCGTGAAAACTCTGGGTGTCACCCGTTCGATCGGTGCACCTCTGATGGAGGAGGGTAGGGTTGTCGGCCTTTTCGGGGTTCACTCAACGGCTCTCATTCCGGAGGACGTTCCGGCAATCACGGCGTTTGCCAACCAGCTGTCCGCGGCCTGGCAGAAGGTCTCGTTGATCGACAAGTTGGGGAAGAACATCACAGAGCTTCAACAGACTCAAGCTCAGTTGATTCAAGCGCAGAAGATGGAGGCGGTGGGACGACTGGCCGGCGGTATCGCCCATGACTTCAACAATCTTTTAACCGTTATTCGAGGCTACGGCGAACTGCTGCTGAACGAGTACGACCTGGAATCTTCGGTCCGTGAGACCGTAGAGGAGATCCGCAAAGCCGGGGAGCAGGCCTCTCAATTGACGGGGCATCTCCTTGCCTTCAGCCGAAAGCAGGTATCCCGGCCCCGTATTGTAAATATAGATGAGACTGTGCGGGGCATGGAGAAGATACTCCAGCGTCTCATTGGGGAGGATATCGCGTTGGAGACGAAGCTGGAAGACAACCTGGCGCCGATTCGTATCGACCCCCACCAGATCGAGCAGGTGATCATGAATCTGGCCGTCAATGCCCGGGACGCCATGCCCGCGGGAGGACGCCTGCGTCTGGAAACGGCAAACACCCGCCTGGGTCCAGAGTTTGTGTCGAAACACCCGGAGGTGGATGAGGGATCCTACGTGCTGTTGGCCATGACCGACACGGGCAGCGGGATCGGGGAAGATGTTCTGCCTCAGATCTTCGAACCTTTTTTCACGACCAAGGAACGGGGACGAGGCACCGGATTAGGGCTTTCCACGGTATACGGTATCGTGAAGCAAAGCCTGGGCTATATCTATGCGGAGAATGCTCCTGACCGCGGAGCGCGGTTCACCTTGTATTTTCCACCAAGCACCGGCGAGGTGCTTACCAAACCTGCTGCGGAGAAATCCGGCCGGGAGCTGGCGGGCACGGAGAAGATCCTTCTTGTCGAGGATGAGGAAACGGTGCGACGTTTGACCGAGGCGATTTTGGAGCGCAGCGGCTATCGGGTCGTCTCCGCCTCCAACGCGGAACAAGCGCTGAACCTCTCTGCAGAGGAATTGGAGGAAATACGTGTCCTGATCACAGACGTGGTCATGCCTGGCATGAACGGGAGAATCCTGGCCAGGAAGCTGAAAGAGCGCTTTCCCGAGTTGAACGTGCTTTTCCTGTCCGGATACGCCGCGGACGTCACAGGTCCGGAGCTTTCCGGCGATCCGGTGGGGGATTTGCTGCAAAAACCCTTCTCGCGGGTCGAACTGCTGCGGAAGCTGCGGCAACTGATCGACGGGTAACCAAACCTCACTTTTTTACTTTTTTCACTGTTTTTTCGCTGATATCCCTTGACATACGTTTCTTTATGAAGTAACGTTCCTTTTCGTAGTAACGTTTCTATGAATAGTAACACGAGAGAAGAATTTGAAGCACTTGATCAAATCGCCGCCGTCCTGGCGAGGATCGAGGATCGAAAGCTGATCCGTGAGTTCCTGATCTGCATCCTGACGAAGTACGAGATCAAGGAGATCGCCGGCCGTTGGGAGCTGGTGAAGCTGCTGTACGACGGGATGAGTCAGCGGAGAATCGCCGAGCAGCTGGGGATGAGTCTCTGCAAGATCACCCGGGGATCGAAGGAGCTGAAAAAACGGGGTTCTGCTTTCAAAACGGTCTTGGACAGTTACGTAGAACACGATACACCAGAGGACGACTAAACAACCATCAGAGGAGGAAGCGTATGCCTATCAAAGTAGTCCTGAATGAAGATGAGATCCCCAGGCAGTGGTACAACCTGAACGCGGATCTACCCCTCAAGAACCCGATCCTGGGTCTGGATCTGAAACCGGCAACCCCGGAGTGGCTGGGCAAGATTTTCCCCATGAATCTGCTGGCCCAATCCATGAGCACGGATCGCTGGATCGACATCCCCGAGGAGGTGCTCGAGATACTGTTCCGGTGGCGCCCATCACCCCTGCACCGGGCGACCAGGCTGGAAAAGGTCCTGGGCACGCCTGCCAAGATCTACTTCAAGAACGAAGGGGTCTCTCCCCCGGGCAGCCACAAGCCCAATACCGCCGTGCCCCAGGCTTTCTACGCCAAACAGTTCGGGGTTGAAAAACTCACCACGGAGACGGGGGCCGGTCAATGGGGAAGTGCCCTGGCCTTTGCCTGCGCCCTCATTGGGCTGGAGTGCAAGGTGTTCATGGTCCGGGTGAGCTTTGATCAGAAACCATTCCGCAAGACCATGATGCAGGTCTGGGGCGCGGATTGCGTTCCCAGCCCGAGCGAAGAGACACAGGCGGGCAGGGACATCCTGGCGGTGCATCCGGATTCCCCGGGCAGTCTGGGCATCGCCATCAGCGAAGCCATCGAGGCGACCATGGCCGACGAAAGCGGCAAGACCAAGTACTCCCTGGGCAGCGTGCTGCCCCACGTCCTGCTGCATCAGACCATCGTCGGCCTGGAGGCCAAGAAGCAGATGGAGAAGATCGGGGAGAAGAAGGTGGACGTGGTGATCGGCTGCGCCGGCGGCGGCAGCAACTTCTCCGGCCTGGCCTTTCCCTATCTCAATGACAAGATCCACGGAGCCCAGATCGAGATCTTACCCGTGGAACCGTACTCCTGTCCCACCCTGACCAAGGCGCCCTACGTCTATGACTACGGAGACACCGCCAAGGTGGCGCCGATCGCGCCGATGCACTCCCTGGGCCACACCTTCGTGCCTCCGCCCATCCATGCCGGCGGACTGCGCTACCACGGTATGGCTCCCCAGGTCTCCCAGGCGGTTGCAGCGGGACTGATGAAGCCCATAGCCGTGCATCAGCTGGAGTGCTATGAGGCTGCGATTACCTTCGCCCGTACGGAGGGAATCATCATCGCTCCCGAGACCAGCCACGCGGTGGCCGTAACAATCCGGGAAGCCAAGAAGGCCAAAGAGGAGGGCAAGGAGAAGGTGATCCTGTTCAATATGAGCGGGCACGGCTTGATGGATCTGCGCGGCTATGATCTGTACTTAAAGGGAAAGCTCCACGACTACGAGTATCCCGAGGAGGAGATCCACAAGGCTCTAGAAGAGATCAAGGATTTTCCGAAGCCCGTCAGCGCCTGAGCCGCAAAGCGGCCGAACGCGCTGCACAGCATGAGTTTGGATCCCACGGACGTGTTTATCAGGCCGTCCGTGGGATGCCATACAAGCCATTGGGGGATAGCCGCAGATGGACGAGTACGACCATTACGAAACCTACTGCAGAAGTCTGGGGGACTGCATCCATTTCTCCTACTGCCGCGCCGCCGGAGGGGAAGAACCTTGCGGCCGGATCCTGGACTGCTGGCTAGGACGGCTGCCGGTGGTGGAATTTCTGAAGAAACACTACACGCCGGAGGTGCTGGAACGCGTGTTTGCTCCCTCGCCGGGGCGACTGCAGCGGATCATGGACATCGCGAAGCGAGTCGCGAAAAACGGCGCGCCGCCATCCGCCCGCTAGGTCCTGATTCGACTCGACATTTTCCGCCCCACACGGGTCCCCTTCCGTTCTGTTGCGTTCTAATACGAAATCCGTTTAAACTCGGCTATGAGCTTCCACTGGTCGATCTTCGTCCACCTCGGGGTGATTGCCTCGAGCCTCCTGCTGGCCACCCTGATCCGCGCCCGGATCCCCTTCTTTCAGCGCTTTCTGATCCCCAATTCCTTGACCGCCGGGTTCATCCTCCTGATCTTCTACAACTATATTGCTCAGCACCTCGGGCTGGGAACGGAGCATCTCGGCGACCTGATCTACCATCTGCTGAGCCTGTCCTTCATCGCCATGGGCCTGCGGAACACCCCCGGCCGGGGAGCGGGAAAGCGCGTGCTGTCTACGGGTCTGATGATCATGGCCTCCTTCTCCTTTCAAGCCCTTTTGGGCATTGCCCTGACCTTCCTGTTCATCTTCCTGGTTATTCCCGGGATATCTCCCAGTTTCGGGCTTTTTATCCCCCTGGGATTCGAGATGGGTCCGGGCCAGGCCTACTCGATCGGGATCGGCTGGGAGGATATGGGATTCGCAGGGGCCGGGACGATCGGGTTGACCTTCGCCGCCCTGGGATTTCTCTGGGCCTGTTTCGGCGGGGTGTTCCTGATCAACCTCGGAATCCGCAAGGGCTGGCTGGGGGCGAAGTATCGGGAGATGCTGAAAGCCGCCCGGGTCCGTTCCGGCATCTACGGGCGGCGTGAGCGCTCCCCCGCCGGGTCGCGTTTGACTACGGAAACCGAAGCAATCGATACCCTGTCCTTCAACCTGGGCACGGTGTTCGTAGTCTATTTCCTGACCTTTCTACTGCTGAAAGCCCTGACCTACCTGTTGTCCTTCGCCGGAACGGAAGGAAGAGAGCTGGCGGTGAATCTCTGGGGAATCTCCTTCATCTTCGCGGCCCTGCTGGCTCTGGGAACCAAGCAGCTGTTCAGGGCACTGAAGGTCGACCATATTCTGGACTCCGGCAGCCTGACCCGCATCGCCGGGAGCTCCGTGGACATCCTGGTGGCCTCCGCCATAGGAGCGATCTCCCTGGTGATCGTGGCCCGCTACCTGCTTCCCATCCTGGTGATGGCGGTCTTGGCCGGGCTGCTCACCATCGGCTACGTTCTGTGGTTTGCCTCCCGCCTGTTCGACGAACACCGCTTCCAACGGGCCATGGTCATCTACGGCGGATCCACCGGTACCATGCCGACCGGTCTTGCCCTGCTGCGAATCCTCGATCCGGAGTTCGAAACCCCCGCGGCCGTGGATTACATGTACGGATCGGGAGTCGCCTTCGTTCTGGTGATTCCCTATATCCTGGCGATCAATCTGATGATGTACGGCTATACCCGGCAAAATCCACTTTTTTACTGGGCTCTGCTGGGCTTGATCCTGCTCTACCTGATCGTGTTTTTCATTCTGCACCGGGCGCTTGCGGGCAGGCGGGCCTTTGCCCGCCCCGGCAAACTCTGGTTTCCGGATTAGGCTAAGCTTCTAGTCGAACAGCTCGTCCGCCGGGTCGAAGGGCGGAATCGGGACGTTGAGCAGGCGGATCTTGCCGAGGGCGCGGTGACGAACGCCAGGGGGAATAAGGATCGCCGTGCCCGGCTTCACCGGAGTCTTCTGGCCGTCCAGCTCGATGAATCCCTCCCCCTCGAGGATGTAGTAGATCTCCGTGTGCCTCTCGTGGTAGTGCGCCACCGGATCAATCTGGATGTCCACCAGGTGGATCGAGGCCGCCTGGTTGCCGGGAACCAGGAAGGCCCGACGGGCCTGCCCGCAGGGACAGGCCACCGGAGAGATCGCCTTCAGGTCCGCGATCAGGGGCTGGGATTTGGGTTTTATCATGGCCTTCTCTCCTCCTCTTCAGGTGCGGCTGTGCCGCATCGTCTCTCTAAGATCTACTCCCGGATTATCCGCCTGCCTCCAGACGCCTGACGATCAGGGTAGCATATCCGCCCCGGGGCAGGAAGAACTGCAAGGTCAATTTCTTCCTGTTTTCGTACAGTTCGTCCTCTCCGATACCCGCCACGACAAAATTATCCGGCAGGAGGATCGCCGCACGCTCGACACCGTTGATGTAGAGCCGGGACAGCTGCCGTACCTTCAGATCCCTCAACTCGATCCCCTCACGCTCCAGAACCTCGGCAGTGATCTCGGCGATGCGGGGATCCTCGATCCGGGTGTCCCAGCCGGGTACGGGAAGGTGACAGTCTCGAAGCTGATCGAACAGCGCTTCCGGAAGCTCACTGTGGAAGAGAAAACATCCCTGGCTGTAGGGCAGCCGATCGAGGTGCAAATCGTGCTCCTGCTGCAGATCCTCCAGATACTCGGAGAGGATTCGGTTGAAGAGGAAGGACTGATAGGCGTTCAGGACGAATACGAGGAAGCGGCGGTCGATCAGGGACAGGGCTTTGTGGAATGCCCGCCGGTGTTCGGAAAGGTAGGTGAGGATCCTCCGATGCTCCCCGAAAGCGCTTTCCAGGCAGCGGTCCCAGCTACCCCAATTCTCGAGAACACGGGACTTCAGGTTGCGGGCCCTGGGATCGTCGAGCTTCGAAGGCTCGAAGTAGAGACGCAGGGCTTTTTCCCGGCTGCCCCGGAATATCTCTTTCCCCATGAAACCCTTGCCGTGGCGGGCGCTGCCGAAACGCTGCTCGTCGTAGTAGTTGGGAACCCCCCAACGTTTTACGATTTCCGCATTGGCCAGGAGGCGCTCCAGATGGTTAGGATCGATATCCCGGATGGTGATGGTGAAGTGATTTCCCCGGATATCTCTGGCCGTAACCGCGGCAGCATGATAGCCGAGGAGGGTGAGTTTGTAGTTCTCCTCCGGCGGTAAGGTTGTGACCGCCGCTGCGAGCCCGCGATGGTTCTTGATGGAGATCAGCTGCTCGGTCTTGCCGTATCGATCCTTGATGCCCCCGGTCGATATGTCCTGCTTGAGGATCTTGAGCCTTCGGGCGAGCAGATCGATCAGGTCGAAGGTGTCCCAGTCCTGCTTGGTGAGCCGGAAGACCGCATGCGCCTGAGGCTCAGGTGACGGCAAGAGTGTCGATTCTTCGTGGACGACAAAATCCTCAGCCTTGACTTTGATCTTCATCCTGGTTGGAATCTAGTTATCTGTGTAACACAGCACTGGCGGGATTGCAATACAACCGATTTTTCTCGATCTTGGGTATCGAGTTCCAGAATCAATCCCCTTCCGTTGAACCTGAGCACGTTTCTTGGGTATATTAATCGAAGTTTCGGTTTAAAATTCCTCGAGGATACCGGCTCAGGAGCGAAACGATGTCCAAGAAATACGATCCCATCGGGAGCGAAAAAACTCTCTCCACAAAATCTGGAAAACTCGTCTACCACGATCTGAAGCAGCTGGAAAAACAGGGGCTGGGACCGATCTCCCGCATGCCCTTTTCCATCAAAATTCTGTTGGAGTCGGTGCTGCGCCAGATCGACGGCTACGCCGTGACCGAAGAGGATCTGAAGGCCCTCTGCCGCTGGAACACGATTGAGGCCAAGCACCGGGAGATCCCCTTCAAGCCTGCTCGAGTGGTGATGCAGGATTTCACGGGCGTGCCGGCCATCGTGGACCTGGCGGTGATGCGGGACGCCCTGGCCGACCTGGGCGGGGATCCCCAGAGGATCAATCCCATCATCCCCATCGATCTGGTGATCGACCACTCCGTTCAGGTCGACCGCTACGCCACCATGCAAGCCCTGGCCGTAAACTCGGAGATGGAGTTCAAGCGCAACCGGGAGCGTTACGAGTTCCTGCGCTGGGGAGCGAGCAGCTTCGAGAGCTTCCAGGTCGTGCCCCCGGCCACCGGTATCGTGCATCAGGTCAACCTCGAATATCTGGCCCGGGTGGTTGAGAGGCGCCGGGTCGGCGGTCAATGGACCGCCTTTCCGGACACCCTGGTCGGTACCGACTCCCACACTCCGATGATCAACGGGATCGGAGTGCTGGGCTGGGGGGTCGGCGGCATCGAGGCGGAGGCGGCCATCCTGGGCCAGCCGCTGTACATGCTCATTCCCGAGGTGATCGGCGTCAGGATGACGGGCAGCCTGCCGGCCGGGGTAACGGCCACGGACCTGGTGCTTACCGTGACCCAAAGCTTGCGCTCCTACGGCGTGGTGGGCAAGATCGTTGAGTACTTCGGCCCGGGTTTGAGCTCCCTGAGCGTGGCCGATCGGGCCACGATCGGCAACATGTCCCCGGAATACGGGGCCACCGCCGGCTTCTTTCCCGTGGATGAGGAGACCTTGAAGTACCTCTCCTTCACGGGCAGGAAAGCGGAGCAGCTCGATCTGGTGGAGCGCTACACCAAGGAGCAGGGGCTGTTCCGCACCGATAAGACACCCCAGCCCGAGTACAGCGACGTGTTGGATCTGGATCTGGCCACCGTGGAGCCTTCCCTGGCCGGTCCCAAACGGCCCCAGGATCGCATAGCCCTCTCCGACGCCCGCAGGGCCTGGCTGGAGGTGGCGAAAACCCTCCGGTCCCCAAACGGCAGCGAGGAGAAGAGTCGCTGGGAGGATGAAGGCGGCACGCCTGTGGACTCAGCCGGGGAGGAGGGGACGGCCGGGGAAGTCTCCCGGACCGGGGGGATTCCCGTGATGGTATCGGGCCGCAGGGATTTTCTGCAGCATGGATCGGTGGTGATCGCCGCCATAACCAGCTGCACCAACACCTCCAACCCGGCGGTGATGCTGGCAGCGGGCATTCTGGCCAAAAAGGCCGTCAAACTGGGACTTCAGGTGCCGGTGTACACCAAGACCAGCCTGGCCCCCGGCTCCCGGGTAGTGACCCGCTATCTGGAGGAGGCGGGATTGACCCCCTATCTGGAAGCCCTGGGCTTTCACCTGGTAGGCTACGGCTGCACCACCTGCATCGGCAACTCCGGTCCCCTTCACCCGGAGGTCAGCCGGGCGATCCGCGAGGCGGACCTTGCCGTGACCTCGGTGCTGTCGGGAAACCGCAACTTCGAGGGCCGGATCCACCCGGAGGTCAGGGCCAACTACCTGGCCTCCCCGCCTCTGGTCGTGGCCTATGCCCTGGCCGGCACCATGGACATCGATCTGCAGAACGATCCCATCGGTCTGGACCGAAACGAGAATCCCGTGTACCTCAAAGATATATGGCCTACCAACCAGGAGATCGATAAGGCGGTAGCTGCCCATGTTTCCCCGCAGATGTTCCAACAGGAATACGACAATGTCTTTTCCGGAAACGAGACCTGGAACGCCGTGAAGATCAGCGAGAGCAGCCGCTACCCCTGGGACGAGACCTCCACCTATATCCGCAAGCCCAGCTTCTTCGACGGATTGGCCAAACAGCTGCCGTCCCTCCCGGATATCAAAGAGGCCCGTGTATTAGCGTTACTCGGAGATTCGGTCACTACGGACCATATTTCACCGGCCGGGGCCATTCCGGAGGACAGCCCAGCCGGCAAATGGTTGATCAGTCAGGGTGTGAGCGTGGAGGATTTCAACACCTATGGATCCCGCAGAGGCAACCACGAGGTGATGATCCGGGGGACCTTCGGCAACATCCGCATCCGCAACCGTCTGGTTCCCGGTGTGGAGGGCGGCTACACCCGCTATCTGCCCACGAACGAGCAGATGTTCATCTACGATGCCTCGGTGAAATATCAGGCGGATCAAACGCCCCTGCTGGTGATCGCGGGCAAGGAGTACGGGTCGGGAAGCTCCCGGGATTGGGCGGCCAAGGGAACGATCCTGCTGGGAGTGAAGGCGGTGATCGCCGAGAGCTACGAGCGTATCCACCGTTCCAACCTGATCGGTATGGGTGTGCTTCCCCTGCAGTTCAAGGAGGGCGAGAATGCCGAGAGCCTCGGCCTGACCGGGGAGGAGGTGTACACGGTGGAGGCTGTGGAACGGCCGCGGCAGGAGCTCGCCGTAACCGCCCAGAGTGACGGAAGGGCGGCCAAGAGCTTCACGGTAATCGCCCGTCTGGACACCCCGGTGGAGTTGGATTACTACCGAAACGGAGGCATCCTCCACACGGTGCTGCGCAATATGGCCTGAGCCTTGAACCGGCTGAACCGGCCGCGAGGTGCGGGTGAGGATAAGGAGGTAGAAGGTGGAACAGAACAACCAGGGCATTCGCAGCGAATCCGATACCATGGGAGAGGTGGCTCTGCCGGCCTGGGCCTACTGGGGCGCTCAAACCCAACGGGCCGTCGAGAACTTCGGCGTATCGGACAAACGCATCCCGCCGCTGATGATCCAGGCCTTGGGCTTGATAAAGCAGACCGCCGCTGAGGTCAATGCTCAGCTGGGCACGGTGCCCAAGGATCTGGCCGAGGCTATCGCCAAAGCGGCCGGGGAGGTGCGGGACGGGCGCTGGAACGAGCACTTCCCGATCGATGTATTTCAAACCGGAAGCGGGACCTCATGGAACATGAACGCCAACGAGGTGATCGCCAACCGGGCCAACGAGCTGCTGGGCTCGCCGCTGGGAACCAAGAAGCCGGTTCACCCGAACGATCATGTGAACCGCGGGCAGTCCTCCAACGACGTGATACCCACGGCCATCCATGTCGCCGACCGCATTGCCGCCGGGCAGCTGCTGGCAGCCCTGGAGGAGCTGGAGCGGAGCTTGAACGCCAAGGCCGAAGCCTTCGCAGAAGTGATCAAGATCGGCCGCACCCACCTGCAGGATGCGGTGCCGATAACCCTGGGGCAGGAGTTTTCCGGCTATGCCTCCCAGATCCGCAAAGGTGCGAAGCGTTTGCGCAACGCTCTGCCGCACCTGGAAGAGCTGGCTCTGGGGGGAACCGCCGTTGGTACCGGGCTAAACGCCCATCCGAAGCTCGCCCCCGGGGTGATCGAGCGGATCGCCGCCCGTACCAAGCTGCCATTCCGCCAGGCGGAGAACCTGTTCGAAGCCCTGGCCTGCCGGGACGCCCAGGCCG
>CAZPQC010000107.1:0-12910 GCA_964588525.1 uncultured Spirochaetaceae bacterium
GTGGCCATTGCCGAGGCCAACCTGGCCCTTTCGATGACCAAAGCGATCATGGACAAGGCGATCCGGGCGTATCAAGAGGTTATCAACACTCGATAAAAAGAACAGCTTCTGTTGAGTTCAAAAATGGGAGGGGAGAATGAACGAGTGGCTAAGACAGCTAATCAATCAGTTAAAGACTCTTTGGGGTAAGTGGAGCCTTACCCAGAAGGTCATCCTGTTTTCTATCGTGGGTGTGGCGGTTCTGGCGGTCATCCTGATCGCCGTGTTCAGCTCGGCTCCGACCATGGTGACGCTGATCGGCACACCGATCACGGATGAGAACAACCTGGCCCGCATCGTTACGGTCCTGGATGAAGAGGGGGTGACCTACAAGGTAAGCCCTGAGAACATGATTTACGTGGAGGACGAGACCACGGCTCGCCGGATCCGGGCAATCCTGATCCGGGAGGATCTGATTCCTCCCAGGACGGATCCCTGGGCGATCTTCGATGTGGAACGCTGGACCCTGACGGACTTCGAGCGGGACGTCAACCTGCAGCGCGCCCTCACCAGGAACCTGGAGCAGCACATCCTGGCCCTCGACGATGTGGATGCGGCCAGTGTGACCCTGGTGGTGCCTAAGAGCGAACTTTTCCAGGAGGACCAGAATCCGGTTAGCGCTTCGGTGATCATCACGCCAAAACCGGGCTCCGACATCGCGGAAAACCGCAAGAAGATCGAGGGGATCGTGAAGATCATCAAGTTCGCCGTGGCCGGGCTCAAGGATGAAAATATCGTAATCACCGATCAAAACGGCCTCCAGCTGAACGATTTCACCGGTCTGGAGGACGTGGACCGGATCGAGATCGCTCGTCGGGAGCTCAGAACCAAGAAAGAGCTGGAGCAGCAGTACAAGGCGGAAATACTGGCCGCACTGCGCACGATATTCAGCTTCGACAGGGTCGAGATCGTCAAGCTGGACATAAACCTGGACATGAGCAAGCAGACGGTGAACACGGAGGAGCACTTCCCCGTCACCATGAAAAAGGACAACCCCCGCACGCCCTTCGACGAAAGCGAGGTAGTACCCTCTATAACCCTGTCCAAAGAGGTAACGGAGGAGCATTTCGAGGGCACGGGTTTCAATCCGGAAGGCCCTCCGGGTCAGGAGGGACAGACGCCTCCCGCCTACAAGGATCTTTCGAATCTGGTGGGCAAGTACGATCAATCCTCGCTGATTCAAAACGAAGTGGTGAACAAGAAAAGCACCTATGAGGAGAGCAGCCCGTGGAGCATCGATAGAATCACCGCAGGCGTGGCTATTGATGGAGTGTGGCGCAGGGTATACAATGAAGATGGTCAGGTGGAGTTCAATCCCGACGGCAGTATCATGCGGGAGTACACTCCGGTCAGCGAGGAGGATCTGCGTAAAGCTGAGAGCTTGATCAAGGATGCCGTCGGTTACGATCGGGATCGGGGGGATTCGGTAACCGTGGAGCATATCCCCTTCGACAGGACCGCCCAATTCGCAACCGAGGATGAGCAACTGCGCCGTCAGCGGCAGATGCGCACTACGATCATCTCGGTAATCATCGGCATCGGGGCGATCATTTTCGCCGCCATCCTCTACCGGCTGATCGCAAAGGAGCTGGAGCGCAGACGGCGGCTGCGGGAAGAAGAGCTGGCTCGGCAGCATCAGGCCATGCGCGAGGCGGCCCTGCGCAGAGCCGAGGAGGAGGGTGCCGAGGTCGAACTATCCGTCGAGGAACGGGCTCGGATGGAGATGCAGGAGAATGCGATCAACATGGCTCGGGAGCATCCCGAAGACGTGGCTCAGCTGATCCGTACCTGGCTGTTGGAGGAGTAGAAGATGGCAAAGAGGGAAGCAAGCGCTACCGTCCAGGTACCGCCGCCGGGGAAGAAACTCAGAGGCCACGGCGGACCGAAAAAGGCGCTTACAGGACGTCAGAAGGCAGCCATATTCATTATAACCCTGGGACATGATATCGCATCGGATATTTTCAAGCACCTGCGGGATGATGAGATCGAGCAGCTGACCTTCGAAATAGCCCGCAACGAATCGATAGACTCGGCGGATCGGGATCAGGTGCTGATGGAGTTCCAGGAGCTGATGATGGCTCAGGACTTCATCTCCACCGGCGGTATCGAGTACGCCCGGGAGCTGCTGGAGAGATCCGTAGGCAGTCAGAAGGCCGTAGACATCATCAACCGTCTGACCAGCTCCCTGCAGGTGCGTCCCTTCGACTTCATCCGCAGAACAGATCCGGCTCACCTGCTCAACTTCATTCAGCAGGAACATCCCCAGACCATCGCGTTGATTCTGGCCTACCTGGAGCCCAACAAGGCATCGGTGATCCTCGGCGCGCTGCCCAGTGAGGTGCAGTCCGACGTGGCCAAGAGGATCGCCACCATGGACAGGACCTCCCCGGAAATCTTAAGGGAGGTCGAACGGGTGCTGGAGAAAAAGCTGTCCACCCTGTCTTCGGAGGACTACACCGCCGCCGGCGGGGTGGAGAGCATCGTGGAGATCCTCAACCTGGTGGATCGCTCCACCGAGAAAGGGATCATCGAGCGGCTGGAAGAGGATGATCCGGAGCTGGCCGAGGATATCAAGAAGCGGATGTTCGTGTTCGAGGATATCGTGCTTCTGGACGACCGGGCCATACAGAAGGTGCTGCGGGAGGTGGACACCACGGAGCTGGCCAAGGCACTGAAGGCAGTGGACTCGGAGGTGCAGGACAAGATCTTCCGGAATATGAGCAAGCGGGCCGCTACCCTGTTGAAAGAGGATATGGACTACATGGGGCCGATCCGCCTGAAGGATGTCGAGGAATCCCAGCAGCGGATCGTTTCGATTATCCGCAAGCTCGAGGAGCAGGGAGAAATCGTGGTCGCCCGGGCCGGTGAGGACGAACTGGTGGTTTGAGACAGGGAGGTCGAAATGCCGGCGCAGCCATGGATGGCGAATCGGCGCCGGCGGCGAGGTGCACGTGGCAAAGAACGTTTTTAGAGCGGATGAAATTCTCTATCAGTCCCGCAAAGTGTTTATAAAACCTCCTCAAGTAGAGCCGGAAGAGAGCTTTGAGCAGATCGAGAGCCTGGAAGAGTATACCGGACCCACCTTGGAAGACCTGCGGCGGGAGGCTGACGAGTTTAAAAAGAACTGGGAAGAGGAGAAAGCCCGACTGACCGAGGCGGCTCAAGCGGAGGCGGAGTCGATCAAAAAAGAGGCGGAGCGAGCCGCCTTTGACGAGGTAAAACGCAAAAACAATCAGGCTCAGAAGATCCGACAGGAAGCGGAGGACGAAGCCAAGCGCATTGTCGAGGATGCCAGGAAAAAAGCGGAAGAGCTGGAAGCGGAGATCCAAGCCAAGGTCGAGAAGGAAGAAAAGGAAGCTTTCGCCAAAGGGCACGCCGACGGAAGGGAAGAGGGTTTCCAGGAGGGTCGTGGGGAAGTGGAGCGCCTGGCGGAGACGCTTCAGAAAATCATCTCCGGGGCCATCGACAAGAGAAACGAGATCATTCAGGAGTCGGAGACCCAGGTCATCAATCTGGTTCTGTTGATTGCCAAGAAGGTGATCAAGGTGATCTCCGAAAACCAGCGCAACGTGGTAATCAACAACGTGGTCCAGGCGCTGCGCAAGCTCAAGAGCCGCGGCGACGTGGTCATTCGGGTGAACCTGGCCGACGTGGAGCTTACCTCTGAGCATATTAACGACTTTATGAAGATGGTGGAGAACGTCAAATCCGTGACCGTTCTCGAGGACAGCTCGGTGGATCGGGGCGGATGCATCATAGAGACCGATTTCGGTCAGATTGACGCCCGGATTTCTTCGCAGCTCCACGAGATCGAAGAGAAGATAGTCGAGCTGGCGCCGATCCGTTCCAAAGGGGAGGGATAGCGGCTAGCGAGGCGGGAATCCTAACCCATTTTTCAGGGAGGGAAAAAGTGGGACTATTCGACAAATACGCCTTTACCTTAGAGAGAATCGATCCCATCAAGTATTCCGGCGTGGTACAGAGGGTTCAGGGGGGACTCATCGTGGAGTCCAGGGGCCCCCGCGCGGTTGTGGGAGAGTTGTGCCAGATCGTGCTTCCGGACAGCCGTCGTATCATCTGGGCTGAGGTCGTCGGCTTGCGGGACAGGACCGTGCAGATCATGCCCTACGACGAGATGGAGGGCATCACCGTAGGCTGCAAGGTCATTGCCATGGGCGAGCAGCTGTCCATTCCCGTCTCCGAAAAGCTGCTGGGGAGAGTACTGGACGGCATGGGAAAGCCCATCGACGGGAAAGGAGATATCGGTTCTTCCGTATGGTATCCGATCCATCAATCTCCGCCGGATGTGCTGCGCAGGCCTCGCATCGAAGAGAAGATCGGAACCGGCATCCGTTCCATTGACGCCCTGGTCACGATGGGCAAAGGACAGAGGGCCGGGATATTTTCCGGCAGCGGAATCGGCAAATCCACTCTTCTGGGAATGATTGCCCGCAATACCACCGCGGATGTGAGCGTCATTGCCCTGATCGGCGAACGCGGCCGGGAGGTCCGGGACTTTATCGAAAACGACCTGGGCCCGGAAGGCCTGGAACGATCCGTGGTCGTGGTTGCCTCTTCGAACAAACCCCCCCTGTCCCGGATCCGCGGCGCCTACGTGGCCACGGCCATCGCCGAGTATTTCCGCGATCAGGGCAAGGACGTCATGCTGCTCTTCGATTCGGTGACCCGTTTTGCCCGGGCACAGCGGGAGATCGGACTTGCGGTAGGCGAACCCCCGGCAAACAGAGGATTCACCCCCTCGGTGTTCTCACTGCTGCCGAAACTGCTGGAGCGCTGCGGCACCTCTCCCAAGGGAACGGTGACGGGGTTCTACGCCGTCTTGGTCGAAGGGGACGATCTGGATGAACCGGTCTCCGATGCGGTTCGAGGTATCCTGGACGGACACATCGTGCTTGCCCGCAACCTCTCCCAGCGAAATCACTACCCCGCCGTGGATGTCTTACAGTCCGTATCCAGATTAGCCGAAAAGGTAACAGGACCGAACATCAAAAAGGCCGCCGGATCTTTGCGCCGAATGCTGGCGACCTACCGGGAGGCGGAGGACCTGATCAATGTCGGCGCGTACGTAGAAGGATCGAATCCCGAGATCGATCAGGCCATTGCCAAGATGCCGGAGATCAACGAGTTCCTCATTCAGGCTATCGAGGAGAAGCATCCGATGGAGGAAAGCTACGTCCGAATGGGAGAGATTGCCGGAGTTCCGATCCCGGAGGAGGAGTTGGGAAGTGAGGCGGTTTCACTTCGGGCTCGAGCGACTACTTGAGATCCGCTCGTATCGGGAGCGGCAGTGGTTGGCCAAGTTGGCGGTGGTTTCGGGTTTGTGTACCCGCTTGACGCGAAAGATCACCGAGACCGGTGAGGCAGCCCGGGGAGCGTTCTATATAGACAGCAGGAAAGGAAGCGAACTGGATCTATCCGTGCTGACCTACAAGGAGCACTATATCAACCGGCTGGGTCAGGAGCAGAGGAAGCTGCAAAAGGAGCTCGAGGAGAAAACGCGGCATCGTGGCGAGGTGCAGCAGAAATATCAAGAGGTCTCTCGGGACAAGAAGGTTCTGGAAAAGTTGAAAAGCAAGAGAGAGACGGATTATTACAGGCAGGGGAAGCTGGAGGAGTTCAAGGCGGTGGATGATATGAACTCCAGCCGGTTTGTCAGGAAGAGCCAGAAGAGGGGGGAATGAGCCGTGATGGACTACAGTTCTGTTGGAGCGGGTTTTCGAATTGTAATTCTTCTGCTCCTCGTGGCCGTTCTCTTGTTGGGGGGGTTGGTGTGGTTTGACTACTTGGGAATCGTGGATGCCAAAGGGTTGCTGGCGCCGGTGTTCACGCTGATCCGGGGGGAAAGGGTCGTGGTGGATGCCGATGACCCGCTGCTGTTGGAAAAGGAGAGAATGGCCAAGCAGCTGGAAGCTCTGGCGATTCGTTCCGAGGAGCTAACCGCCTGGGAGCAGGAGTTGGAAGCCAGCCGGGCGGAGATCAATCAGATGATCGAGCAGTTGCAGGAGCGGGAAACGACGATCGAAGATCGGGAAAAAGTGTTTAACGAACGTCTGCAGGCATTCGAAAATAGAAGAGTAAACCTGCAGCAGAACTCGGATTATCTGGTAGGTATGCCGCCGGAAAACGCAGTCAAGATATTGCTGCAGATGGAAGACCAGGACGTGATTGATATCTTTCGTATGACCGAGGAGCAAGCCCAAGCCACCGGAGAGCTTTCTCTGGTATCCTACTGGCTGTCCCTGATGCCCGCCGATCGGGCTGCGGTACTGCAGAGGAAAATGTCACGAAAGACCGGGAGTTGATGCTTTGATGCAATTGGATCTTGCCTCCCCGATGCCCGGGAAGGCTGACGGTTCGACCGATGCCTCACCCTCTCCAGCCGCCAAATTTTTAAGCGGAAAAAAAGACGGCGGAAAGGCGGCGCAGGGGACCGAAGGTTTTGCCAGGAATCTGGAAAAGGCCCAAGAGGCCAGCAACGGCGCAGCGCTCCGCTCTGGGCTTGAAAAATCACTCGGGAAGCAGGGGAACACGAAACAGGGCAAAAAAACCCTGGCTGATCCTTTCAAAGCGCTCCGGGAGTTGCTGGCCGGGTTGAACGAGCAGCAGCTGATCCGCGCGTTGATGCAGATCAGCCCCAAAGAGCTGCTCCGCTACGCCCAGTCTCTCGGGCGCGACACGGAAGCCCTGCTGGCTTCTGCCGGCGCTACCGATTCCGCACCGGCTGCGGGAAAACGGCAGCTGAGCCGGGATAGGCTCGTGCATCTTCTTGCCAGATTGACCGAGCTGTTCGGCGAACAGACGATACTCGACGCGGTTGCCGCGACAGCGGGAAAGAAACGGCTGCCAACCCCTCAAGCGCCGGAGACCGACGCCGGCGGAAAAGTGAAAAACCAGGAGATCGGTGAGGCCCGAAACGTGGGGAAAAAGCCCAGTATAGTGGTGCTGGATCTGAGGAAGGATCTGCCTGCGACCAAGGAGAGCCAGGAACAACCGAGCTCGATAAAGAGCTCCTTTACCCTCACCATGGAGAGAGCCGCGGAATCTGAAGGACGGGATGTTTCGGTCCTGTTCCGGGCTCCGTTTCAAGATAGAGCACAGACACCGGCCCTCGAGGCAAGCGTACGCACTGCCAAGGCGACGACGAACTTCGAACAACGCTTCATTCCCGAGGTTGTCAAGCAAACCGGCATTATTCTCAAAAGCGGCGGCAACGGGGAGATCCGCCTGGTGTTGAAACCGGATAACCTGGGCAGCATTCGCATTCGACTCGCTGTGAGCGAAAGCAGTTTAGAGGGCCGCATAGTTGTCGACAATAATAGTGTCAAAGAGCTTGTCGAATCCGGCCTGGACAATCTGAAAAATGCCCTGCGGCTGGAGGGGTATCAGACCAACTTGGAGGTCTCCGTTGGACATCGGAGGAGTTGGAGCGGCAACGAGCAGGTTCAAAGCCAACCCACAGGCTGGTTGGCAGGCGGCACTGAAGAGTTCGATAAGGTGATACCGCTGTTCCTGGAGATGAAGCCTGATTACGAGTTGGTGAACTTGTTCGCGTAGCGAAGAGTCGGCATTTTTGCCTGAATAAGGAAGAAGAAAAGATTATGGATATTACGTCGTTACTTTCCGCAGATGATCTGGTGAATCTGACCAGGCAGGTGGAGAACTACAACCGGGGTTTGAATCCCGCTGAGGCCGCCGGCCAGGGTCAGACCCTGGGTAAGGACGATTTCCTGCGAATCCTCATGACCCAGTTGACCCACCAGGATCCCACCACGCCGTTGGAGGACAAGGAGTTCGTGGCTCAGATGGCCCAGTTTTCCACCTTGGAACAGATGACCAATATGAGTGCTGAGCTGGCCAAGGTATTCGGGGTTATGGCCAAGAGCCAGGCGATCGGGCTGTTGGGAAAGACGGTTGAAATCGCCATTGGAGACAATAAAGTATCTGGGAGGGTTGAGGAAATCACAGGTAGTGAGTTTCCGCAAATACTGGTAGAGGGTCGATATTACGATGTGTCACAAATCTTGAGCGTCAAGGAATAGTAAGGAGAGAAGGCCATGATGCGTTCGCTTTATTCCGGAGTTTCCGGTCTCCAGAACCACCAGATACGAATGGATGTTCTGGGAAACAACATCTCCAACATCAACACGACCGGCTTTAAGAAGGGGCGGGTAAACTTCCAGGACATGCTCTCCCAAACCCTCTCCGGCGCGGCCAAACCCACCGATGAGGTGGGCGGGGTCAATCCCAAGCAGGTCGGCCTGGGGATGGTCATCGCCTCGATCGACACGATCCATACTCAAGGGTCGCTGCAGACAACCGGCGTGATGACGGATCTGGCTGTCCAGGGTGAAGGGTTCTTCATACTGAAAGACGGGGAGAAAAGCTTCTACACCCGGGACGGATCGTTTGGAATCGACAAGGATGGCCTGTTGGTCGATCCCGCCAACGGACTTCGGGTTCAGGGCTGGCAGGCGATCACGATTGATGGAATCACCAGGATCAACCCCGCCGCCGCAATCCAAGACCTGATCATCCCGGTGGGAGACAAGGATCCGGCGGCGGCCACGACTGAGGTGGAACTTGCTTGTAACTTGGACAAGCGGACTCCCGAAATTCCGGCTGGAGCCGCTCCCCAGACGATTATGGACGGTACCTGGTCCACCACTTTTGATATCTACGATTCCTTCGGCAATGTGCACCAGCTGCAGGTCAATTTCACCAGGGTCGTGGGAATAGCCAACCGCTGGCAGGCCGAGGTGCGCGTGGATCCGGATGCCGAAGTCCCAACGAACACCTTGGCGGAAATCGGGGCGGCCAACAACGCGGACAATCTGTTCTTCATCGATTTCGACAACCTCGGTTCTCTGTCGGCCGTACTGGACGCCCAGGGCGACACCATCGCCGAAGGAACGCTCCAGGTTCAGGTGGGCTTCGACGTACCGGAAGCAACGATTCCTCCGGGGGAGGTGGCGGTCCGTCAGCTGTTCACCCTCAATCTGGGAGAGGTGGGAAGCTACCGGAGCGCCGTGACCCAGTTCGCCGAGAAGAGCTCGACCAAGGCGATCATCCAGGACGGGTATCCCATGGGCTATCTGGAGAGCTTCAAGATCGACCAGAGCGGAGTGATCACCGGCGTGTACTCCAACGGCACCAATCGGGCTATCGGGCAGGTCGCCCTGGCCGGCTTCACCAACCCCGGCGGTCTGGAGAAGGCCGGTGAAAACACCTACGAGGTGTCGAACAACTCCGGTGCAGCGCGCATCGATGCCGCCGGCATTGCGGGAAAGGGCAAAATCATTGCAGGAGCTCTGGAGATGAGCAACGTGGATCTGGCCGAACAGTTCACTGACATGATCGTGACCCAGAGAGGGTTCCAGGCCAACTCCCGGACCATTACCACCTCGGACCAGATGATCCAGGAACTGTTGACATTGAAACGGTAAAGGAATTAGATGAAATAGATGATAGAGGTGAGCAGACTTGACGGGAGGACCTACTATGTAAACCCTCACCAGATCGAATACATCGAGTCCAACCCCGATACGACTCTGGTCATGCTCTCCGGCAAACGGCTCGTGGTGCGTGAGCCGTATGAGCAAATTTTCGAGCGAATCGTGAGCTACCGAAAGCTCATAGGGGCGTTTAAGAACGAGGAGTAGCGTGTGGATCTAGCGACGGTAGTCGGCCTGCTGGTGGGATTTGCCGCCCTGGTTACCGGTATCTTCTGGACCGGCGGAACTGCCAGGGGCTTTGTCAGCTTATCCTCTATTTTTATCACGATTATCGGGTCCTACTGTGCCTTGATGGTGGCCAATCCCCTGAGCCGCGTATTGGGTATTATGCGTTACTTTCGCCTCACCCTGCGCGTCCCGATCTACGAGGAGGAACGGATCATCAGTCAGCTGGTAACTTTTTCCGAAAAAGCCCGCCGGGAGGGTCTCTTGGCGTTGGAGGATGATCTGGAGGAGGTGGAGGATGAGTTCCTGCGGAAGGGGATCCAGCTGGTCGTCGACGGAACGGATCCGGATATCATCAAGAACATCCTCTACAACGAGCTGAATCAGATTCAATCCCGTCATGCCATCGGCATCGGGATCTTCGACGACTGGAGCAAGTTGGCTCCGGCGTTCGGTATGATCGGCACGTTGATCGGGTTGATTACGATGCTGGCTCAGATCGAGGACAAGTCGGCAATCGGAATCGGAATGTCCACGGCCCTGATCACTACCCTCTACGGAGCCGTCCTGGGCTATTTGGTCTTCCTGCCGGTGAAACGCAAGCTCGAGGACCGGGACGACTCGGAGAGCCTGGTGAAGGAGATCATGATCGAGGGGATTCTCTCCATCCAGTCGGGAGACAACCCCCGCATTCTCGAGGAAAAACTTCTCGCATTCCTGCCGCCGCTGCGTAGAGAAGCGGTTCGCCAGGAGGCGGTCAGGGAGTAGAGCGCAAGCCGATGCCGAATCCGAAAAGAAGAAAGAAAAGGGTAGAGGAAGGCTCCCCGCAGTGGATGGTCACCTACGGGGACATGACCACCCTGCTGCTGACCTTTTTCATCCTGATGTTCACCACCGCGGAGATCAACGGGGCGGAGCTGCGGATGATCCTGGCGGCCTTCCAGGGTCTGGGTTCCCTTCGGGGCGGAAACACCCTCCAGGTCGGCAAGCTGGCCGAGCTGGGCCATACGATTATGGGACTGCCCTCCAGGGAAGCGGGCAAGGCCCTGGACAAGGCGCGACGGACCGCGATTTCCCAGTTCCAGCCGGAGCTGAAAACCAAGAAGGTGCGCATCAAGGAGGATGAACGGGGTCTGATCATCTCCCTGGCGGCGGATTCGTTTTTCGAGCCGGCCAGCGCCGAGATCAACATCGAGGAGTCCAGACAGGTGCTGCAAAAAGTGGCGACCCTGATGAGCTCTCCGGAGATGAGCGGACGGAAGTTCCGCATAGAGGGACATACGGACAACGTGCCCACGGATCCGGGCGGGCAATGGGAGACGAATTGGGAGCTTTCCGCCGACAGAGCGGTCAATGTTCTTCACTACCTGGTGGATTTCGGCGTGGCTGAGCGGCAATGTCAGGTGGCGGGATTCGCCGATACCGTACCCCTGGCTTCCAACGATACCCGCGAGGGCAGGGCTTACAACCGTCGGGTGGATATCGTTCTGCTGACAGCGGGGCACCTATGAGGGGTTTGAATTGACGGCGCAATTTCTCTAAATTTGGATGTAGGAGCTGTTCATGTCCGACGAAGAGGGTTTGAGTTTAGAGGATGTAGGTGCAGGTCCCGAAGAAATAGCCCCTGCGGGGCGAAAAGCGGGATTTCTGCCCACCTTTCTCGTACGAGCGCTCAAATGGGTGGCCATTGGCCTGGGTTTCGTAATTCTCGGCGTTACCACCACCGTAGTGACCTTTAACCTGGTAAACAGGGGACGTGCCGGTTCCGAACTGAGGGAGATATCCCCGGAGTATAGTGCCAGGCCGGAACCCTTGAACTACGACGATACATTGGAGGAGATCCGCGGGGTGACCTCCGACGAGGTCCCGGCTATCTTCAGTGCGCGGATCAGCCTGGGCTACGAGTCCGGTAAGCAGCAGCTGGCCATAGAGATCGCGGCTCGAAAGCGGGAAATCGGGAATATCGCGCTTATTTACTTGAGCAATAAAAGAAGCGACCAGCTGCGACCGGAGAACTACAAGCAGATCCAGGAAGATCTGCGCAACCAGATCAACAGCGTTCTCCGGGAGGGCCAGATCGAAGCGGTGGTCTTCAGGGATTTTGTGGTAACTCAGTAGGAGAGTTTTTGTATGGCGGAAGTACTGTCCCAGGACGAGATCGACCAACTTCTCTCGGCAATCTCAGCCGGTGAGATCTCCACCGAAGAGATCCACCAACCCCGGGATCAGCGGAAGATCAAGATCTATGATTTCAAGCGTCCGGATAAGTTTTCGAAAGATCAGATCCGCACCGTTTCGATCATGCACGAGACTTTCGCCCGCCTCACCACGACCTCCATGTCGGCCCAACTGCGCAGCCTGGTGCACGTGCATGTGGCTTCGGTCGACCAGCTTACCTATGAGGAGTTTATCCGTTCGATCCCCAACCCCACGACGCTGGCCGTGATTGATATGGACCCTCTCAAAGGATCGGCGATCCTGGAGATCGACCCGGCCATCACCTTTTCGGTAATCGACAGGCTCTTCGGAGGCCAGGGGGAGGGCGCCAAGTTCTCCAGGGATCTGACGGATATCGAGCAGGCGGTCATGGAGGGTATCATTGTTCGGGTATTGGGGAACTTGCGGGAAAGCTGGAGCACGGTGATCGATCTTCGTCCCCGCTTGGGAGGGATCGAAACCAATCCTCAGTTCGCCCAGATCGTACCACCCTCGGAAATGGTCATTCTGATCACCCTGGAAACCAAAGTCGGGGAAGTGGAGGGAATGATGAACCTCTGCATC
The DNA here is from genome assembly GCA_964588525.1 of uncultured Spirochaetaceae bacterium. Taxonomy (GTDB): domain Bacteria; phylum Spirochaetota; class Spirochaetia; order SZUA-6; family DRHE01; genus JAFGQJ01. Next base: position 12,519 of record CAZPQC010000107.1, read on the forward strand.
CCCTATCTTACGATAGAGCCGATCATCTCGAAGCTCTCGGCTCAGTACTGGTATGCCTCGACGCGTCGGGGTACGACCACGGAGAATTTGAATATACTGCGGGATCGCCTGGCTTCGGTAACGGTCACCTTGATGGCCGAAATCGGCTGTATGGATATCAAGGTTCGTGATGTACTCGCCTTGCGCGTGGGGGATATTATTCGGCTGGATTCGGTCAGAGTCAACGATCCGATGACCGTGCGGATCAGCGACCGTAGGAAGTTCCTCTGCCGTCCCGGTGTTTTGGGAAACAAGATGGCTGTACAGGTGATTAGGAAGCTGGAAGATATCGACCAGGCGGATTTTGAGGAACTTACTACCAGTGGGGAGGAAGAGGTATGAGCGACGGATCA
>CAZPQC010000108.1:0-12897 GCA_964588525.1 uncultured Spirochaetaceae bacterium
CCGAGCGCAACTGGCAGTTCGATTCGGATTCCGAAACCCTGGATTTTCTGGCCAGGATGACGCGGATCTTCGACGGACTCAAGGCCTACCGCTTGCAGGCCCTGCAGGAGTATCAGCGGACCGGACTCGCCCCCATCCGCCACCCCTACCTGCACTATGAGGCGGATCCGCAGCTTCACGCCCTGCAGTACCAGTACCTGTTCGGACGGGATCTGCTGGTGGCCCCCGTGATTTCACCCAGGAGGCGGTCGCGGCACGTGTATCTGCCCGACGACCGTTGGATCCACCTCTGGAGCGGGAAAACCTGTCGACCGGGGTGGCAGCGGATTCCCGCGGCTCTCGGCGAACCCCCTGTCTTCTTCAGGGAGGCCTCTCCCTTCGCCAGGGATTTTGCGGCGCTGAGGCAGCTGTGAAGCCATGGACCGAGGATTAAGATTAAAGGAGGCGATCTACAGCCACCAACCCGCTCTCTGTCCGGAACGGGCGGAGATCATCACCGATACGTTTCGGGGAACGGAAGGCCTGCCGATCGGCTTGAGGCGAGCCAGGGCCTTTGAATCGATCCTCACCCGGATGTCCATCTACATCTCCCCGGATGAGCTTATCGTGGGAAACCAGGCACGGAGACCTCGAAGCGCCCCGATTTTCCCGGAGTTCGACGTCGATTGGATCGCCAGGGAGCTGGACGAGCTTCCCACGCGAACCCTCGATCCTTTTCAGGTCGACGAGGCCACCAGGAAAACCCTCAGGCGGGTGGGCAGGTACTGGAAGGGGAAAACCCATCACGACCGCACCCGCTCGCTCGTGCGGGCCCTGCTTCCGGGGAATCTCCTGGAGGCCTACGATTTCACCACCCACGCCCTCGATCAGGTCGTCTCCAACAGGCGGATGAATGACGGGGACGGCCACATCATCGCGCATTACGAGAGGATCCTCAAGACGGGACTTCTGGATGTGGTTCGGCAGGCGGAGGCCGAAGCGAGCAAGCTCGATCTCCGCAGCGCCGAGGGTCAGCAGAAGAGACTCTTCCTTCACTCGGAAATGATCGCCTGTCGGGCCGCAGTGGACTTCGCCCGGCGTTTTGCCGGGGAGGCGAGGAGGCTGGCCGAGCTGGAGGATGAGCCGACCAGGCGGGAGGAGCTGCTGGCGATCGTCGCCAACTGCGAATGGGTGCCCGCTTATCCCGCCCGGACTTTCTGGGAGGCCCTGCAATCCTGCTGGTTTGTCCACCTGCTTATCCAGATCGAGAGCAACGGGCATTCCATATCCCTGGGACGCTTCGACCAGTACCTGCAGCCCTTCTATCAAGCGGATCTCGAGCGGGGCATCCTCACCCGGGAGCGGGCTTTTGAGCTTTTAGAGTGCTTCTGGGCAAAGTGCTGCGAGATCATCAAATTCAAAGAGCAGGTGCTGACCCGCTTCCAGAGCGGCTACCCCCTGTTTCAGGCTCTCACCGTGGGAGGCGTCACTCCGGAGGGGCGGGACGGAGTGAACGATCTGTCCTACCTGTGCCTGGAAGTGTCGGGGCATATGAAAACAGTACAGCCGACAACCATGGTTCGAGTCGGAACGGATACTCCGGAGGACTTCTTGCTGGCCTCCTGCAGGAGCCTGCTGGAACACGGCGGAGGCCTGCCCGCGTTTTTCGGCGACCCGGCGGCCGTTCCCATGCTCCAGGCTGTCGGGCTGCCCCTCCGGGAAGCCCGTGACTGGGCGGTCATGGGCTGCGCGGAGGCTCAAGTCGCCGGCTGCTTCCTGCCGGCCACCGGGGGCACCTCCCATGTGAATCTGTTGAAGATCCTGGAGATCGCCCTGAACGGCGGCATCAACCCCTCCAGCGGCAGTCGACTCTTTGCTCAAAGCGAAGATCTGCTCACCTTTCAGTCGTACCACGAGGTGCTGCGGTCGTACAGGCGGCAGTTGGAATCGTACATCGGCATAGTACCCATCCTGGATACGATCACCGCTCAAAGCTACGCAGCTCTGACTCCCACTCCTTTTTTATCCACCCTGGTGGACGGCCGTATCGATTGCGGCAGAGATGTTTCGGAGGGGGGCGGGAACTATAACAATCAGGTCTGCCTGGGCTACGGACTCGCCAACGTGGCCAACAGTCTGGCTTCCCTGAAAAAGCTCCTCTTCGAGGAGAAGCGGCTCCCAGCGGAGGAGTTGAAGGCCGTCCTCGACAGCAATTTCTCGGGCCCGCGGGGAGAGTTGATACGACAGATTCTGCTCAACCGGGCTCCGAAGTTCGGCAATGACGATCCGTACGTGGACCAGATCGCCCGGGAGGTAGCCGATCTGTTCGCCTCCGCGATCCAACAATACACACCCTGCCGAGGAGGCGTGTATGGTCCGAGCACCCAGACGCTGACGGCCAATGTTCCGCAGGGGATGGCGGTCGGCGCTACCCCGGACGGGAGAAGGGCCGGGGAGCCGCTGGCGGACAACAACTCTCCGGCAGCCGGGACCGACATCAACGGCCCCACCGCGGCGATTCGTTCCGTGGCCAGGCTCGACCATACCCGCTTCAGCAATGGCACGGTCTTCAACCTGAAGTTTCATCCCTCGGTTTTCAGCGGAGGGGGAGAGCGCCTCGGCCAGTTCGCGGCTCTCATCCGGACCTTTTTCGAGCTTGGTGGTTTCCAGGTGCAGTTCAACATCCTCTCCGCCGAAACCCTCTCCGAGGCGCAGAAGCATCCGGAGAGCTACCGGAGTCTGGTCGTGAAGGTTGCCGGTTACAGCGCGCAGTTTGTCATGCTGGACAGGAGCCTGCAGGATCAGATCATCGAGCGGACCATGCACCGGTTGGTCTGACGGGCAGTGTTTTGTATTGTCGCCCTTCCGCTGATCGAATACTATCCATCGAGGAGTGAAGCATGCAGTCAAGAGAACGAGTCCGGGCAGCCTTTGCCTTTGAGCAGCCGGATGCAACCCCCTGCGATTACTACGCGACCCCGGAGATACACGGCGCCCTGTTGAAGCACTTCCAGGTCGGCGATGACAACGAGCTCAGGGACTGCCTGGGAACGGATATCCGCTTTGTGGAACCTCCCTACATAGGTCCCGAGCTGCCGGTCTACGAGGACGGCTCGATAATGAACATCTGGGGCATTCGCAAGAAACCCATGCCGAACGAGTACGGGGATTACTACGAATCCGTGAACTTCCCCTACGCGGGATGGAAAACCGTCGAAGAGGCTGAAAACTTCGACTGGCCCAGAGCCGACTGGTACGACTACGGCGCGATTCCGGCGATCTGCGACCGCTATCCGGGCAGGGCACTCCTCACCGGCTCCTTCGCCGTACAGGATTTTATCAACGGTGCGGCTTTCGGCCGCGGGGTGGAGCAGACCCTGGTGGATATTGCCCTCGAAGACCCGGTGTTTCTCTACATAGTGGAAAGGCGCCACAGATTCTACCTGGAGTTGATCGAGCGGACCCTGGCGGCAGCCGGGGGGAAGCTGGACCTCGTGCTCTGCGGGGACGACTTCGGTTCCCAGCGGGGACTCATCCTCTCACCGGCATCCTTCGACAGGCTCTTCGCCGACAAGAAGGAAGAGTTCTTTGATATGGTCCACAGCTACGGTGCCAAGGTGACCCACCACTGCTGCGGATCGAGCCGGGAATTGATACCCAGATTCATCGAACTGGGAATGGATGCGCTTCAGACCATACAGCCCCGGGCGGAAGGGATGGATCCCTATGAGCTGAAGAGGGAGTTTCACGGACGGATCGTGCTGCACGGAGCCGTGGATGTGCAGGGGTGGCTTCAGCGGGCCGCGCCGTCCGAGATCGAGAGAGAGATCGACAATCTCGTCGACCAGGTAGGACAGGGCGGCGGTTTTATTATTGCTCCCTGCCATCAGATCCAGCCGGATACTCCCCTTGAGAACGTGCTGACCCTCTATCGGACCCTGGCTGGGCGCAGAACAGAGAAAGCTCATCCCCTGCTGCAGATGAGGTAGGCAGGGGCTTTCAAAAAAAATCCTTTACAAGACATCCCCCGTCCGTGTATCATTTAGTTTCAGAAAGAAATCATGAAGACAACACCTCTGAGAAGCCGGGATGTTCGCGAGCGTAACGAAAAGCTCGTCCTCAAGTTGATCTACAACCAGACGGGTATCTCCCAATCGGAAATTTCCACGATCACCAGCCTCAAACCCCCAACGGTATTCCGTATTTTCAGCAGCCTGATCGACCAAGGCTTCATTGCCGAATGCAGCACCGATCGGGTGGTGGCGGAGAGGAAGGGGCGCAAGCCCTCGTTCTTCTGTGTGAAACCGGAAGCCTGCTATGCGATCGGATTGGATTTCTGGTGGCAGTCGGCGGCGGTACTGGTTACGGATTTCTCGGGCCGGCCGATTTATAAGGATCTTGTCAAGTTCAAGGTCGGGATCGATGCGGAGAAGATGATGAGTCAAATCGAAAGTCTGATCCGCAGTGCCATCCATAAATCCGGCGTCGATGAGCAGAAGATCATCGGTATCGGCATCGGGGCGCCGGGGGTGGTGGATACCGAGAAGGGCAGGGTCGTGAAGTATCCCCGGGCAAAGGGAATGACCAACTACAGCATCAAGGATCGGATCGGCGAATCCTTCGGAGTGCCGGTCTATATTCACAACAACTGCTCGGTGATCGCTTTGAGCGAATACCGCTACGGAAAGGCCAAGGGGCAGGAATCGATGCTGGCCATCTTGATTCGTGCGGGTGTGGGGGGCGCCTTCATCCAGGATGGAAAGGCTTTCGTGAACCAGAGCAAGACGGCCCTGGAGATCGGGCACCTATCGGTGGACTTGAAGGGAAGGCTCTGCGAGTGCGGGGCCAGGGGCTGCCTGGAGACCTATCTCAGCGAAGACGCGATATTGAAAGAAGTGGAACAGCTGGGTGAGGACCCAACCTGGGAGAACCTGGAGAAACTGCTGGAACAGAAGGACCGCAGAGTCGTGAAGCTCATGAGCCGATTGGGCGGGATCCTTTCTACGGCCGTGGGAAGCCTGGTCAACCTGCTCAATCCGGAGGCGGTGCTCATCGTTTCACGGAACAGATTCCTGTCGGATTATTTCGCCTCGGGGGTTCAAGAAAGCCTGGGGAAGCTGGCCGCGGAAAATCAACTGGCCGTGGTGAACGTGATCTCAGAGGAGTATCAACCGACCATCGCCTGCAAAGGAGCGGCGGACCTTGTCTTCGATCACTTCTTCGAGGTGACCCGCTAGGGCGGCTCTGCAGGTCTATCGACTATCCTGCACCGATCTGACGATAGAGTTCGGGCAACTTTTCCAACGCATTTTTTTTCACGTCAAAATACAGGTGGTTTCCGTGGGAATCCATAGCCACGATGAGCGGTCCGAAGTCCTTCACCCGAAGCTTATAGATCGCCTCCGGATGGAGGTCTTCCCAGTACACCGCCTCGACCTCTTCGATCTGAGTCGTTTCCAGGGCCGCCGCACCTCCCACGATGGCGAGGTAACAAGCGCCGAATCGCTTCATAGCTTCCAGGCTTCCCTCCAGCAGGCCCGCTTTGCCGATGATGATCCTTACTCCGTACTGTTGGATCAGGAGGGGAGTGAAGCGCTCCATGCGCGTGCTCGTAGTCGTTCCGATGGAAATCTTTTCCCACCTGTTTCCCTTTTTCTTCAAGCTGGGAGCGGTATGGATGCAGGCTGCGTCTTTGAGTTCAACAGGTGGTGGTTGTTGCTCGTCAAACATGCGAATCTGCGTAGCATCCCGGATTCCGAAGATATGACCGTTGATGGTTACGGTATCGCGAATTGTCAAACCTCGGACATCCGCTTCGGAAAAAGGAGAAGTCAAGCTATGATGCGCCATTCGATCGCTCCTTCGATATCAGTACCCGTATTCCATGTTGCCATCCCGATCGATCGTCACCCGCATCCTGCGGGCAGCCCAGCATTGGGTGTTCACCGCCACGGGATTCAGCGTTATGTGAGTGTAGGCGCTTTCGATGTGCACGGCCAGGGCGGTGGTATCGCCACCCAGTCCCATGGGACCTATCCCCGTGGCGTTGATGGCTTCGAGCAGCTCTTTTTCCATTTCCGCCAACTCCGGATCCGGATTACTCGAGCCCACCGGCCTGCAGATGGCTTTTTTTGCCAGCACGCCGACCAGATCGGCGGTGCCGCCGATTCCGACACCGATTACGCCAGGCGGGCAGGGATTACCGCCGGACTTCACCACGGTATCCAGAACGAATTTCTTGAGAGCCGCTACACCGTCCGCCGGGATGAACATGTTCATGGCGCTCATATTCTCGGAACCGGAACCTTTCGGGACCATGAGAATATCGAGCAGGTCCGACTGCTCCTCAAACTCCCAGTGGATGACCGGCAGACCCCTGCCTACGCTGGTCTGCGGATTTATCCTTGAGATCGGGTGGGTGGAACTGCCCCGAAAGGGATGGTTTAATGTAGCCGCCTTGGCCCCCTTCTCGAGGGCAGTGGATATTTTGGCTCCATCCACGGGGAATCGGCTGCCGATTTTCACGAAGAAGATCGGCAGACCCGTGTCCTGGCAGATCAGCAGCTGTTCGTTCTTGGCGATCTCGATGTTCCGCAGGATGGTTTTTAATATGCTCTTTGCCGTGTCGTTTGTTTCCCTTGAATAGGCTTTCTCTAAAGCCGCAGTGACATCCGGGGGTAAGAATTTCAAAGCCCTGATGTACAGCTCTTCCGCTGCTTTCTCTACCAGCTGATAGTTGAATCCGGCCATATCGGTTTTACTTCGGAACCTTCTCCCAGTCCTTCAGGAACTGCTCCAACCCCTGATCGGTCAGCGGGTGATCGTAGAGCATCTTCATGATGTCGAAGCGCATGGTGCAGATGTCCGCACCGATCAGGGCGGATTGCAGCACATGCTCAGGATGGCGTATCGCCGCCACGATAATCTCGGTCTTATAGCCGTAGTTGCAGTAGATCTGTTTGATCTGGCGCACCAGATCCATGCCGACCTGGTTGATGTAGTCCAACCGTCCGACGAAGGGGCTGATGTAGGCGGCTCCCACTTTGGCGGCCAGCAGGGCCTGGCTGGCGTTGAAGTTGAGGGTCAGGTTGGTCTTGATGCCCAGCTCGGTAAGCTGCTTCGTCGCTTTGATCCCCTCCCGGATCACGGGGACCTTGACCACGATGTTCTTGTGGATCTTGCTGATCTCCTTGGCCTCTTTGACGATGCCCGCGGCGTCCAAACTGACCGCCTCCGCGCTGATCGGTCCGTCTACGATGGCGCAGATCTCCTCGATCACTTCGTGGAACTTCTTGCCCGAAGCGGCCACGTGGGTCGGGTTGGTGGTCACCCCGTCCAGAATCCCCCAGCTCCAGGCTTCCTTGATCTCGTCGATCATCGCGGTGTCGATAAAAAGCTTCATTTGGTTGAACCTCCTCGAAAAAAAAGTCTTTCAGGAAACCGCATCAGCCAACACGGGAAGGGTGGTGGTTGCCTGCGGTAAAATCACGATGCTCTCTGACTCGGCTGCGATCCCCTCGATCCGTTCGAATTCTCGCAGCGGATGCATGTAGTACTGCTCTATCAATTCCGGATCCATACTCGAGTATAAAAACACATCGGCCCACTTGAGCTCCCTGGCGAACTGGAAGGCCTTGTGGGCCCCGAGTATAAACTTCTCACGGATCTTGCGGATGATTGTATCCAGATCTTTCTCCTGCGTCATCCACTGGTGAAACAGTTTCGAGCCGGCGCCCTCCCGGCACTCCGCGATCAGCACGACCTTGCCGCCTTTCCGCACGACCCGCACGCCGCTCTCTATGGCTTTCTGAGCCTGATAGAGGTTGATGTCCTTGGGCCAGCCCCCGGCGCTGACGATGACCGTGTCCACTCGCTGCGCTACCGTGACCCTGTACATCTCATCCACGATCCTGGAGCCTGCGACAAAGGCTTCAAAAACATCCCCGGCAAAGACCCGGACGATCTCCTTCTTGTCGTTCAGGACCACGTTGAGGATCAGGTCGACTCCGGCCATTCGCCCGGCCTCGTCGATCTCCTCCCGCACCGGATTGCCCTCGATCCTTCCCGGTTCCGCCCCCGGAGCCTCGAAGCGGGAGTGACAGATCTCTATCGATCTCCGGTCACAGATCCCCGGGAGCACCGACTTGGCACCGCCCCCGTAGCCGCAGAACTGATGGTACTCGGTGTCACAGATGATGAGCTTCACATCCGCCTCGTGGAAGACCCTGTTGATCTTCAGCTCGGTTCCCAGGGAGGTGGATCCCAAGGATACCAGTCCGTCCTCATCGTCGGGATCGTGGTTGATTACCCGCAGCCGGCCGCGAAACCGGCCGGCGAGCTGTTGCAGCTCCTCCTCGGTAAGTTCACGATGCGCCCCCACGGCACAGATCACGGTGATTTTGTCGATATCGAATCCCAGCCGGTCGAGGTAGGGCAGAAAGATCTCCAAAATCCCGTCTGTGGGGACGGTCCTGGTGATGTCGTCAACGAGAACGGCGATTGTCTTATCGGGGGAGGCCAGCTCGGCCAAACCCTTTCCGCCGGTCGGGTTTTCCAGCGCAGACAGGACCGCTGCCTTCAGATCCGTCAGGCCGGGCAGATATCTGGGTTCGTAAACGCCGAGCAGCTTTTCCTCCGGTACCAATAGGGTTTGCGTGCCGTCCCCGTACCTGAGCTGGACCCGTCTCATGTAGGAAGCAGAGCGTTGATCGGTCCCCGCAGGATCTGTACGAGAATGAAGCTGATCAGGCCGACGGAAACCGCCGCCAGCAGGCCGATCAGAAACGGCTTGAGGGTCAGTTGTTTCAGCTTCGAGAATTGAGTGCTCAAGCCGGCGGCGGCGATGGCGATCGACAGCAGGTAGGTGGCCGCTTCGGCTACCACCGAGTAGAAGGAAGACCAGGATTCGGGACTGCCCCAGAACAGGAATCTACCCGACTGCCCGCCGGCGAACACGTCGCCGATGGAACGGAAGATGGCGAAGGCCAGAAAGCCCAGCACGAAGGTGGGAAAGAGCTTCAATACGTTGACTTTCTTGACTGCTGACGGTGCTCCGTCAGTCGCCTGATCCATGCTGTTCCGCCTTGCGTACATCACCGACAGGATCGGGATGACCGCCATCATGAAGGTGTTCCGGACCAGTTTCGTCGTGATGGCGATCTTGGATACCTCCCGGTTCCAGATCTGATCGTAGATGAAGGCCGCACCGGTTACCTGGGAGGTGTCGTGCACCGCGGTTCCCAGGAAGATCCCAGCCTGTCCCAGGTTCAGCTTGAGCACCAACTCGGCTAGGTAGGGGTACACCAGCGTAGCCACCAGGCCGAAGATGGTGATCGTGCTGATGGCGTAGGCGGTTTCCTCCTCCTTGGCTCCGATGGTGGGCGCGGTGGCTACGATGGCGCTGACCCCGCAGATGGCCGTACCCGCCGCGATCAGCGTTCCCAGCCGGTTGCTCACCTTGAATGCCCGGGCGAAGAGGCTGACCAGCACGATCCCCGAGGTGATGCAGATGACCACGACGATGACCGCCACCAGGCCGATCTTGGCGATCGCCAGGATGCTCAGGCGGATCCCCAGAAAGATGATCCCCAGCCTGAGCAGCTTGGCCACGCAGAATTTGAATCCGGGTTCGAATATCTTCGGGAATTTGATGATGTTGCGCAGCAGCATCCCCAGGATGATGGCCAGAAGAAAAGTGGACACCGGTGATTGATGCAAATTGAGCTGAGCCTTGAAGAACTCCCCAAGGTACTTGGCCGCCAGCAGAGACAGCAGCATGACCGCGATCGCGGTCAGCGCTCCGGGAATCACGGTCAGCACTTTCTCCGTGCCGAACAGGGTGTTTAGAATTTTTTTCACTCGAATTCCTCCCTTTTTTGTGTATTTATCTATTTTTTTCGGCCGAACGTGCGGGCCGATTTTTCCAAAGCTTCAACAACGGCCAGTTTCTCTCCGGACAGGAAACGGATCAGACCGCCGCCGGCCGTGCTGATGAAGGAGATCCCCTCCTGAACGCCGAACAATCCGGCGGCGGCGATGGAATCGCCCCCGCCCAATACGGAGAATGCCGCCGAAGAGGCCGCCGCCTCCCAGATCCGACGCGTCCCCAGGGCGAAGGGGGGATTCTCATAGATGCCGGCCGGTCCGTTGATGAATACCGTCTTCGACTCATCGATGAGACTGCAGTACCTGCTGATGGTCTTTTCCCCGATGTCGGCGATCGGCTCCTCATCGGGAAGCGCATCGACAGCCACTTCTGTTCGTTGCCCCGCGCTGTCCACGGCGAAATCTTCCGGACAGACGATCCTGTCGGAATGGCTGCCCAGGCTCTCCTCAGCCGCGGGAACGAACTCCAGAAGGTTCTTTTTTTCCAGGTAGGCTTCGGTAGCTGTTCCCAGGCGGGTTCCTTTGGCTTTCAGCATGACCTGAGCCACCAGACCGGTTGTGAGAATTTTGTCCGCCGAACCGATGTCCAGAGCGGAGCGCATCATCTTGAAGGCATCGAGTATCTTCGCTCCCCCCAATACGAAGATGCAGGGCCGCTGCGGATTCTGCTTGACCTTCGTGAGCACCGTGAGCTCTTCCTCGAACAGCCTGCCGGCGGCCGAGGGAAGAAGCTCGGGAAAACCCACCAGGGTCGGCTGGGATCGATGCACGGCGGCGAAGGCGTCGCAGACGTAGTAGTCCGCCAGGGGTGCGAGCCTGCGCACGACGGTCGTCCGAGCCTGATCCTCAGGGGGCAGCTTGACCTCCTTCTCGAAGATGATCGTCTCTTCGGTGTAGATACGGACATTGTCCAGGAGCAGGATGTCTCCCGGCTTCATGGCCCGGATCTTTTCGATAGCAAAGGGACCGGCCACGTCGTCAACGTACTCGACCTTTGTGCCTAGAAGTGCCGATAGGATTTCGGCGTGTTCCTTCAGCACCGTGAAGTTCTGATACTCGATGGGATCGGCCTGGTGGGCCAGCACGACCAGCTTCGCCTTCTTATCGTGCAGCTCCTGGATCGTAGGCAGGCATCTTTGTATGCGCGTCCGGTCCTTGATCCTCTTGGACTCGTCCACGGGGCTGTTGATGTCCACCCGCAGGAGTACGGTCTTTCCCTCTACGGAGAGGTCGTCCAGAGTCAGGATTGAATCGTCGATCAAATCAGCTCTCCGATTCTGAGGTACTTATTGGTTTTACCGATCGCTTCCAGGTAATCCTCCTGAAGCTTCATGGCCGCCCGGATGCCGTCGATGTTTTCCGGGATGACGATCGCCTCCTGGGGGATCATCTGGGTGAACCAGACCTCCTTGCCGTCCACGTGGATCATCTCGTCCCAGACGGGGCACTCGTACATGTCCGCCCTGGGAAGCCCCAGGTCGCGGCAGTAGTCGAAGATGTGGGAGTTGGAAATGAAGCCGTCCTCGATCTTGAACATGATGATTCTCGGGTTCGTCTCGAAAATCTCGATGATCTCCTCCTTGGAGGTCTCCTTCTTGCACATCAGCTGCAGGGTCTGCACGTGGCCGTGGGTGATCGGCAGGGTAACCACCACGCTGAAGGCCTTGATGTGGGGGCTGACCGCCATGATGTCCTCGCATTGATGGGAGGGGACTTTTTGAACGATGGCGGCATCCACCGGTCCCTTGTGGGTTTCCGACACGTCCGCCGCCCGCCGGATGATGACCACGTTCATCTTCTCCACGCCGATCTTCCTGTCCACCGTGCTGATGCAGCGGGCCATGCCCGTGGTGTTGCAGGACAGGATATGAAGATAGCTCTGCCCGTAGGCCTTGTCGTAGTTGGCCATGGAGTTGAACTGTACATTCCCGACCCCGGTTTTTTCTCCGGCCTGGAAGGTCGCCTTGACCCCCGCCGCCTCGTACTTCTTCCTGTTTTGCGCGCCCACACCGGGGGTGGTGGCGTCGCAGACGATGTCCACCTTCTCGAGCAGGTCGTCCAGGGTTCCGACCACCTTGCCGCCGGCTCTCTCCAGATCCTTGATCTTCTCCGGTATCGCGCAGTAGAGGGGCATATCCTTTCCGGACTTGATCAACGCCCGCACCGGTACGGTGGGTGCGACGTCGCAGACCCCTACCAGTTCCATATCCCCCTGAGCCGCCACCCCGTCGGCGATCCGTTCTCCGATCGTTCCGTATCCGACCACTCCGACTTTAACTTTCGCCATGGTTAATCACCTCCGCTGGTTGTTCTTGTTATGGTTCTTCTAGTATCTCGATACCACGCTGGCGCATCTGCTGCGCAGCGGGCCTTCGTTTTCCCGTATCGCCGCCCGCATCATCCGGGCCGTAACCTTCTGCTCTCCCTCTTGCCTCCTCAGCTCCTCAGCGCCGGTCAGGATTTCATAAGCCCCACGGACCAGGAACGCAAAGAAAGAGTTCAGCACGTTCAGCTTGCGAGGGCGGGCCAGGGCCGTGCCGTGCACGAAGCGCAGCAGTGCCTGGCGGCGGATCCACTCCGCCAGATAGTCGGCCAAGCTTTCAGCGGCGCCCTCGGACAGCTCGCTTTCCTCCAGGAATCCCCGGTCCGTTTCTCCCGGCACGGTCCCTGCATCCCCCGTCGTTTCCGCCGCCTTTCCGCCAGGATTGCCCTCCACTCCTTCGATCAGTCGGGCAGCCGCCTCCGGATTCACGATGTTGCCGGCTCCCGCCAGCAGCCGCGCCAGCACCGCGGCCGCCCCTTCGAAGTAGGCGAGGATCTCGCTGCTTCGCCGAGAGTTCAATCCGCGCCTTACCAATTCAGCGCAGACCGAGCGTACCAGAGCGGCGTCTGCATAGACGCCCATGGCCTTGAGGGATCCGCAGATTACTCTGTAGTTGGCGGAGGACTCCGTCACCTTTAACGCTTCCGGCCGGCTTTTCCCTTCCAGGAGGAATGCCTCTTCGATCTGCTCGGTTGTCACCGGATCGCCTT
>CAZPQC010000109.1:0-12874 GCA_964588525.1 uncultured Spirochaetaceae bacterium
CCTTGCCGACGTGACTCATCTGGCTGAACATGATCTGCAGATCAATAGGCAGAAGGGGCATGGGAGAGTCTCCGCGAAAATACCTGATCTATCGGCTCATACTTGACCATCCGAATCTCTTTGTCTTCAAGACTGAAGGTTACGTTCTTGAACTCGTTACGTACGATAAGATTTTCATTTTTTATAAAGATCTTCACGCCCGGAAAGACCCGGTCGGAGGCGGACACCTTTCCGCTTACCTTTATCGACTGCAGATAGGTGTTTATCTCATTGATCACCCCGCCGATTTCTTCGAGCTCCCTCAGGATTTCGGATCGTTTATCGTTGAGCTCGGAGAGGTTCTTTTGCTTGTCCTCTGGAAACTCCCGTTGCACTTTTTTGAGATTCTCCAGAGTACTTATGTTTCTGACCAGTTCCTCGAGACTTTTTTCCAATTCCTCCTTGCGTCTAAAGGCCTGGGACAGTTTCTCCTTGCTCTTTGGATCGATTCCCACTTCGAGGATCGTTTCCGTACCTGCCACCGAACCGAGGGTCTTGGCATGGATCTCATTGGCAGCCCGCAGCCTGCCACCCACTATCGAAGCACGCTTGCCCTGACAGAGGATCCGCTTGTTCGCATCCACGAAGGAGTGAATGATTCCATCACTGACAAGCACGTTCTCCTCGACTTCGATCCGCGCGTTTTCAATGAACTTGGCGACCAGATTGCTCCCCGCCCGAACTTTTCCCTCATTTTTTCCCAGGATCCCCTGGTGTACGATGATTTCCCCCTCCGCATCGAGCATGCACTTGCCGACGCTTCCCATCACTTCGATATTGCCGGCCGCTTTGACCGTGAATCCGTCTTCGACGTTGCCCTTGACAATCACGGTACCCAGAAACAGGATGTTGCCCGTTTTGAAATTGACGTCCCCCTCCACGGTGTAGACAGGCTCCACGTTGATCTTTCCGACGACCAACAACACCTGTCCGTTGATCGTGGAAATCGCGCTCCTGCCGTCATCGGAAAGTTTGACATTCTTGCCGATTTCTATCTGGACGTTCCTCCCCGGTTTTGCCGGCAGGCTCTTGCCTGTCACCGTGCGACCCGCCACTCCCTCCTCGGGGGGCTTTTTAGTGGCCAGGATCTGTCCCGCTTCGACATTTTCCACGAGGTCCAACTCCCGGAAATCTACCCGGCCGTCTTTCTCTTTCAGCTGAACCTCGTCACGATGGACATTGAAATTGTAGATGATCTCGGCATCGGCTCCGTTTTGAGGCTTGATTCCCTCTGCTACGAGGACTTTTTCATTGTAGGCGGGATAATCTATGAAACCTCGAATGAGGTCATCCTTGATGCCGTGAACGACGCCTGCGGCTTGAAGCAGCCCCCTGATCTCGTCGAAGAACAGATCTGCTCCCCCCGGTCCCGGAGGGGTTACCGTCATATAGGCTTTCATTTCCATATCGGTAATATCCACCGACAGGGTGGATTGACTCACCGGATTGAACTGATAATCCCCCACTTTGATATACTCGCCGTCGGCGTGGCGCACGACCTTGGAAACCAGGCCGCCGTCGTAGTTGGTTACCCCCCGTAAGCTGAGCTTCTCCAAAGCTCGCCGCTCGGCGAGCTTGGCACCCCGCCCGGAAGGTTTTGTCACCTTCAAGAATACGCCCTGGGAGGTCAAACGGACGAAGACCTCCCCGTCCTTATCCGGAATGGCTCTTTCCTCTCTTCCCTCCTCGGCTGTCCGCTGTCCCGCTGCTGCTTGCTCGATTTCGGCCTTCAGAGCAGCCGGATACGCGAGGATGGTCCAGTCCTTCCTGCCTACACCGAGCATACCTTTTGACCCTGGTTCAACGATCTCATACTCCAGGCGCTTCACCGGGATACCCAGCTCAAGGGCGGCATTCTCAAGGGCCTCTTCCACGCTGGCGCCTCTCGCCTTCACCGCCTGCATGGTGCGGTCCACCTCGAGCTGATCCCGCATATACTCTCGAATCGATTCCAGGGTGATCATAGGATTCCCTTCTTGATATGGGAGAGTTTGGCCCGCAGTCGCAGAATGGCTTTGGTGTGAAGCTGGGAAATACGGGATTCGGTTACCTCCAGCACTTCCCCGATCTCCTTCAACGTAAGATCTTCGTAGTAGTACAGAACCAGGACCTTTTTCTCCTTTTCCGGAAGCTCGTTGATCGCCTCTACGATGATCCTCTTGATCTCCTCTTTTTCCACGATGCTGTCCGGATTCAACGAGGAGGGACTCTCGATGCTCTCCACGATGGACATCTTGTCATTGTCCTCGCCGCTGTACCACACCTCGTTCAGCGACAGTACCGACGTACCGGAGATCTTCAGCATCAGATTGTGAAAGTCCTTTATGTTCATCCGCATGGCTTTGGCGATCTCTTCATCCGCGGCCGCCCTGCCGAGGGAAGCCTCCAGCTTGCGGATGGTCTCCTCCACCTCGCGGGTCTTTTGGCGGACCGATCGGGGCACCCAGTCGATGGTGCGAAGCTCGTCGAATATTGCTCCCCGAATCCGGGTGACTGCGTAGGTCTTGAACTTCACGTGTTTATCAGGATCGAACTTTTCTATGGCGTCGAACAGGCCGAAAACACCAAAACCGACCAGATCATCAAACTCGACATTATTCGGCATGCCTATTGCGACCTTACCGGCGACGTACTTCACCAGAGGAGCGTACTGCTTCACGAAGAAATCGCGGATCTTGGTATCTTTGCCTTTCTTATAGATCCGCCAAAGATCCTCTTCAGTCTTGCCGTCTAACATGATATCAGCCATAGCATACTCTCTACTGGTCCTTTTTCATAAATGTCCGTACTGCTTTAGCAAGGCTTTCCGGATCCTGATCTCGGACCACCTCTTCAATCCGGGAGTTTCTTCGGGATGGTTTGGAGGGGGGTGCGCTCTCCTCCGCAGTGGGACTGAACTGGTCGATATCCGGCAGGGTATCCAGGTCCTCAAAGTCTGCTTCCTGTACAGCCGCAGGACCGGGTACAAACTCGGCGGCAGCGGGCTGCTGCTCTGAATCGGCGTCCTCCAAGGTCAAGACGTCCTCTTCCGACTCCTCGAGGTCTTCGACAACATCGATCTGCAACTCTTCCTCGCCCGCTGACTCCATCAGCTCGTCATTTTCCACTACCTCCGCGAGCTCCGCCGCCTCCACCTGCTCCGCCGGTTCGAAACTCTGCTGCTCCGCAACTACCCCGGAAAAAGGTATGTCCTCGTCAATAACGATATCCACCTCCTCTCCGGATTCCGCCCGGGCAGCCGGAGGGTTAGCCGATAATTCGGGGAGAAATCTGTTCGCGATGAGGTTGACGCCCAGGCCCAAACCGCCACAGACCACGGCCGACAGGACCAACCTGAGGAGGATCACGCCGAAAGGATTCCCGCCGAGGATCCCGGCCAACAGCGATACCACGGCGCCAAAACCGGCAAAACCCAAAGGTATTTTCCAATTAACCATTCCCAGCTCTGCCTCTACCCCCGCAAAAAAGCTTAGGGTATATAAAATCGGTCGTCAAGGCACACCAAGAGAGAGCCATTGCGTTACGGGCCAAACAGCTTCTTCAGAAACTTAGAGATACCGCTTCCCTCCTTGAAATCTATGTTCTCCAATCGTCGGACGATGTGGTCGATACAAATCGAAGCCTTGCCCTTCGGGTCCAGGGTCAAGAAGGGCCTCTGCCTGATGACGGCGTTCTGAACCATAACGTCCTCGTATACGAACCCGAGGTAATCGAGCTTTATATTCAAGAATTGCCCCGCAATGTTGATGACCCGTTCGGCCACCTTTCTGCCTTCGGTAACCGATTTGACCCGGTTGACGACCAGCTTCAACCCCAAATCGACATTGTCGATCTCCGTGGCGATGATCTTTACGATACCGTAGGCGTCCGTGATGGCCGTAGGCTCCGGAGTGGTTACGATAATGGCGTCATCCGAGGCGGCCACAAAGGTCAATACATTATTGGAAACCCCCGCACTGGTATCGATGATGATGATGTCGGCGTTGGAAAGCTCGTGAAGCTCCTCGATGAAGACCTTTCTCTCCTCTTCGGAGAGATTTGCGATCTTCGAGAAACCGCTTGCTCCGGCTACGATCTGAATCCCGTAAGAGGTGTCCAGAATGATTTCACGCATCTTCTTCTGCTGACGAATTAGATGGTAGAGATTGTAGCGTGGGATTACACCGAGCACGACGTTTACGTTCGCCAAGCCAAGATCCGCATCCAGGACGATTACCTTCTTCCCCATCCCGGCATAGGCAAGAGCCAGGTTGATGGCGATGTTAGTCTTGCCGACACCTCCCTTGCCACTGGAAACGGAAATGATGCGGGAGGCTTTATGAGAAGGGACACTCTCGGATTGGGATGATGAGTTTTTGTTACGCATGATCTCTCGTAGTTTCTCCGCCTGATCAGCCACTGTCAACTCCAATACGCTTCACTTATTTTCGCCCGTTCGCCGAACCGTTTTTCCAACCGTTCACGGTTTAAATGAAACCCATCCAAATTCATGAGCAGCCGCAGCACCGAAGCCTGCTCAATGTCCTGAGGAACAGACTGCCCATCGGCAATATAGGAGATCGGTTTGCGAGAAGCGGCCAGCACACTGAGGATGTTCCCTATTCGCAGGGTTTCATCGAGCTTGGTAAGAATCACCGCTTTGTACTTGAATGGCTCGAAGGTCTTCAGGATCTCCTCCACATCCGATGCCTTGGTCGTTGCGCCGATGGCCAGATGAATAACGCTCTGCGTTCCCGCGGCATCCAGAACATCCTTCATTTCCGCCAATTTGGCCAGGTCCCGGGGACTCCGTCCTATGGTATCGACCAGTATCAATCCGGTGCCGGCGGCCATTGCCAGGAAACTCTTGAACTCTCCCGCGCTTTCGACGCAAGACACGGGTATTCGCATGATCTCGGCGTAGGTCTCGATCTGCCGCAGAGCTGCGATCCGGTAGTTGTCGATCGTTACGATCCGAACCTTCGGGGAGGCTGAGCTCGAACCCCCCACCCCGAAAACCGCGGCCAGTTTGGCAATCGTCGTGGTTTTCCCGACCCCTGTCGGTCCGACCACGATGAACACTTTGGTACGCTCTTCATTCGCTTCCGTGATCCGGATAGGCGGGCAGATCTGGATCTGCTCGCCTATCCAATCGAGGACTTGGGTCTGAAGAACCGGAAAATTGTCCAGATCCTCGAGGGAAAATTCTTTGCGGATCCGGTTGACAATGTCCTCTGTGAAGGTCGCGGTGAACTCGTTGGCCTGAAGGAGACTCTCGATCCTCGATAAACCCGGGGGCTTCTCACCGGTCTTATTTCCATTATCTCTGTTCAGATTTTCCTTCAGGTTTTCGATCTCCTTGAGAATCAGCTGCAGGGACTGCTCCCTGCGGGCATCCGCCACTATCCGCTGCCTGGATTCCTCCATTGCCGCCGGCGAGGAAGGGGATTTCTGTTTTCTGCCCACGTATCCGGTGATCTCCACGGCCTCCCGGGCGAACAGCCCGAGCATTCCTCCGCGGCGCACGCTCTTGTGCGTCAGGATGCGCGCATCCTGCCCGTATTGCCGCCTCATTTGTTCCAGTGCCTCTCTGGGCGTGGGCGCCTCGATCGTGAAGTACTGCATGTCCTTTTCGATCATTCTTCGATCCTTATCTCACCGAGGGTTTCAATTTTCACATCCGGAACGATCTCCGGGACGGACAAAACGACCAAATGAGGTATCTCCCGTATCGTCGAACCCTTCACCAGCGGGCGGGCGCTTTCAGAGCAGAGGATCAAGGGAAGATGTCCCTGCTCCTGGACGGTCCGTACCATATTGGTCACAGCATTGACCCACTTCCTGTGCAGCTTTGGCTCCAAGGCTGCGGTGGGACCCGTTGCGGTATCCACCCTTGCCTCGATGATCGCCTGTTCCAGGCTCGGCTCCAGGGTCAGCACGTGAATCGTTTTTGCGTCTCCGCTGTAGTGCAGACAGATCTGTCTCCCCAGGGCTTGTCTGACCTTCTCGATGAGGAAGGCTGTATCCTTGCTCACCGTTCCGTAATCGGCCATGGTCTCCAAGATAACCACGATGTTGCGGATGGAAACCTGCTCCCGGAGAAGACCCTGCAGAATCTTCTGGATCTCCCCTACGGAGAAGATCTTGCTGACCTCCTCCACCACGGTGGGATAGTCGTTTTTCAAGGTATCGAGGATCGACTGAACCTCCTGGCGGCCGAGGATCTCACCGGCATGAGCCTTGATGATCTCCGTAAGGTGGGTGGCGATGATCGAGGGCGGGTCCACCACCGTATAGCCCAGGCGCTCGGCCTTTTCCCGCTCCGTCTCCGCTATCCAGGTAGCGGGCAAGCCGAAGGCAGGATCCTTCGTGGACTCTCCAGCCAGCTCCTCCTTGATTCCCCCCGGGTTTATGGCCAGGTAGTTGCCCATCTTGATGACTCCGCGCCCCACCTCAACCCCTTTGATCTTGAAACAGTATTCCGAAGGTTCCAGGCGCATATTATCGATAATTCGAATTCTCGGTACCACCAGGCCCAAATCCAGAGCCGCTTCCCGGCGAATCCGGGTAATCCTGTCGAGCAGCTCCGCTCCCTTGTCCTTGTCCACCAACGGTATCAATCCGTAGCCGATCTCCAGGGAAAGAGGATCCAAAGGCACGACGGGGGAGATCTCCACAGGCGCGACCTTCGCTCTGGCCTCCGCCTCCCTGGCCCTCTCCTGCTCCACAGCTGCCTGCTTCCTCCGCCGCAGGGTCAATCCCAGACCGGCCAGCATTCCGCCAAGGGGGAACAGCACATACCAGGGGAATCCGGGAAGAAAGGCGAGCACACCGAGAAAGCCGGCCGCTATCAGGTAGGGCCGGGACTGGTAGGAGAACTGTTTGGTGATGTCCAAACCGAAGGACTCTTCCGATACCGCCCGGGTCACGATAACCCCGGTGGAGGTGGAGATGAGCAGGGCGGGCAGCTGCGTGACCAGACCGTCACCGATGGTCAGGGACACGTAGGTGTCCAGAGCAACCGAAAAGGGTTCGCCGTGGATCGTCATCCCCACGATCATCCCGCCGATTATGTTGATCAGGGTGATGAGGATCCCGACCTTTACGTTGCCGGCCACAAACTTGGAAGCACCGTCCATGGCTCCGTAGAAATCCGCCTCCCGCTGCAAATCAGCCTTCTTGCGTGTGGCCTCCTCCTCCGTGATCAGCCCGGAGTTGTACTCCGCCTCGATGGCCATCTGCTTGCCGGGAAGGGCATCCAAAGTAAAACGAGCGGCAACCTCGGCAACCCGGGTGGCGCCTTTGGTGATGACGATAAATTGAACGGCTATGATGATCACGAAGATAATCAGGCCGATAACATAGCCTTCCACACCGCGGGCGCCGACCACGAAGGTCCCGAAGGCGCGTATCAGCTTACCCTGGAAGTGACTTCCCTGGGAAAGGATCAGTCGCGTGGAGGAGACATTCAGGGCCAGCCCGAAGACCGTGGCAATGAGCAGCAACGTGGGAAAAACGCTGAACTCGAGGGCGTGCCGGGTATAGAGCACGATCAAGATCGTAAGGAGAGCCAAGACGATATTTATCGACATCAGCGTGTCGAGGATAAAGGCGGGAAGCGGAATGATCAGCATGATCACGACGGCGATGACGCCGATCGCTACGAAGACGTCGCTCCTGCGCCCGCCCGTAATAGCTTGAATTCCTCTTACATCCGCCATCCGCTCACCTCAATTTTACTCGCCCCTCGACTCCTTCGCCCCATCGGTGCCTTTCTCATGCCGATATCCCGGAGGGTGAGGTCTTCGTCACCTCGCGGCCTGCCATCTTGTACACCTCGGCCAGGATGATCGCCATCACTTCGTAGTACTTCTCCGGGATCGCGTCCCCGATCTCCACCTCCTGGTAGAGGGTACGCGCCAGCGGTTTGTTCTCGACAAGAGGAACCTCATTGTCCTTGGCGATCTCCCTGATCTTCAGGGCGATGGCATCCACTCCCTTGGCCGTGACCATGGGCGCTTCCATGACCAACCGGTCGTACTCTATTGCCACGGAGTAGTGCGTGGGGTTGGTAATGACAACATCCGCCTTGGGTACCGCGCGCATCATGTTCCGGGTCAACAGGTCCCGCATTCGTTCCCGCAGACGACTCTTGATCAGGGGATCCCCCTCGTACATACGGCGCTCTTCTTTGAGTTCCTGGCGGGACATTTTCAGTGACTCACGATGTTGCCGCCGTTGAAACAGGTAATCGGGAACCGAAAGCACCAGCATCGCTATGGTCGCTTCCACGATGATCCGAAAGGCGATCGTGGCAACCAGACGGAAGGAGGTCATGTGATGCATATCGACCATGTTGACCAACTTGGGAAGCTGAGCTCGTATGTTGAGAAATGCGATCGCGAAGATCACCGCCACCTTGACCAAGGTTTTTCCCAGATTGAAGGCCGCCTCTCCGGAAAACAGGGCCCGCTTGAAGAACCTGCCGAATCGAGGCACGATCCTGTCCAGATCCGGAGTGATCGGTTTGGCGGAAAAGAGAAAGCCCACCTGGACGACATTGCCAAGGAAGGCTGCCAGAAAGGCCACCACGAGAACCGGCAGGGTGAGCCTGAAGAAGTAGTTGTAGAACGCCGGCATCAGTCCGCCGTCTGAAGTGATGTCCAGCTCGGTGGAGTGCTGGAGGAAGAAACGCAGCATGGACAGAACGTTCTTCAGGAAGTAGGAGGAGATCAGCCCAAGGGTGGCGATGCCGAAGAGAATCACCAGGGAAGAGCTCAGCTCGACGCTCTTGGCGACCTTACCCTCTTCCCGGGCTTTGCGAAGTTTGTGCTCTGTGGGTTCCTCGGTTCGACCCTCATCCTCGGCGGCGAACCATTGAAGGTGAATGTCGAACGGAGTAGATTCCGCAAAATAGGGGGCATTAGCCGTATACTCTGAGCCAAAACGCAACTTCGTGGCGTCTTCGCCTTCACGTTCACGGAGTGTGCCACCCTCGTCGAGTGTGACGACTTCAGGGCTCCAGACCGCAAGCAGCCGTTCCGCCATAGCGCTATCCCCCCGCTCCCTTGAGGCTCGTTATGATGGTGCCCAGCTGCTCGAACCCACCCTCCAGCAGGCGGCTGAAAGCGCCGATGAGAAAGGGCGTGGCGGCGGCAATCACGATCAGAGCGGTTCCGATGGCAATGGGAAAGCCCATCATCAGCAGGTTCATCTGGGGGGCGGCCTTTGCCAGCAGCCCCATGGTCACCGAGACAAGAAGGAGCGTACCCAGGATCGGGAACGAAATGGTGAGGGAGTTGACGAAGAGATCTCCCAGGCTGCGCAAAAACAGGGGGAACAGCTGCGCGCGGCCGGCAACCAGGTCGACGGCCCGGATCGACTTGAAGGATCCGTACACGCCGACCAGCAGCAGTTTCTGGGCGCCCGAAATCACCAGGAAGGTGAACATTCCGGCGATGTTGAGGAACTGTCCCATGAGGGGAATCTCGATTTGGGCAAGAGGGTCGAAGACCTGGGAGGCGCCAAAACCCATCTGCAGAGAGAAAAACTGGCCGGCGACCTGAAACACGGCAAAGATGATATTCAGAAAAAACCCTAAAATGATGCCGATCATGGCTTCACCCACGACAACCAGAAAGTAATCCACGGCGGCCTCCGGAAGCAAATACCCCTGTTCGGCGACCCAGGGGTAAATCGCCACCGACACGAAGAGGGCAAACCCGAGTTTGGCGGTTTGCGGAAAGGCCTGGGAGGAGAACAGCGGTGCGACCTGGATCAGGGCGGTCACCCGCACGAGTATTATGAGAAATACCCGGAAATTCGCCACCAGGGTTCCAATCATCTGTTTACCCGCCCAACTCCGGAATTCTGCCGAACAATCTCAGGGTGAACTGAACCATGGACACGACGATCCACGGTCCAAACAGGATCAGGGCTCCGAGAATGGCCGCGATTTTCGGCACGAAGGTCAGGGTCTGCTCCTGTATAGAGGTGGTCGCCTGGAAGACGGAGATGATCAGCCCGACCAGCAACCCCACCAGCAGCAGCGGAGCGGCGATCATCAACGCCTGAAGCGCCCCACCGCGGATCAGGTTGACGGCAAATCCTACTGACACTTTTCCCCTCCTTCTTCTATTATCGGAAACTCTGCACGACCTGAAGGGTCAACAGGTTCCATCCGTCCACCAGTACGAACAAGATGAGCTTGAAGGGCAGGGAGATCATCACAGGTGGAAGCATGATCATTCCCATCGACATCAAGGTGGAGGCCACCACGATATCGATGATGATGAAGGGTATGAACAGCAATATCCCGATTTTGAAGGCCACGGTCAGTTCGTGCAGAACGAAGGCGGGAATCAGAACTTCCGTGGGCACGTCGGCCAGAGTATTCGGTTTGGGCATGTCCCGCATTCGCATGAACAGGCGGATGTTCTCCGGATCGTTCTGCATCTGTCTGTACATGAACAGGCGCAGCGGGCTTTCCGCATTCCGGAACATCGATTCGATTCCGATCTCTCCCTCTGCAAAGGGCTTGAAGGATTCGTTGTAGATCGTGCTCAAGGTAGGCCACATGATGAACAGAGACAGGAACAACGCCAATCCCATGAGGATCTGCGTCGGAGGCACCTGCTGCAGCGAGAGAGCCCGTTTTACGAAATCGAATACGATCGCTATCCGCAGGAAGGAAGTCATGAGAATCAGTATAGAGGGAGCCAGGGTAAGGACGGCCAGGAGCAGCAGCAGCTGTATCGAAAGAACGACCTCCTGGTTGCTCTGAGCCTCCCGCACGTTGAGGTCGACATAGGGGAAGGGCGCCCCCGGAGCGGCGGGACGCAAACCCGTGTCCTGGGGATAGACGAAGCCGGGCAGAAGCAACAGTGCCAATGTGAACAGCAATAGAGTCTTTTTTATCATGTCCCCTCCCAGTCTTGATATGCTCTCTCGCTAAAGCTTCTCCAAGCGTCGTCTCTGCTGTTTCATGAAGTCGATCGTCGCCCCTACCGAGGATTCCTGCTGTTTTCCTGATTTCAGTAAGGATTGAAAGAATTGAGCGAACCCTTGGGGCGATCGGCTCTGCATCTGCGAACGTTCCAGGATGATGGAATCCAGGGTCTCCTGATCCCTGATTTCGGATATCAGGGAGATGCTCCCTTCGGCGGAACCGACCAGAAACACCTGTTTTCCCATCTCGACCAGATGCAGAGAGCGGTTTCCGGAGAGGTTGCGGGTGCCCAAAAGACGGATCAGATCGTTCTGCGGCAGCTGCCGCCGCAGGCCCCGCTTGAGCATCCAGAAGATCAGGTAGATCACCCCGACGACCGCGGCCAGGATCAAAACCATTCGGAGGAAATCCCAGGAAGAAACCAGGGGGCCTCCCTGCACCTCCTCGGTAACGCCGCTTTCAGCCTCTTCCCCGGCGTCCAGGATCAACAGCGATTCTTCCGCAGGACGTCGCGGTCCGGCGTCGGGACTATCCGCTGCCTCCTGAGCCCGCAGGACGGGCAGCGGCAGCAGGAGAAGCACAAAAAGACAGAGGCGGATCCTCCTCCGTCCGGCAAACGGCGTGATTTGTTTGGATTTCACGTTCCCCTCCCAAGAAACTCATAAAGAACACCGCGATCGAAGGATTGCGGTATCTTCACACCTTATTCTATGCTAGATTTACAATTAAGTCAAATCACTCATCCTCTGCATCGGCGAGACGATCTCGGTCACCCGGACACCGAAGTTCTCGTCGATAACCACGACCTCTCCCTTGGCGATCAGTTTGTGATTGACCAGGATATCCACAGGCTCACCGGCAAGCTTGTCCAATTCGATGATCGTACCTTCACCGATGCCCAAGATCTCCCGAATCAGCTTGCGGGTTCGGCCCAGCTCTACAGTCAGCTCCATGTAGACGTCCATGAGCAGGCCGATGTTTCCCTGTTCCCCCGGAGCGCCGGAGCCCTGGAGATTGGCGAACTGCACGGGCTGAACATTCGGCGGTACCTGGCTTGAACCCATTCCCAAGCCCTGAGCAGCCCCGAAGGCTTGCCCGAAGGTCTGAGCAATACCCGCCTGCGCTCCGGTGCCTTTGGGGGCACCACCCCCGGAACCGCCGGCAATCGCACCGAAAGCCGCGGCCGCCGCGGGTGCTCCGGCGCCGGCCTCTGCGGCACCGGCTCCTATAGCGCTAATGATCTCTTTGGCCAGAGACAGCGAGTACAACTCGATCAGTTTCGCCGGGTTTTCCCCTTCGATCATCAGGGGATATTCCAGCTTGACAACCACCTCGCCCTGGGGAAGGCGCACCTTTTCCTTGGTCACGCTCTGAAAGTCCGGCGGGGCGTTCTGCACGGTCTTGCCGCTCTGATTGCCGATCTCCGTGGCCACGGGCCCGCTGATCTGAGAGAGGGCTTCCGCTACGGCTGAGAGAGCCGCGTCGTCCAACTCCACGCCGGTCTGACCCATCATCAGCCCTGCGACCGCCTGAGCCGTGCCCGAATCCACCAGGTAGGAGTGTTCCCCCGGAAGCGCGTCGGTAAAATCGATCTTCACGTCCACCACTTCATCCGGCAGCTGATCGATTATCTCCTCACCCATCACGAGATCCAGGGCGGGCTTCTCCAGATTGACGTTCTTACGCGTCAGAATGGAAAGGTTCGAGGCCTGAGAGTCGATAACTCCCTCCAAGAGAGTGACAAACCGGCTCTTCTCATCCTCCGAGAGCGGCTCGCTTCCACCCCCGAAACCGGTATCGATCTCCAGACTCTCGGTTTCCTGCAGCAATGCGTCAATTTCGTCTTGGGACAGTGATCCGTCGCTCATACCTCTTCCTCCCCACTGGTAGTAAGTTCCTCAAAATCCG
>CAZPQC010000110.1:0-12545 GCA_964588525.1 uncultured Spirochaetaceae bacterium
AGCCTGGACGACTGGGTCCGCGGCCGGTTACGCTCGATGCAGCTGGCCAAGTGGAAGAAACCCAAGAAGTTCCAGCGGGCGATGATCAACGCGGGTGTACCCGTGTGGAGAGCCCGGCGAGTATGGGTGGCAATAAGGAGTTGGCAGTCGGCCAATCGACGAGAAGTGTTGAGGGTGCTCAATGCTGATTGGTTCCGAGGCTTGGGGTTGGTATTCCTGCGCGAGTATTCTGCGGCATCGACCAGCTGACACGGAGGTTTCCCCCTGGTCGTCAATCGAAGAGCGGCTTACCTGGCCGGTACAAGCCGTTCCGATGGGAGGGGGTGGTCACTATGGCCACCTCCTACCAGATGACAGGGATGTCGCGAGCGCTGTAAGAGAATTGCGCCTCACCTTCAGCAGGAGCTGTCCCCCGCTTTTCAAATCCGGTAACGTAGAGGATCAAACGATCGATCACTCCAAACAAGCGATTTCCCTCGCCTGTTTGCACCGCGTGAAACCCGACAGATCGACGGCGACATCGGCCGGATCGAAGCGATCGACACCGAGGCGCACACGATCTTGGTGCGCTACGAGGACGGGCGGGTCCGCTACGAGACCACCGAGCTGGAAGAGATCACCCTGGCCATCGCCCTGAAATACGCAGACACCCGGGAGCGCTGCAGCGGCCTGCGGGCCCGACTGGCCGGCGGGCCGGCCGGTGAGATCCGATCATCCGGGTGATCCGCTGCTCCGAGCCAGTGCCATGATGCTGGTCACCGTTCGCCAATTTCGGCTGGTCGCCGCAACTCCGAGCAGCTTTTCTATGTTGGCAGTGAGCTTGGATCTGCCGATGCCCTCAGGCGCGTGCAGGTAGAAGACGCTGCCTTTCAATGAGAACCGTTCGCTGTCTTTCTTGAGGTCTTCCAGGTCCTGCAGATCAGGGTTCTCCGGCACCGAGGCCAGGAAGCTCAGGTGCAGCGTCTTCGGCTCGGATTCCGCTTCGGGGAACGGATTCGCTTCGATGGCCTCCTTCATTTCGGCTGAATCCAGCAGCAGTACCTGAGGTTCGAATCCGAAACATTTCCTGATTTCAGCACTGATCCTGCTCGAAACCCGGGAAGGATCTTCCTCCGTGCTCCGGAAAACTACATTGCCGCTCTGTATGTAGGTCTTGACGTCTCGCAGGTCGAGTTTTTCGAGGATCACGACGAGATCCTTCATCGGTAGAATGCCAGCGCCGCCGACGTTGATTCCCCTGAACAGAGCTATGAAGGTCTTCATCACCAGGTACCCTCCTTCAGATTAATATAACGGATTTTCACCCGGGGGTGGCATGCGATCGTATGGGCCCCGTCCCGCCGTCCTGCAGCTCCGTTGACCCGCAAAAGATGCTCGATTTATTATGAAAACATGAATCAAAACGAACGAATTCCCTGTATCAATAGTCAGGGGACCTTAATAATGCCACTGTTGGAGCTTCCCTGCACCCTCGTCGGCAACCGTGGCCGCACCTCCACCGTCTGTTTATTCGACGGCGGTGCAAGCTACTCGGTCATTTGCCGGGAAACGGCCGAGCAGATCGCCCGCCTCGAGCCGTTGCCGGAGCCCTTTATATTCGAAACCGCCTCTGGGGGTAATTTTATTACGGCCGAGTATGAAGTATTCCTCGAGTTCTTCCTGGAGGACGCCCCCCGGTGTTTTATGGACTCGTTCGTGGTCCTGGATACGCTATCCGAGGAGTTGATCATCGGGGCGACCACCATGCAGAAGTGGCAGATCAAGCTCGACTTCGTAAACGAGAAAGCCCTGTACGACAGGAGGGTGCACCGTTTGCGGATTTAGATTCCCCGCAACGAGATCGGTCTCGGCACCCCTTGGGGAACGCCGTGAACGCTCTATCATTTTGTACATCTTGACTACTTTGAACAACGAAGAAAGCCGGCCAAGAAACAGCGAAAAGTGCAAGAAATAACCGCTGCGTCCAAAGACGGATCGTATTGCCTCACCTCATACTAGCCGCAAAGAACCATGCGGACTAGAAAATGGCCGTTTGAACAGCTGACCTCTGCCTCATATGAAGGCTCTCACAGGCTTCACCGGGCTCCTGCCGGGCCCCTGGACCCGGCGGAGAAATGGGAGTTGCCCTATTGCGACGGAAAAGGGCGCTCTTATTATCGGAGCGTGCACAATGCGTTTCCATACACACCTCGCCGTACCGAGGATATCCCCGCCGGAGCCCTCGAGTCTCTCCATCGGGCCTGTGGGGTCCAGGGTCTGCACCAGCTCTTCATCATTCCCTCAGCAGTCCGATCTGTCGGCTGGAAGGATCAGAAAGTCATAAGTCCGAAGAGCATCCTGGCGCTCGGCAGTCGGGCAGCGGGCCTGTGGACCGAAGAACCGACGGCGGGTGTGAAGGTCGTGATTGAGCTGGAGAAGCTCTCCGCCATCGAGGACGAAATGATCCTGCTGTACGGACGGCTCAGGTTTCACTCTTCTGGAGACGACTTGACGGTTCGCTACAATACCCTGGCTCGTCGAAACCTCGAGCCGGCCTTGCTGGTACTGAGGAGGAGACTGGGGGGACACCGCGAGCCGGTTCTGCAGGAGGGGGATGGGACGGAGACCCTGCCCTTCAAGTGGATGCACATAGTCTGCAGCGCTCGCATCCACCTGCATAAAGGAGCGCCTGTGGCTTATCGGTTCGCGACCGTGCCGGGGAAGTCGCGTTATGACATCGAGCGCGCACAGCTCCTCGTCCTGAATCCCCACGAGTTGATCTATCTTTGTGATCCGGTTGAAACCTCTCACCCCTATGGGGAGGATTCCTTTATCATTCCTCGTGCGCGCATCAGCGCCGTACGCATCGGGGAGGAAAGTACAGGATTCACCTCCAACGGCATCCATTTCTCATTGCCGATGGCATCGGAGCTTCGCCAGGGGGCAGCTCGATGGCTTCTTTAGAGAAGGCTGTCCCCAGAGATTCCCCAACTAGATGAAAATCGGGATCAGAATTGAGGAAATCAGCGTTTTGGAGTAGTGGGATTTGTGGCAGAGCATACTTCGAGCTGGAGTTGTCGATTTGAGTGAATATGTCCTTCAAAGCCAATTCCAGGACCGGAAGAAACCCTGAACTAAACGAAGATATTGATCTCGAAGATCTCCTCCAGTTGGGAGAAGATATTTTTCCAAGTCTCTTTTATTCCGTTCAAGATCCTCTTGTATTCCCCTTCATTTTGTTTCCGAATTTGAAGTAGAATACCCAACAGAGCGATGGCTGCACAAAACAGTCGCAGCATCGTGAAGAAGGGCTTGGGATCCTTGAAATAGAACCGCTTGGTGGCAGTGTGATGTGACAGGCGCTTGAAGCCGTTGTTTTCGATGTGCCAGCGGAGGTGCGCTGCTTCCCTGATTTCCTCGGGAAGGAGAGTGAGATCGGTCGTCACGATCCAGCAATCTTGGTGCTGGGTCTTCTTCCGCTTGGGGTAATCTTCCAGGAGGTGAGAGATCTAGAGGGGATAGCCAGCTAACACTCCGCTGGTTTTTTCTATCTTCCAGGAACAAAAGAGGAATTCAACGAACCCCTGTTTTTCTTCGACCGGGACTAACAGATCATTTTTGTTCTCAAAGGCAAACTTGGCATCCACAAGAACTTCCCGGAATGAAGGCTCGTCACTTTTGATGAGCAGGTGCGCACCTTTGGAGCGGATACACTCGAAGAACGGCTGGATAAAATACAGCGAATCGAGCAAGAATAGCTGAGGGAAGTGGTCTCCCAGGACTACTGTGACTTTCTCTACCATCTGTTTGGCCACCGGCAGTTCTTTACCCCGGCTGTGGGAATTGCTGACCATCAACGGGTAGTCGATTTTCCCACGAAGATCGAAGGCCACCACATGGTGTTTGACCCATTTGAGAACCATCCAGAATCCCGACTCTTCTGGATGGCCGATCGGGGGCCAGCTGGATCTTGGCCAGATGTTGTTGTTCCAGCAACGGCGGGAAACTGTGTTGAAGTTGTTCCATCTCCTTCGAATCAAGCCACCTCAAGGCTCTGTTGACTGTGCAATCCGATGCCACCATCTTGCGGGTACAGCCGAATCACTTTTTGATTGGCTAATCTTCTCTACCTAATGGGCTTGTTCCTTCAGGAATCGCCCTGCGCCACTGACCTCCTTCACGCGTTCCCCTCTCAGTGGGTGGATAAAGAAGAAAGTGGTAGTTTTTAAGTGATAGGTATACTTTAGCGAATACGGGTCGACTTTATCTATGTGAGAGTTGTAACTTTGGCCGTTGTTTGAAATCTATCGATAGATCCAGTGCATCACACAACTTCAGCAGGGTTTTAATATTAAAATTCATTCCGTTTTCAATACGAGATAACTGCTGCTGGGTAATATGAGCTCGATTGGCTAATTCTGCCTGAGAGAGATTTTTCTCTCTTCGAGCCTCCAGGATCTTCAGTGAGATGTCAAGAAGCTCTTTCTCTTCCTCATACATCTTCTTGAATCGTTTGTTTTTCAGCTTTTCCTTCAGGTGAGAGTTAAATGTCATCATGCATTGCCTCCAGGTCGGACTCCTCAATACGGGATAAGAAATCAGACCGATATTTTTTCACTTTCTGAATCTCTGCACGCGGTACTTTTGCCGTCACTTTTGCGAACGCGTGTGTCAACACGATGAATCGCTGAAAGCAGAAGAAATATAGAACTCTAAATTGGTCACCAGATAGTCTGATTCTAAGCTCATGAATCCCATCCTCGAGTAGATCAGCGTACGGGCGAGGAAGTGTTGGACCTCGGTCCTGCAGATTAGAGATAAGGGCAAAGATCTTGGCTTGATCACGCCCCTGCCGAGAATCGATAAACTCTCGTACTGGGCACTTCCCCTCAGACGTTTCGTAGTATAATACACGCCAATCGCTAGTCACAATTTAGCATACATCATATATTATGTAAGGTCAAGTTACAGAGAAATGAATCCTGAATAGAGCGGCTGTTGAGCGCCTATATCGCCGAAGGCACCCCGCCGCATTAGCAGCGTGAGTTCTTCCGGAAAAACTCCGCCACCGAAGCTTTGTCGATCTTCCCTTCTGCAACACCGAGTACAACTCTTTCGAACTCCTCTTCATCGGCTTCTAACTTGACATCATTAAGGGATAGAAAAACCAAAGACGCCACTGTTCCTGTCCGCTTGTTCCCATCGATAAAGGGATGGTTTTGGGTGGTATGGAAAAGATAAGCAGCGGCCATCTCACAGAGATTCGTGTGTAAATAGCGACCACCGAAACCAGCTGCCGGCACAGCCATGGCAGATTGCAGTAGGCCTAGGTCGCGAATACCCGGATCCCCGCCGTATCGCTCGATCTGATCGCGATGGATCTCTATAACTTCACCCAGCGTAAGAAAAACAGGATCTTCGACGATCATTCAGCCAATCGTTTCAGCGCACGCCCGTACTTCCTGTTTGCCGAATTGAGAGCTTTCTGGAACTTATCCCGATGTGCGTTATCTCGTACTGGTGAAATCACAAGGACTTGTCCGTCCGTCGAAATCTCTAGTGGGGTATCTGCATCAATCTTTAGCAGATCGAGTACTGCCCGATCGATCACAATCGCAAGGCTATTCCCATGTTTTGTTAGTTTCTTAATCATGACCTTTCCTTTAACCGATCAACCAATGTATATACAATGTACTACCATGGTTACTCAAATGTCAACATATGCAAAAACCGTATTCGCTAAAGCACACCACTATGATAAAAGTCAAGCGCTATCGTTTCAGCTTCCTCTCGAAATTGCTCGCCTGCACCCAGCGAAACTCTTGGTGCTCAAGCAACATCGGTCTCATCATCCCACAGATTTTTCGGATCAGTGCGATTCGAGCCCGTCCCACACCCCGCCTCGAAATCAGGTTAGAGTAATAAAGTCTCAGATAGGGTGATGCATCTGCAAAATGCATTACCGACTGGGTGAAAAGAGTACGGGTCAACCGCCTGGATTCCCGGTTGATATAGCCGGTCTTGCTCTTGCCGCCACTTTCGTTCACTCTGGGTACGAGACCAAGATAGGCGTTCATATTTCTCAGAGTTTTGAACCGTCTGATATCCGCCACATCAGCCACAAAGGCTAGAGCAGTCAGAGGGGTGATTCCGAGTACGGTGATGAGCAGCTTCACTTCATCTGCAAACGGCTCGCCGGCGGTGGCCCGATCGAGATTTTGGAGGCGGTTTTCGATAGCGTCAGGACGATGTGTGCCGGTGATCCGTCAGCTTTCTGGGATCGATGCGGGAGAGGTACTAAAAGTAACTCTCGACACCCACCTGCTTGCAGCTTCCCCTACTCGATCGTTGTCTTCAGGAATCGCTCCGAGTACGAACCGAGGGTATAGATCGCAGCCAGCGGATTGTGTCCCATTACCCGATCCTTCGCCGCCAGGACCGTGGTATAGGCCTTGGCGTGCTTGAAAAACAACGAGTCGTGCCCAACGCAGAGACCGATCAGTATGTTGAACTCGGTTTGCGAGCGATTCATCAGCTCGGCCTGGGCAAGCGGATTGCACATGGTCTCCTCGGCACCGATCTGGATCTTGTCTTCGTCCCGCAGCCCGATCTCCTCCTTGGGAACCCCTCCCACCTTGCAAACCGCGGATACGACCTCGAATCCCTGCTTCTTGAGGACCTTGGCTACGGCGCCCGCCTCCCGTCGCAAGCCATCGCAAAACACGATCCCGAGACGCTTGAACTCCATTCTCCGGGCAAACTCGATAATTTCCTGAAGCCTGGGTTTGACCGGGTGCGCGATAAAGGGCTTCTTGTCCCTGTTGATGTAGCACTCGGCCTCTTGGAGCGAAGCCTTTCGGGCGAACTCCAGGGTGGGGGAGTCGGACAGCATCTGCCTGGCTTGCTCTATGGCCTCCCTGTTGTGGAGGGTCGGGCAAAACTCCGGACCTCTGCCTTTGGAGGTGAGGCAGATCTTCTCCCGATCCGGCACACTGCAATTCGCGCACCGGGGGAGGTTTTCTCTGGTTGATTCGTTCATGGAAGCTCCCGAGTCTATTCAGCGGCCCCAAAGACGGAGCGGCGATTTATCACCGGGGAATCGGGCATGGCTGCCCGATATGATTCCCCGAACACGGGAAATATAGACGACTTGGGGAAATTTCACAAGCAGCATGGCATTATCTGGTGTGGATTCTCGAGCCATTACAAGCCGGCTGCAGAGGCTTATCGGGCAGGATGTCGGCTACTGGAGTTGGAGCCCGGGCAAGTTATGATCTAGAGCCTTATTCCCAAGGTATTACCGGAGGCATTGACGGTTTCCTGGTGTTCCCATGGCTCTGCTGGAAACCGTCACTCAATAACATGGCCTTCCCATCTGTTCTGGTCCCTACGCTTCAATCTAAACACGAACGAACGTCGTAGATTGTAAAAGGAGGGTCTGCGAATGTAGCTATTGAATACGTCATTCCATCCGCTCTTAGACATCTTTGCGGTTCCCTGGTCTGCCCTGTCCCTTGTTTCTCATGTCGAAGAGCAGACGCAGCGCGCCGATTCGCCGAACCAACAGCTCATAGACCAGCAATGCTATTGTCAGCGAACCAAGGTAGATGATCCAGAACTTGACCAACACGGGCCAGTTCCGCCCCACAACAACTCTGTCCCCGGAGGTCCAATCCTCATAGACTGTACCCACATGAAGGTCAACCTCATGCAAAGACTCAAAAAAACCTCCTGTGCATTCAGTGCTCCTCACGGTAATGCCGCTATGCCTGACTAGTCAGGAACGCCCCTCTTGTGGGTACCGTACCGTAGCGTTGTAGAATGCAATATAATGTAGGCGAAATAATCAAAGGAGTAAAAAAATGACCAAGGGATTCACCGGCAAGATTATACACATCGATCTCACTTCCCGGACGAGCTCGGTCGAGCGGCCCCAGGAA
This sequence comes from uncultured Spirochaetaceae bacterium, assembly GCA_964588525.1. GTDB lineage: Bacteria > Spirochaetota > Spirochaetia > SZUA-6 > DRHE01 > JAFGQJ01. Next base: position 7,920 of record CAZPQC010000110.1, read on the forward strand.
GACTTCTACCGGCGCTACGGAGGAGGGAGCGCCATGGGCATGTACTACCTGCTCAAGCAAATGCCGGCTAGCGCGGATCCGCTCGGAGAGGACAATATTCTGACCGTTTTCGTGGGTCCAGCCACGGGGGCTTCCATCTCCGGGCAGAGCCGGGTGAGCGTGTGCGCAAAATCCCCGCTCACCGGAGCCGCCGGAGATTCTCAGGCCGGAGGTTTCTGGCCGGCTTATCTCAAGCGTTCCGGTTTTGACGGTCTGGTTATTAGCGGCAGGGCGGCGCGGCCGGTGTATCTGTTGCTGCACGATGGAGAGGTGGAGTTCCGCGAAGCGGCTCATCTCTGGGGAAGGATCACTGGAGAGGCGGAGAAGCTCATCCGGCAGGAGCTGGGGGATGAGAAAGCCCAGGTTATGCAGATCGGACCGGCGGGGGAAAAGCTGGTGCGCTTTGCCTGCATCATCAACATGAGCAACCGGGCCAACGGCCGCACCGGCATGGGTGCGGTCATGGGCTCGAAAAATCTCAAGGCCGTCGTAGTCCAGGGCGGGAAGAAGCTTGAGTTATTCGATCCCGTGAAGATCAAGGAGCTCGCCCGCTGGGGGGCGGAGACTTTCAAAGACTCGAACACCTACCAGATGGGGCTGCACGGCACGGCGAACATTATCCCGGGCCAGAACGACAACGGCGGATTGCCAACACGGAACTGGAGCAGCGGTGTCTTTGAAGGTTACAAGGAGATCTCCGGGCAGACCATGAGCGATACGATTCTCAAGGAACGGGATACCTGCTTCGGCTGCGTGATCCGCTGCAAACGAGTCGTGGAGGTGCGCGATGGCGAGTTCCCGGTGGATCCGTACTACGGAGGCCCGGAATACGAGTCCATGAGCACGCTGGGATCCTACTGCGGGATCAGCAACCTGAGCGCCATCGCCAAGGCCAATGAGCTGTGCAACATGTATGGTCTGGACACGATCTCTTGCGGTGCCACCATCGCCTGGGCCATGGACTGCTATGAACAGGGTGTCATCTCCAAGAAGGACACCGGTGGCTTAGAACTGAAGTTCGGTAACGCCGCCGCCATGGTAAAGCTGGTGGAGCAGATAGGGAGGAAGGAAGGCTTCGGCGCCCTGCTGGCCGAAGGCTCGGCCAGGGCGGCGGCGAAAATCGGGCCGGAGGCGCAAGGATTGACGGTAACCGTGAAGAATCAAGAGTTCCCAGCCCACATGCCCCAGGTCAAGCGCTCGTTGGGATTGATCTATGCCGTCAATCCCTACGGCGCGGATCACATGTCCAGCGAACATGATCCCATGTACGAACCCGACACCGAATTCGCCGGAAGGATGGCCGAAATCGGACTCTTGGATCAGAAACCCGCCAGCGACCTTGGACCCGAAAAGGTCCGCTTTGCCCACTACACCCAGTGGATCTACAGCGCCTGCAACAGCCTCTGCCTCTGCCAGTTCGTATACGGCCCCGCCTGGCAGCTGTACTCCACGGGGCAGATGGCGGAGGTGATCAGCGCCGCTACGGGATGGGAGTTCAGCGTGTTCGAACTGATGAAGCTTGGCGAGCGCACGCTGAATCTGCAGAGGGTATTCAACGCCAGGGAGGGATTTTCCGCCAGGGACGATGTCCTTCCGGAGAAAGTCTCGCAGCCGCTGAAAGGAGGGCGGAGCGACGGCGTATCCGTTCCGGCTGATCAAGTTGAGAGAGCCAAAATTCTCTACTACCGGATGTGCGGCTGGAACAGGGAGGGCATACCTCACCGGGCCAAACTGGAAGAGCTCGGCATCGGCTGGACAGCCGACCTGATAGGATCCCAGCATGTTGTAGCAGATTCTTCTCAAGTTGAATCTCCTGATGAGCCTTGCGCCTTACCTAGTTCCTCGAAGCTTTTTGAGAATGAAGCGTAGACTGCCCTCCACATCTCCCTTTTGCGCCAATCTCCACTGCCCCGAATACCACCCCCATGCCGAAGCTCGCTGCAAGCACTACGTCCCCTGGGGCCACTATCCCACCAAAGCCTTTGAACGAGCAGTTGCTGCTCGCCCTCCTCCATCGGCAGTTTGTCCTTCACTCCAATCACGGCGGTGGAAACGCTTCTGGTAGGCGCTGATAGCGTCTGGGAGCTGGAACCGTGGGAGCTTCAGGCCTTTGTCCGACGGAGCAGTGACGAGAGCAGTGAGGATCAGATCGTGATCTACGAAACGGCTCCCGGCGGCGCGGGGTACGTCGAGGATCTTGCGCGGCGCCTCCCCGAGGTGGGCGAAGGCGCACAGCGCCATCTCTATGGTCATACCTGCTATGGTGCCTGCTATTTATGTCTGAAGCAGTACGCGAATCAACGCGGGATATTGTCAATAGTTGATGGCCGGCAAAAAGTCAAGTCTGGGATAGGCTATCAATTTTGTTTTATCCCGTCCAATCGGAATCGGGTGTACTCCTGCCAGAAAGAAAAGAAGAAAAGACCGCGTGTCCAGCAAATTCGGTGGTCTAACTGCCTGTTTTTCGGGATATTTTCAAGTATAATTGGCCGCTCTTAGGATATTCAGCCCTAGGGAACGCATCCATACCGTGTAGCGAACCGAGCCCATTCCTCGTACCCGAAGTCTGGCCAAATTCATTTGATATTTCAACCGCGAGACGGTAGCCTCGATGCCCGCTCTCCAGCGGTAGATCTGCTTAAAGGCGTTACTTTGTTCGTACTCTCTCCGTCTGAGCTTTTCCACACGAGCTGGCGTGTATTGTACCCGAGGTAACTCTCCCCGTTTAATCGCGGCGGCCGTAGGGCAACCGTTTCGATGCCGACAGTTCCCGCAGGTCTCGGCTCGGAATACCGCCTGGATCTTTGCTTTCCCCACGGTGGTGCTGATCGGTATCTGCCCGTCGGGGCATTGGGTGATCAGCCCCTGATCATCAAGCCGAAATTGTTCCAGGGTAAGCTTGCCTTTTTTGTATCCCTTCGGTGGTTGGGTGGGAGCCACAAGCTGCAGGCCTTCGTCGCCGAGTCTGCGGTGATTTTCTTCGGACCCGAATCGGGTATCTCCCAGAATCAGTTCCGGTTGAATGCCCCTTGCGGTGGTATCTTGCACCGCCGGGTCAATCGCTTTGGAATCCCCAATTGTCATCTTATGCACGTTAATATGCGTTATGAGATCCGGCTTTGAAGACGGCTCTTCACTCGGTTCGTGGGTTTCCATCACCTGGAGCAGATATCCCTGACCGTGGTAAGCGTTGTAGCTTGAGTCCGGATCGGAGGGATTTCCGACGTTGTCGCAGGGGATATCCTTCGGTTCTTTCACAAGGAGTTTATCCTCTGCATGCTCCTCGGCGCTCTCTATATCAAACTGCTCGGAGAATACTCGTTCCAGAAGTTGAAAGCTAAACAAATCGGAGGCGGCAGTCCCTCGTAGTGTTTTCAGCACGGCCAGTACATCCGCTCCCACTTCAGATAGACACCTCTTCGCCTGTTTCGGAGCCGGGTAGGAGAAACACCCCGATTCTTCGCCGTTGATGTACCGCTCCCGAATCCCCTGATCAATCAGTTTGAACTGTTCCGGTTTCACACGCGCACATTCACGGAAAAACTTGCAGAGTGTCTCGACGACCGTCTCCACCCGTGTCATTAGCCGCATGGCAGATCGAATTGCGGTGGAATCGATGCGTTGCCGGCTCGTATCGATCTGAAAAACCCTAATCAACTCATCGGTAAGGTTCTTGAACAGTAGTTTGTCCAATTCCTGATCGATCACGATCCTGCGGTAGTTTCGTAACGACCGCTCGCAAATATAGACATCCGAATCGTCTCGAATGTCCAGTGCATAATGCCAGGCCAGGTTAAAGGCTAGCTGCTCTACCACCTGAAGATCGGTCAAATCGTGCAATTGTTGGAGGATCAACACACCCAGTGCAGCATACAAATCCTTGCTGGGCCTGCCATTCTCAGAACTGAAAAAGGCAGCCAGCTTGTTAACCTCAAGACGATCGAGCAGATGGGTACGAAATACTCCGGCCCACGACTTCTCCAGCATTTGAACTCTTTTTTCTCCTAAGTGGCTCCAGGGTCCAAATAAATCCCCTGTGGCATGATCTCGCAATGTTACCATGCAGGCAGCATAAAGGAGTCCGAAGCATTACTCAATGGGACTTTTTGCCGGCCCATCAATAGTTGTGGACGAGAAAGAGCACTTCGCTCGGAGAACATCCTATGCCGACTCCTCATCCGGGACTCCATCCACAAATTTTCTCCCCGCGACAACCAGGGGAATAATCGAGGATCCGGCGGTGGAAGGCGGGTCCCGGAGGACATCCGGTTCCAGACCTTGTACAGGCTACCCTTCAGATCTTTCTCGAACTCTCGATGGACTTCCTACCGGCGATTGCCGGACCATGACCGGCTCCCTTGGGGCAGCCGTTCGAGACCAGGCCTCTGATAGCCCGAGCAGGCGAAGAAGGATGCCGCCGACCGCCAGGCGATCGTGGACTCGCTAAAGGAGAAACTGAAACAGGGCGACAAGGCCCTGGTGGGTAACAAAGGCTATCGGAAATACCCGAAGCGCGAGGGCGAGCAGGCGGTCTTCAGCATCGATGAGGACAAGCTGGCCGAGGAAGCCCGCTACGACGGGCTGTGG
>CAZPQC010000111.1:0-11258 GCA_964588525.1 uncultured Spirochaetaceae bacterium
TTGTACATGGCCATATCCGCATGCTTGATCAACTGCACGGCGTCGAGCCCATTGTGGGGGATCAGGGCTATCCCGATGCTCACCCCTATATCGATCTTCGTTCCCGGCTCGATGCCTTTTACGTTGTAGGGACGCCGAATCGTGTCGATGATCTTCTGCGCCACCACGGCTGCATCGGTGGGCTTCTGAAGATGGGTTAGCAGAATCACAAACTCATCACCGCCGAAACGAAACAGGTCCTCATGACTGCCGCCGTTGGCTTCCAGTTCGGCCGAGAAACGATACACATGATCACTTTCCCGCAGACAACCCCCGAGCCTGCGTGCACAGGTGCAGAGCAAGGTGTCGCCCACATTGTGTCCCAGAGTATCGTTCACCTTCTTGAATCCGTCCAGGTCCAGAAACAGAACCGCGCCGATGGTTTCCTTGTATCGTTTGACGTGGATCAGGAACTGATCCAGGGTGATGTAGAACAGATCCCGATTTCCCAGGTCGGTCAACTTGTCATGGTAGGCCAGATACTTTAACTTCCGCTCGGTTTTTTTCCGCTGGCTGATATCCCGGATGATGCAGGTAACCAGTCGCTCGCCCTGAACATTCTTCGAGTTACCAAAAGAGATCTCCAGGGGTACGATCTCACCTGTCTTGTTCTGCCCGAGCACCTCGATGGTGTTGCCCAGCTGTGAAGCCTGTCGGTGCACATCATCGATCACGAAGTACTTCTTGAACAGGTCGTCGTAGCGGTTGTGGACGGACGGGGGAAAGAGAGATGAAAACTCCTTCTTCCGCAATTCCTCCGCCGTGTAGCCGAATACCCGTTCGACAGCCGAGTTGGCGAAGATGATATGAAACGATTCGTTGATCTGCAGAATTGGATCGGTTACCGTTTCCGACAAGGCGGAGTAGCTGCTCTTGAGCGCTTCCAGCTCCTCGGCGATCTTCAGCTGTTCCGACAGGTCGCGGATCAGGACCATGGCCGCAGGTTCACCATGCCAGCGGTGCGGTATTACGGTTACCCGGACGGGGAGTTGCTGCCCCTTCTTCGTCAGGGCTTGGAGGTTCGAGGCACTGCGCTCTGCGCTGTTCAAACAGGAGTCGATCTTCTGCTTGAATCTATCTTGGGAACGCTCTGAGAAGATCTTGTCCACCTCCTGTTTCAGTACATCTCTGCCCCTGTATCCGAACATCCGAATGAAGGTAGGATTGACGTAGAGCACTTTTCCCTGACCATCCAGATGGATCGCCGCCTCGGAAGTTGTTTCTGCCAATAGGGCGTGAATTTCGTTCGTTTCTCGCTCGGCTATTGCCATCCCTCAGACCTCAAAATGCTGCCTGTACTCAGAAAGGATATCGCAATCGCGATTGTGATCGTCCCTTCAAGTTTAGCACTTCCCGCTTACAAATCAAAAAGGTCTACGGTTCGTGCCTCTCCTGCGCCAGGCCGATCAGCTCCCGGACGGAGGAAAAACCGGACTTCTCGGCATAACCGGCGATTCCCCGAATCACTTCCCTCATCGCCAGCGGATTTACGAAGTTCTGGGTTCCAACGGCCACGGCCGAGGCTCCAGCCAGGAGGAACTCCACAGCATCCTTCCAGGTCGCGATGCCCCCGATACCGATTATCGGCACCCGGATCTTTTGAAATGTGGAAAACACGCTATGGACCGCCAACGGCCGTATGGCCGGCCCGGTCAATCCGCCGGTGATATTCCCGAGAGCGGGCCGGCGCGTTTCGACATCGATTGCCATTCCCAGGTAGGAATTGACCATGGACACCACGGCCGTGCCTGCCGCTTCCGCGACAACGGCCATTTCGCTGATGTCCCGTACGTTCGGAGAGAGCTTGGAGATCACGGGGAGCGGCGTCGCCTCCACTACGGCGGAAACTGCTTCGGACAGTGCCTGCCGGTCGGCGGCCCAGATGAACCCCTGCTCTAAATTCGGGCAGGACAGATCCAGCTCGATCATATCCGCCGAACCGCTCTCACCGATCGCTGTTGCCAGATCCCGCCATTCCTGAAGCGAGTTGCCCGCGATGCTGACGATTACCGGCGGTCCCAGGCTCCTCAATCTGGGCAGCTGCTCCTCCAGAAACCTGTGCAATCCTTCCGAGGGGATGCCGATGGCATTGAGCATACCGCAGGGAGTTTCCCAGATCCGGGGAGGCGGATTCCCGGCCCTGGGATTCAGGAAGATCGTCTTGTTTATCACGGCCCCCAGCTCGGCGGGCGAGAAAAAACCCTCGTGCACCGGATCGACCTCGTAGGTTCCGGAAGCCGGCATCACGGGGTTGGGAAGGGTCACCCCGGCGATTTCCACGGACAGATCGATCAAAGCTCCACCTCCCCGGCGGGAAAGTGGGGCCCGTCACGGCATACCAGGTAGTAGCCGCTTCCGTCCTTCTTCCGGACGGCACATCCGTGACAATCCCCCAGTCCGCAGGCCATCAACCCCTCCAGAAACACGAACCCCGCCGAACGCCCCTCCCGATCCAGCCGCTGCACGTACCGGGCAAAACGCCGCGATCCGCAGGTATACACCCTGTCGATTGTTCTTCGTTCCAACAGCTGATCGAGCAGCTCCGTGGCCAGGCCTCCGTAACCTTGCGAACCGTCGTCGGTGGCGATCAGCAATTCCGTGGACAGCGGTTGCAGGTAGTCCCGGCAGACGATGCGGGAGGCTGTGGAGGCGGACAGAATCGAGTAGACCTCGATTCCGCGAGACCTGCACGACTGGGCCAGATGCACCACCGCCGCCGCCCCGGCTCCCCGCACCAAAAAGGCAACGGAAGAAAAGGTGAAATCCCGGACAGGTTGCCCGAGGGGGCCGGTCACCTTGACCTCACTGCCGGGTGCCAGGGATTTGAGCAATGCCGTGCCGCGGCCCTCCACCTTCACGAACAACCGCAGGGTTTGCTCCCGGGGGCTGCACTGCACGATGTCAAAGGGACGGGGCAGCATGGGATCGACGCCGGGCCAGGCCCGAACCATGAGAAACTGCCCCGGGCCTGAGGTTCCCGCGATTTCCGGTTCGCGCAGCAGCAGATCCACGTACTCCCTCCCCACCTGTTGCACCTCGATCACGGTGGCGGATCGATACACGGGAAGAACATCCATACCTTGAAAGGATATATTTTTTTGCTTAAAAAGGCTATGAATCCGTATGACCGGCAACACCTATCCCCAGCTAAACCGTTTCAAGACTCCCTCCGAGCTCCGGGCCCGACTGGAGGCACTCGAGATCGAGCTCCCCCTGGACGAGGGCATCCTCTCGGCCGCGGAGGGCTCCCCCCTGGCCCAACCGATCCGGCTCTTCGGCAAAACCGTGGGGAACCGCTGGGCCGTCCATCCGATGGAGGGCTGGGACGGCACGAGCTCGGGATTGCCCACCCCTCATACCCTCCACCGCTGGCGGAACTTCGGACGCTCCGGGGCCAAGCTGGTCTACGGCGGGGAAGCGGTGGCGGTGAGGCACGACGGGCGGGCAAATCCCCATCAACTGTTGATCTGTCCGGAGCACGAGAAGGGCTTTGCCGAACTGCTGAGTTCCTTACGGAAATCCCACGTCGAGCTCTTCGGCAGTGATCGGGACCTGCTGGTCGGCCTGCAGCTCACCCACTCGGGCCGTTTCTCCCGACCCGACCCAGACGGAAAACCCAAACCCCGTATCCTGTACCATCATCCGATCCTGGATCCCCGGGTCGGCATTGACCCGTCCAACGACGAACCGGTGCTTCAGGACGGGCAGATCGAGGAGCTCATCGTCAGCTACATTCGAGCAGCCGCTTTGGCCGGGGAGATCGGCTTCGATTTTGTCGATATCAAGCACTGCCACGGTTACCTGGGGCACGAGTTCCTGAGCGCCCGCACCCGCCCGGGGCGCTACGGCGGGAGCCTGGAGAACCGAACCCGCTTCCTGCGGGAGATCGTGGAGGGGATCCGCCGGGAGGTGCCGGAACTGCCGATCGCCGTGCGCATCAGCGCCTTCGACACCGTGCCGTTTCGTAGCGATGAACAGGGACGAGGAGGGCCCGAGGATTTCAGCCACTGTCTGCCCTACGAATTCGGCTTTGGGGTCGATCGGGACAATCCTCTCCAGACCGACTTGAGCGAAACCCTGAGCTTGGTGGGCATGCTGGACCGGCTCGCCATCCGGCTGATCAATCTCTCCTGCGGCAGCCCGTACTACAGCGCGCACATCCTGCGCCCCGCCTACTTCCCTCCTTCGGATGGTTACTGGCCCCCACAGGATCCGCTGATCGAGGTAGCCAGGCAAATCCACACGGCGCGGACAATCCACAGGCGTTTCCCGACTCAGATCCACGTCGGCAGCGGCTACTCCTACCTTCAACAGTTTCTGCCCCTGGTCGCTCAGGCGGCGGTCCGGGAGAACTGGATCAGCTTCGTGGGGATCGGCAGGGAGGTTTTGAGCTACCCGGAGCTTCCGGCGGATACGCTTCACGGACGTCCGCTGAAACTGAAAAAACTGTGCCGTACTTTTTCGGACTGCAGCACGGGCCCGCGAAACGGCTTGATCTCCGGTTGTTACCCGCTTGATCCGTACTACAGAAAACTACCCGAGGCGGAAAAGGTGAAGCGACTCCGAACTTTCTAGACGCCCTCCCAGACGCCCTCCGCCAGACCTTGCCCCCCGGTGGGAATGCCGCGCGAATCGAGGAAAGGTGGCCCCGGCCATATACCACCTTGGCCGTCCCTTCACTCCGGCCGAAGTCGGCTCCTCAGGCGAGCCGTCCAGTAGCGCGGCGCGCCCAGGCTCCGGCAAGACCGTCCCAAGGCGCCGCCGGCCTGCTGAGGCCGCCGGCCGTAGAAAACCTCATTGAAGCTGTTCACGATCGCGGCGATGGGGGCATCCAGCTCGAGGAAACGCGAGCGCAGCCGCCTCCCGTACTCCAGGGGAGTTTCCCCGGAGCGCCGAAAGACGCCGCTGCGGGCGCCCCAACGGGTGAGCAGAGCGAACGCCTGCTCGGCGCTGATCCGCCGCAGGGAGCCCCGGCGAAGCAGGCGCACCAACGGCGCCAGAAGGCGAGCCAGGGCCGCGGCGAGCAGCCGCAGCCGACGCAGGAGGCGCGCCAACAGGGACTTCTCCGTAGCGGTGCGCCCACCTTGCGTCCGGGAGGTAAGGTACAGGAACAGGCGCCACAGGGCGTAGCCCGCGACGAAGGCCAGGAACGCGGCGAATATCCCGATAAAGACCCACTTGAGGATGAGCGCCAGCAGCGGCGGCAGGACAATGGCGGGTTCGAGCTCCGGTATCTCCTGCGGGGCCCGCACGGTTTGCGGCGTTTCCGCGGGCGTCTTGGCGTAGCGGCGGAACAGGAAACGCAGAATGGCCACGACCAGCGGCCACAGCCACCCGGCAATCACGCGCACTACGGCATACCCGACCCGGGCGGCCTGCCTGAGCAGCGGGAGGAGCGGCAGCACGGCCAGTCCCATGATAATGAGCGCCAAACCCAAAGAGAAGGCGATCCCGATCGCCCGGTGACCGGCGGTGAAGAAGCGGCTGCCGTCGCCGCCCGCCCGGGCCATGCTGATGGCCAGCAGGCCGAAGAGGAAGAAGGAGGTCATCAGCGGGATCAACTCGCGGAAGCCGGAGCCGACCGCTGCGCCCAGCAGGACGACGGCGGCCAGGATGCCGATGCCCAGATCGAAGCGATGCGTGACGGCTCCCCCGGAGGGCGAACGACGGGAAAAACCGATCCCGCTCCACCAGAACATCCCGCAGGAGAAGAGCACCAGTAAAACGACGATCCAGTCCCCCCCGCCGGCGGCCCTCAGGACCGTCCCGACCCACCCCGGGTCGGTCAGCGGCTGTGCCGGCCCCGTCCACCGGCCGAAGGCGTGGACAGCCGTGAGCAGAGCCGGCAGGGCGGCTGCTATATACAGGAGCCCCACCTGGTAGACGGCCCATCCCCTGCCGCGGGCGATGGATCCCGGCAGAACCGCCGCCAGGAACAGCAGGACGGCTCCTATCGCGGGAAAAGGCGGCAGGTTGTTGAGCCGGTAGAAAAATACGGTAGCGGCATAGAGCCAGCACAGCTCCATGCCTGCGGAGGCCAGGCTCTGGAGCAAGGGCGGTCGGGCAATGGCCCGGTTGATCGTGTCCTTCACTACCGCCCTCCGGATAGGCCGGCGAGGAGCGTGTCCAGCCGTATCGCGGTGAGCCACGGCTCCCCCGTGTTCGGCCCCGTCTGCTCTGCACCCACTCGCCCGGTCTGCTCCGGCTCCGCCGGGTTGCTCCCCGGCTCAGCCGCCAGGACCGCCAGGGGGACCCGCAGCCTGTGCCGCAGCGTCCGGAGCGACTCCCGGGCGGCCTCCGAGAGGCGGCGGCACACGTACAGGCAGGTGGTGCTCCCTGTCACATGGAGGTCACGTCCGATGAAGCTCCGAGCGCTCGAATCCGGCCGGGAGGTGATCCGGGCGAGCATCTCCAGAATCCGGCTTACCTGGTAGTCGCCCCTTCCCGGGTGAACCGCCGCCATGTCCGCGCCGAGAAGCAGGCCGTTCACCGCCAGCCCCACCGGCACCCGTTCGCGCTCCAGCTCCACGGCCAGGGATGCCACGGCCTCCAGGGTGCGCTCGAAAAGCGCCTCGACCTCGACCTGTTCATCCCGCTCCGCCGCGCCCTCAGCTCCGCCGGCAGGTCCGTTTGCAGGCGATTCGGGCACGGAGAGACTCTCCGATCCGCTTCCGCTTGAGAAACCCGCCGAGTCGAGCAGGATCAGCACATTGGCCTGGGCGGTGGGCTCGTAGAGCTTCTCCTGAAGCCGGCCCAGCCGGGCGCTGGCCTTCCAGTGTATATGCCGGGCCGGCTGGGTTCCGTGGTAGTCCCGGGTCCCCACGTGGTAGGCCGGATCCTCCACCGGAGTGCCGGCTCGCTGGAGCCCGAAAAAATCCCGCACCGGGACCGGCAGCGGCGCAAGAGGCACGAGTCGTGGATAGACGAGCACCTCCAACGGATCTACGGCGCTTTCCTTCCGCCGGAAGAATCCCAGCAGGTCGCCGGCATCCAGGCGGAGTTTGCCCATCCGGTACACGCCTCTGCGGGCGAGGCATACGGAACACCGCCACAGGACCTGCTGGAAGGCATGGAGCCCGGTCTCTCCGTGCAGAAGCGGATCCGGCTGTTCCGAGGAGGATTGTCCCCCCTCGCCGCCGTCTGCTCTCGAGCCCGGGTGGACCGCGCCGGGCGTCTGTTCATCAACGGGAGGCGCCAGCGGCAGGGCGGCGGAACCGGGGACCTCGACGCGCACCCACACCGGCAGGAGCTTGCGGTTCACCGCCCGGATCTCCAGATTGAGATCCTCTCCGGGATAGAGGCGGCTGCGGTCGACCGTAGCCCGGAAGTCCAACGAACGTGTACTGAGCCAGGCCCAGAGGCGCGCCGTGTTGACCGTCGCCAGGATCAGGGCGCTCAGGAGGATGAGCTCCCGGTTTCCCCGGACCAGGCCGGCAAACAGCACCACTGCGACCGCCGCTTGAAACAGTCCCAGGGTGAACAGGCTGGAGTCCGCGCTCTCCACCGGGAAGAGCCGTCTGAGCTTCATACCGGGACAGGCACCCGCTCCAGGACCTCCCGCAGGATCTCGCTAAGGCGGGTTCCTCGAGCGCGCTCCTCCGGGCGGAGAAGAAGCCGGTGCGCGACGACCGGGACAAAGAGGTGCTTCACGTCGTCGGGAAGCACGAACTCCCTCCCGCGCACGGCCGCCAGCGACTGGGCGGCCCGCATCAGTCCCAGGGAAGCCCGGGGGCTGGCCCCGAACCGCAGGCGGTCGTTCCTGCGGGTGGCCTCGACCAGCTCCACGATGTACTCCCGCACGGGTTGGGAGATCAGGATATCGCTGCGCAGCCGCTGCAGCTCGACCACCTGTTCGGGTTCGGTCACGGGCTCCAGCGTTTGGAGGGGATCCTCCCCCCGGAAACGCTCCATGATGCGCAGCTCTTCCGCTCCCGAGGGGTAGCCGATCTCCAGGCGCATCAGGAACCGGTCCATCTGCGCTTCGGGAAGGGGAAAAGTCCCCTCCAGCTCGATGGGGTTCTGGGTGGCGATGACGAAGAAGGGCCGGGGCAGCGGCAGGGTGCGGCTGTCCACCGTCACCTGGCGCTCGCCCATGCTCTCCAGGAGGCTGGACTGCGTCCTCGGGATGGTGCGGTTGATCTCGTCAGCCAGGAGCACATTGGCCATCACCGGGCCGGTCTGGAACCGGAACTCTCCGGTTTTCTGATCGAAGAGGGTGAAGCCGGTGACGTCCGAGGGCAGCAGGTCCGGGGTAAACTGGATGCGTTTGAAGCTGCCCCCGATGCTGCGGGCCAGGGCCTTGGCCATGATGGTCTTTCCGGAGCCGGGAAGATCCTCCAGGAGAACATGCCCTTCTGAGAGCAGCCCCACCAGCAGCAGCTCGATCTTCGATTCCTTACCTACGACGACCTTGGCAACGTGTTCGACGATCCGGCGGCACAGGGAAAAGTCCATTCGGTTTTCTCCATCGGCACAAACGTATCACCACCGGCCGTTTAAGGGAAGACCTGCACGCCTGCGAGCGTTCCGGGGCGAGGAATTGAATCGAGTCATCTGCCGTTTTGACCGACAGCGCGCTTTATCCTTCAACCTGCACCTTCGGATGCAAACTAGCTCTGATTTGGAAAAACTCAATAGTTCAAACGCCCATTGGCATGATAAAATAGGCGAACCATACATTCATCCGCCCGGAGGTACACCATGCCCCTGCGTTTGAAACTGTCCGATTGTACCGGATGTCAGCTCTGCCAGCTGGCCTGCTCCGCCGTCCACGAAGGAGCATTCAACCCGGAAAAGGCCCGCCTCACGATCATCCACGAGTATACCGAGGAGGGTATTCACATCGCCTCTAAACATTGCATCTTCTGCAAGAAATGCGAGGAAGCCTGCCCGGTCGGGGCGATCTCCAACAACGGCCGCTGGATGATCGTGGATCACCAGATCTGCATCGGTTGTGGAGACTGCGTCCGCGCCTGCCCCAAAGATGTGATCTACCTCAATGAGAACAGAAAATCGATAATCTGCGACCTCTGCGGGGGATCACCGAAGTGCGTCAAGTGGTGCCCGAAATCCGTGATTACCCTGAAGGAGAAGGCTTCATGAACAGCACAATGGGAAAGATTCTGACGGTTGATCTGAGCAAAGGCCTGATCCGAACGCGGGTCACCCCGAAAGAGTGGATCGAACTGTACACCGGGCAGAAGGGCCTGGCTACCCGCTTGCTGATGGAGGATCTCGACCCCTCCGTCGATCCGCTCTCAGCGGAGAACAGGCTCGTTTTGGCTACCTCGATCATGGCCGGTACGATCGTCTCCTGCTCGGCTAAACTGGCTGTCGCAGCCAAGTCGCCCCAGACCGGAACGATCTCCGACGGCTCGGTGGGCGGTCACATCGGAGCGGAGCTGAAATACGCGGGCTACGACGGAGTTACCATTACCGGTCGCGCCAAGAACCTCCAGTACCTGTACATCGATCCGGACCGGGTCGAGCTCCGCGACGCGGGGCAGCTCAAAGGCCTGGGAGCGTTCGCCTCGGAAACCAAAATCAAGCAGATGATCGGAGACGATCAGGTGAAGATCCTGACCATCGGGCCGGCCGGGGAAAACCTGGTGCGATTCGCCTGTATCTGCTCCGAGCACTATCGCCAGCTGGGGCGGGGCGGTCTGGGTGCGGTCATGGGCAGCAAGAACTTGAAGGCGATCGCGATCCGGGGTTGGCTGGACGTACGGGTGGCGGACATCGAGAAGTGCATGGCCGTGGCCGCCGAAGCCCATGCACGCGACAACATCCTGGACCCCGAGAACGACATGTACGTATACGGCACCCCCGTGCTGGTGGATATGGCCCAGGAGTCCGGGCTGCTTCCCACCCGCAACTTCCAGATCGGGCGCTTTGAAGGTTCGAAGAGGATCAACGGAGAAACCCTCAAAGCCCTGAGGAAGAACAAGAAGGCCTGCTTCTCCTGCGGCATCGCCTGCGGGAACTACGTGCAGGTTAATGGGAGCACGGTCGAGGGACCGGAGTTCGAAACCATCGCCATCTGCGGCTCCAATATCGCCAACGGCGACCCGAAACTGCTCATAGAGCTGAACGCCCTCTGCGACGATATGGGCATGGATACGATCTCCACCGGAGGGGTCCTGGCCTGCATGATGGAAATGACCGAGAAGGGCATCCACGACTTCGGCATCCGCTTCGGCGACACTCCGAAGGCGATCGAGATGGTCCGGCAGATCGCTCATCTGCAGGGAGTCGGCAAGGACGCTGCGCTGGGGACCCTGGCTTTGGCGAAGAAGCACGGCGCGCCCCAGCTGGCCATGCAGATCAAGGGCATGGAGCTTCCCGGCTACGATCCCAGAGGGTCCTGGGGCATGGGCCTGGCCTACGCAACGGCTCCTCGGGGCGGCTGCCACATGACCACCTATCCGGTCGCCCTGGAGGCTTGGGGCAACCTGGATCCCTTTACGTTCGAGGGCAAGGCGGAGTTGATTTCGACGGGTCAAAACGCCCAGTTCGCCAAGTTCTCCATGGGCATCTGCGACTTCTGGCCGATCGAAAGTAAAACCCTGGGAAAGTTGTTCGAGGCGACCTACGGGGGCAGCTGGCCCGAGGAAAAAGTGAATCTCACCGGGGAGAGGATCTTCAACCTCCAGCGGATGTTCAACGTCATGGCCGGGTTCACCGGGAAGGATGACCGGCTTCCGCCGCGATTCCACGAAGAAAAGCTGACCGAAGGCCCGCCCGAGGGAATCGAGATGACCGAGCAGGCCTTCACGGCAACCCTCAAGGAGTACTACGATCTGCGGGGCTGGGACGAACAGGGCCGCCCCACCGTGGAAACCCTCAGCCGTCTGGGAATCGAGGAGGAGCTGATCGAGCGCTACCGCAAGAGTCTCAAGTAAAGCCCGGTCCCGAGTCCCGGGCTTCGCTCCCGACGATCTCCCCTGAAAAGCAGCGTGCTCTCAGGAGCACGTAGGGGGCCGCTTCCCCGGCTTCGGCAATCAGAAAAGCCGGGACTCCACGACCTCATCCACGGTGATGCCCAGGGCGGCCAGATCGGCCAGGTAGTAGTTCCGGGTCTGCTGGTCCAGAAGCTCCGGGGGAAACACCCCTTTTTGTGTAAGCCTGCCGTCCACGAAGAGCTTGCTGAAGGCGAAGGCGGACTGGCCGGTCACGAAGGTCTCATGGGTGATTCCATGCTTCTCGAAAGCCTCGGTCAG
>CAZPQC010000111.1:11358-12483 GCA_964588525.1 uncultured Spirochaetaceae bacterium
AAGCGGTTGGTCCAGATCCCGTCGTAGATGGCAATGAGGATGCTCTCCACCGTATCGAGCTTGTCCGCGGCGTTACGGGCCAGCACGCTCACCAGACCGGGCGCGGATCCGGTGTTGAACAGGGCACTCCGGCCCGCCTTTGCAAACTCGCCGTCCAGGTCCAGCTGGCGCCTGACAGAGGAGATGAAATCCGTATCCTCCACCGGACCGGAGGCCAGGTCCTGATAGCAGCTTTTGTTTTCCAGCGCGGCCTTCATCACGTTGGGATTGAAGTCCGGCGGCAGGGCGTTGACGATCAGGGCCGCCCCCTTCGACACCTCCAGTACCCGACCGAGATCCCCGGCGTCGACCCGAACGGCCTTGGCTTTTTTCAGAGGTCCGGCCACCCGCTTCGCCGAAGACTCGTTGTAGTCCCCGCAGATCAGCTCATCAACCGCCGGAAGCTCACTCAGTCTTTTGGCGATGATGCTGCCCTGGGCTCCGACTCCAAAAACCACTATTTTCATTGATAGACTCCTTTCGACAATTCACTCTTAGAGGGATTATATCCTATATCGGCGGCCTGCAGAATCTGGTCTATTGACGAACGAGGAGGCCGGCAGGCAGGCAGGATTCTGCTTATTGACAGCCCGGCCAACGGTAGATAGGCTCAAGCAAAAAACAAGGACAAGTTATGAGTGACAGAGAACAATCCGATCGATCCTCGATGATGCCCCGCCGGCGCATGACCGACTACATCTTCGCCGTGATCTTCAACATCGCCTTCCTGGTAGTCGTGAACAAAGTGCCGGACTGGAACATCCCGGTCATCACCGACTCGTTTCCGGATGTTCTTTGGGCCGTCAACATCTCCCTGGTTGTATCCATGGCCGGCAACCTTGTCCTGATCTTTTTCCACCCCCGCTTTCTGCATCATCTGCTGAACGCCGTGTTTTCCATCTTCAGCATCCTCGCCCTCTCGGTGATCCTCTCCGTCTTCCCCTTCGATTTTTCGGAGCTGGTGGGCGAATGGCTCAACATCCTGATCCGTATCGCCCTGATCGTCGGTATAGTGGGCAGCGCCATCGGCGTGGTCGTGAACATCGTCAAGGCAGTCGGCGCCGTGTTCAGAATCCGGGAGTAGAA
>CAZPQC010000112.1:0-12475 GCA_964588525.1 uncultured Spirochaetaceae bacterium
GAGCTAAAATAATCGTCCCCGGTGTGTGTTCGAGCTGATCGCCCTCCGTGCGCGGGAATTTTTGAAAACAAGCCGTACCTCCGTTGTTGCGAGACCAGGGCATTTCAATTGGGGTCTAGATATGGAGATCTGGTTGATCGACGGGAGAAACGTCGGAGCCACTGGATTAGCCGGATGATCGGAGCGATTGCCGTGGCCTCGGCCATTCTTTCAAAAAAGCCCTACAAGGACGCCGTCTTGGATATCGGCAGGCGCTACCCCCATGCTGGATACGGCGGCTCGTTCATCCGCTGGCTCCTGTCCGACGATCCGCAGCCGTACGCTGTGATCTCCCACAACCATCCCGAGGGGATCAAAGGTGCCCAGGCCACGGCCCTGGCCGTGTTTCTGGCTCGGACAGGTCACGACAAGGAAGACATCCGTGAGCAGATCAGCCGGCGCTTCGGGTACGATCTGCAGAGAAGCGTTGAGGGGATCCGTCCCGGCTATGGCTTCAGGATATCCTGCCCGCATTTCTCTGGAGGATAACGGAAGTATTATGCCGGGTATACCGTCGCTAGGGGGAAGGAATCGAAACGATAGAAGATCTGTCGGGCTCAAAAACGCCTATTTGAACACCAGCGAGTAGTCCAGAGGCTTGTCCAGAAGCAGGACCCGGATCAGCGGGACCTTGAAGGTCACCCCACCGGGGGTGATCGTACCGCCGGATTGGGAAACCAGTGTTCCCCGTACGTTGACCTTGGTCTCGATGAACGCGTTTCGCACACTGTCCGCGCCTCCCTCCCCCAGGGCCAGGTCCATGAGCTCGTAGTACTCCTCTTCGGTGATATCGTCGTTTTCCTGCGGTCCCAGTCCCTCGAACAGGGGATTCTGGAGAGCCGGGATGAAAGTCATCACAGCGGGGAAGTTCTTGCGATCCAGGTGGAAGCGAACCGAATATCCCTGGCTGACTTTTTCGAAGCGAATGATTCCGGACTCCTGCAGCTCCTGCTCGCCGGAGAACACCTCTTCGATGCTCGTGTACTCGAGCTTCATTTCCAGGGTGTCCGGTGTCGGCGTGCTGACCGCAACCAGGGTTACATCCTCCCGTTCGGCAAATCCCTTTTTGATCTCCTCCACGTCGAAGATCCGGCCCTCCTGGGATTCACCGGTGAGGGTGGACAGATCCTCGATATAGTCCACGAAAATAGGTTCCAGGCGAATCTGCATGGAAACCGTTCCGGAAGCGTCGGCTTCGAGTTCAACCTGCTGCTTGATCGTACAGCCGAGAAGCGCAGTAGCGGCCAGCAGCGTGAATATTGCCGGCCAGGCTGTTTTCATAGAAGCGTTTCGCATTTTCATGCACTGAAAGATAGACCCTTCTTGGTCGGAAGTCAACGTAGGCATGGTGTTCAGCGGATGCAAAACGCCCACCGGGGCGACCGGCCGTCACGCCTTGCCTGAGGCGGTGCTTTTCTCCTATAATCCCACACCATGCGACAGGTCACTGTATATCCGGGCGGTATGATCATTCACGTGGAGGAGGGTACGGCGATCCGGGACCTCCTGATACGAGAGGGACTGTTGGTTGATTTTCCCTGCGGCGGCAGGGGTCTGTGCAACCAGTGCAAGGTTACCATCGATCCGCCCACCGAGAGCGGGAAGGGGGGGAAGAAACCTCTTTCCAAGACCGAGATCGAGAAAGGCGTACGCCTGGCCTGTCAGGCGGTGGTCGAGGGGGACTGTTCTATATTAATTCCCGAGGAGAAAGAGGTCGAGGTCGTCTGGCGGGATCCGGCAAAGGCGGAAGGCACGCAGCTGCTGTACGGGGATCCGATCGTCGTACGCAGGCATCTGCGGCTGGCCGAACCTCAGCTGGAAGATCAGCGGGCCGATTGGGACCGGCTGCACGAAGCTCTGGACCGCGGTACCACCACCATGCCGGAGGTGACCCCGGAGGCGGCCGAAGGTTTTTCCCGGGTACTGCGGGAAAACAACTGGGCGGTCGATGCCTTCCTGGAAGATTCCCATCTGATCTGCATCACCACTCCGTCGGATGAACCTGTATTCGGATTTGCCGTAGACCTGGGAACGACAACCGTGGATGTGGCTCTTCACAACCTCGAGACCGGGCGCCGCATCGGCCGCAAGACCATGTTGAATCGGCAGTCCGCCTTCGGTGCTGACGTCATCACCCGCACCCAGGCGTTTCACGAGGACCCCCGGGCTGTCCGCAAGGCTGCCCTGGATACAATCGTCGACTGCGCCGAGCTTTTATTGAAGGAAACCGGTGTGGAGAGGCGGCGGGTGGTGCGCAGTACGGTGGTGGGCAACTCGATCATGATCCACATCCTCCACGGAATGGATCCCCGCCAGTTGACCCTGGCTCCCTACATCCCTCTGGTGGCAGGCATGGTTCGACGCCGGCCGGAGGAGTTCGGCTGGTCCTTTCAGAGCTGCGGTTATGTAGAAACCCTTCCTCTCATATCCGCATTCGTCGGCGCCGATACCATGGGCGTCATACTGGCTCTGGATCTGGAGCACGAGGAAGAGACCTCGCTGTCGATCGATATCGGTACCAACGGAGAGATCGTCCTGGCCAAAGCCGGTGAATTGATCACCACCTCTACCGCGGCGGGACCGGCCTTTGAAGGCGCCCAGATCTCCTGCGGTATGCGGGCGCTGGATGGAGCGATAACCGGTGTTTCGATCGAGGAGAACGGCCGGATTGATCTCAAAGTGGTCGGCGCGGGAGGGGCGAAGGGAATTTGCGGCAGCGGATTAATCTCTGTGGTTGCCGAGCTGCTGGAGGCGGGCCTGCTCGAATCCAGCGGCAAACTGGCCGATCCCGCCGAAGTCGAAAATCTCGAGCTCAGGAAGCGTTTTTTCAAGCTGGACAAGATCATGGCCTTCAGGTTGACCGCCAACGGTGGAGAGGATGTCTACATCTCCCAGAAGGACATCCGGGAGCTTCAGCTGGCCAAAGGAGCCATCCGCACGGGCATCGACATGCTGCTGGCCGAAACCGGGGTGGAGGTCCAGGCACTGAAGAAGATCCGCCTGGCCGGGAACTTCGGTTCCGGTGTGGATATCGGCAAAACGATCCGCATCGGACTGATCCCCGAATTGGATATCCAGAAGGTGGACGTGGTGGGTAATGCCGCGCTGCGGGGCGCCTCCCTGGCGCTGGTTTCCCGGGAATACAGACAGAAAGCTGTTTCTATCTATAGAGGTTGCCGTTTTCTCGAGCTGGCGGCCAAGCCGGAATTCCAGATGCGCTTCGCCTCGTCCATGTTTTTCAGCCGGGACACGGGCCATTGAGGGACAGGGGCTGCCTCCGATGGTATTTACCGCCCGGCTATGCCTTGAATGCAGACAGGATCCCGGGGCGGGGGGGGAAACGGTACCACTTGCCTGCGGTTCGGATTCCCTTGCTGGTCATCGTTTCGAAGATGAAATCGGCCAGCTCTTCGATCTTGGTTGAGTGGGACTCGAATCCATTTATGAATACATTCTGCTGACCTATGCCGGCGAATATCGCCTCGGCGGTAGCCCGGAAGCTGCCCCGCAGCGCGCTCTCCAGCGGAGGCGGGACGGCCGTCGCGACCTGAGGCACGTGATTGATCAGTGCCAGAAATCCCTCCTGTTTCTGCCCGTACAGAACCAGAACGGCCTTCATCAGGAACAGAGGGCCCTTGATCCAAGCGTCCACCTCCCTATCGATCGTTTCCGTAGCGGTTTCCTGAAGAAGTTTCTGTTCCAGCTCCGGTGCCAACAGGAGGAGGGTCTCGTCGATTCTGTCGAAACGATTGAGTGTGGTGAGCAAAACGTTTTTGGCCGAGATAGGAGACTTCCTGTTCCATTCGATTACCAGGAGATCTTCCTCTTCGGATACCAGAGGGGTATCGAGGCGAGCCTGGCCAGAGCAGGTTGCTGCTACGCCGTACCCTTCGCTGAGATACCGCCGCACCAGCTGATCTCCCAGGGGAGTAGATGCATCTGTGATCAAGGCTACCCGTTTCATCGCATCAGCATCTTAGCAAGGCAGGAAAGCCGTGGTCAACGGCAGCAGAAACGAACGTGCAGAGGCGGATGGGCACCTCCTATCCAGGTGGTCAAAGCCTGCTGAATCGCGTAGGATGAGCCGTGAAAAAATCCGATGCGCTCAAGCTGGTCCTGGTGTCCTTCCTCTGGGGCGGCCAGTTTGTTGCCGCCCGTATTGCCGCTACGCAAGCGCCTCCGTTCACCGCCTCATTCCTCCGCTTCGTTTTCGGCACAACCGCGCTGCTGATTCTTCACCTGATCCGGGAGAGAAGATTCTCCCGTTTGACACTGCGCCAGTGGGCCTGGCTCACCCTTTTGGGTCTGTCCGGAGTGTTCCTCTACAATCTGTTTTTCTTTTCCGCCCTGGCCATCGCCCCGGCAGGACGCAGCTCCGTGGTTGTAGCCATGACCCCGACCGTGGTTTCCGTGGCGTCGATCATATTTTTCAAGGATCGTTTTTCGCTGCTGCGCATACTCGGCCTGATGGTAGCACTTTTCGGTGTATCCTGGGCGATCAGCGGAGGAGATCCGGCGAGCCTGCTGAGAGGTGAAATCGGCAGAGGGGATCTGTACATCTTCGGGGCCATGTTGAGCTGGGCCACCTTCTCCGTGGTCGGAAAGATCATCCTCAGAGAGCTGGCGCCCCGACTGGCGATCACCTACGCCTGTCTGATCGGGACGGTCGCCCTCGCCATCCCGGCTGTTCTGGAGGGCGGGTTGGTCGGTGTCCCCCGGTACTCGCTGGAAATGTGGCTGAGCCTGGCCTATCTGGGATTGATGGGCACCGTTCTGGCCTTTATCCTCTACTACCAGGGCATCAAGTCGATCGGTCCGTCGAAAACGGCTATTTTCATCAATCTCGTTCCCATTTGGGCTATGGCCCTCAGCACTATCGTGCTGGGAGAGAAAATCACCCTGCCGCTCGCGCTGGGGGCCGCTATGGTCATCGGCGGTGTTTTCTTGACCAGCAGATCGTGAGGGACACAAGAGGGAGATGTAATGAGTTACAAGGCGAGAATCCTGACGTTCGGCTATACCGATTCGGAGCAGAAACGAATAGACGAGCGACTGGCCGAGATCGGTGTCCCTTCGCCTACCCGACTCGGAAAACGTCACGGATCCGTTGCAATCGGCGATATTCTGCGGGAGGGGGCGATCGGAGCTGAGGAGTTCGACTGCCGGGAGCGGTTGGTGCTGTTCTACAACCTCTCGGATGCGGGCGTGAGACACCTCATGCAGGTATTCAAGTCCCTCGAGATTCCCAAACCGATATTCGCCATTGTCACCGAAACCTCGATCACCTGGACCCTTGAGAGGTTGATGGAACACCTGATCGAGGAAAAACGGACTCACGAATCCAGTTGAAAATCGAGCCGAATTCCCGTTTCATTGTTCCGCCCGCAGATCTTCGTAGATGGACAGAATTTGCTCTTTGTAGTCTTCGGGAGCTTCAACGTGGCCCCAGCCCTGCTGCTGTTGCCACAGCCCGTCGTAGGCCCGGTCGTGATAGGTGCGCATTAGATGGGGGATCCGCCGTTCCTCCAGTACGGCATCTAGGAGCCGAGCCTCGACCTCGTTGTTCAGCACAAGGATTTTCTTGAATCTCGCCACGGATTTCTCCTCACTCGGGCAGCATTGCCCGTAATTAGGAATATAGCGAAATCTCCACCTATTTGCTATCCTCAGGGGAAGGCGGAGGTTCAAGCGTGAAGATAGCTATCGGCCAGATCAATCCTACCATCGGGGATTTTGCGGGAAACGCGACCAGGATCCTCGACTATATCAGCCAGGCGGAGGAGGAAGGCGCCGAGCTGGTCGTGTTTCCCGAAATGTGCGTCTGTGGATACCCCCCCATGGATCTTCTGGACCACCAATCATTCGTGGAAGCGAATTTGAAGTCCCTACGCTCCATACAACAGCGCGCACCCGAAGGGATCGGAATTGTATTGGGATACGTCGACAAAAACAGGTCCTCCTCCGGCAAACCGCTGGTGAATGCGGTGTCTCTGCTCTACGACGGCGAGCTCCTATTCACCCAGACCAAATCTCTTCTTCCCACCTATGACGTGTTCGACGAGGCTCGCTATTTTGAACCGGCGCATCATCGCCGGACTGTGGCGTTCAAAGGCGAACAGATCGGAATCGCCATTTGCGAGGATATCTGGTGGGAAACAGATCAACGGGGCGCTTTGCACTATCCGGTGGATCCGGTGAAGGAGATCCTGGATAAGGGCGCTACAGTCATCATTTCGCCTTCGGCCTCTCCCTTCTACTCGGGAAAGCTCGAGGTCCGCTACAGACTTATCTCCAGTATCGGCAAGTCCTCCGGGGTGCCGGTTGTCTATGTGAATATGGTCGGAGGCAACGACAGCCTCGTCTTTGACGGACGTTCCCTGGTCACCTCGGCTGACGGGGCTCTGAGTTTCATCGGCGCAGGTTTTGAGGAGCAGCTAGCCTTCGTGGATACCGGAAATCTCTCCGCCATCCCGGACTTCCAGGTGGACAGATATGTGGAGATCGAGCAAGCCCTGGTTTTGGGAATTCGTGATTATCTGAGCAAGTGCGGTTTCAAGCGGGTACATGTCGGTCTATCCGGGGGGATCGATTCCAGCGTCGTGGCCGTGCTTGCCGTGAGAGCTGTGGGCGCTGACAACGTAAAGCTGTTCGCCCTGCCCTCAAGATATTCCTCACGGAGCAGTTGGGACGATGCGGAGCTGCTCGCCGAGAACCTCGGCGTAAAGCTTCACAGTTTGTCGATCGAAGCGGTTTTTCAAGCGGGTTTGCAAACCCTGGCGCCGTTGTTTGAGGGTCAAGCTGCCGATGCTACCGAAGAAAATATTCAAGCCCGGATCCGAGGACTGCTGCTGATGGCCTACTCCAATAAATTCCATTCCCTCCTGCTCACCACGGGAAACAAGTCGGAGCTGGCCACCGGCTACTGCACCCTCTATGGCGATATGTGCGGCGTGCTGGCGGTCATAGGGGATCTGTTCAAGACCGAGGTTTATGCCTTGGCCCGCAGCCTGAACCGGGACAAAGCGGTGATCCCCGAATCCGTACTCACCAAAGCCCCGAGTGCCGAACTGAGGCCGGATCAGACCGATCAGGATAGTCTGCCCCCCTATGATCTGCTCGATCAAATTCTCAATCTGTATCTGCTGCATAGCAAGACCCTGGAGGAAATAACCGCCGCCGGGTTTAAAGAGGAATTGGTGAAGAATGTCCTGAGCATGGTGGGCAAGGCGGAGTTCAAGCGGCGTCAGGCTCCCCCAGTGTTGAAGGTCAGTCCCCGTGCCTTTGGAACGGGCCGGCGCATACCCATCGCCCGGGCCATCCACGAGGCCTGAATCCAAGGCAACCCTCAGATTACTTAGGCGAATTTGGATATGCGCAACAGCTACATCGAGCTGAGTGGGACCGTATCCACAATGAGTTGATCGAGGCCGCCTTCCGGGGAATCAGTGGCGATTGCTGACCTCCTACTTTTTCCCGGGCTTTTTCTGTCTTCCCGCTAGAGCTTTTTGGATCGCTGTAGTGAAGTGCTGCAGCTCGAAGGGTTTGGTAATGAACCCGGCTGCTCCCTCGTCAAGGAAATCCTCGATCGAGCCATTGGCGGTGAACCCCGTCATCAGGAGGATTCTTGCCTGGGCATCGATCTCCTTCAGCCTGTAGAAACAATCTCGCCCCCCCACATGGGGCATGAGCATATCCAGGATCACCAGATCGATGCTCGTTCCCTTTTTCTTGTAGATGGCGATTGCATCAGAACCATCTTTGGCGGCGATAACGCTGTATCCCGATTCTTCCAGGGCTCGAACTATCATTCCCTGAACCTGCGGATTATCTTCGGCCACCAGAATTGTGCCTTTGCCGACCGTTAAATCGGGGGTGTAGGTATGATTGGGCTCTTCGAGTTGATCAGCCTCGATAACAGGAAGATAGATGTTGAATACGCTACCCGCACCTTCTTTGCTGTGTACATCGATGAAACCATCGTGGCTCTGGACAATTCCATACACCACGGCAAGTCCCAGCCCGGTGCCTGTTTTTTCTCCTTTGGTTGTAAAGAACGGCTCGAACAGGTGATCCAGGTTTATCTGCGGGATCCCTCCCCCGGAGTCATGGATGCTCAGACAGACATAGCGACCCGGCTGTGCGTGAAGGAAGCGAGAGGCGGATCGCCAATCGAGCTCTACGTTGTAGGATCTAATGGTAAGCTCACCCTGCGTTGCACCATTGTTTTCCCGTTTTTCTAAAGTGCTCATGATCGCATCCCGGGCGTTTACGCACAGGTTCATCAGCATCTGGCTCATCTGAGAGGCGTTTGCATTGATCCCCGAAAGATCGGGGTCCAGATTCAGTGTGATTTTGATTTCGGGGGGAAAGGTGCGCCGAAGCAGCTTTTGGGTTTCCTCCACTATGCTGTTGAGGCTCAACGGTTCCCGTTTACTCGAGCTCTGGCGCGTGAACATTCTCAGTTCCTGGGTCAGTTCCCGGCCACGATCCGTCGCGGTTTTTATCTGTACGAAGTCCTGATAGGTTTTGCTGTCTTCCGGAAGCTCCAGCAGTGCCAATTGGCTGTACCCGCTGATAGCTGTAAGCAGGTTGTTGAAATCATGCACGATGCCGCCGGCCAGTTGACCCAAGGCCTCCATCTTCTGAGCCTGCCGAAACTGTGCCTCTAGATTTCTTCGTTCGCTGATGTCGTAGAAGAAGGATATGATGCCGATCGGCGTGTCTTTGGCGTCCCGGATGACCGAGGCGGAGACAGCCACCTCCAGGGAGGATTGATCCTCTCTGAGCACCGAGATCTCACCCTGCCAGCCGCCTGTTTCCAGAAGTACACTGAAAACATGCTTACCCTGGTCGCCCCAATAGGCAAAACAGGGTTTGCCCAGCAGCTGCTTTGCTGTTGGAACATCCAACATCCGTAAAATTGACGGGTTGGCGTAGGTGATGGCGCCCTCCAGATCGCAGAGGATGATTCCACTGGTCGAGGTGTGGATAGCGTGATTCTTGATGTACAGTTCCCGGCGTTGCTGCTCCAAAGCGGTGGACAGAGCTCGGCGCATCTGCTCTTGATCCTTCAGAATTTGAGCTTCCCGTTCTTCTATGTATCCGTCGAGAAGTGCACTGATGTAGCTGTCGATGCAATGATAGGCAATTTCGCGGGTTGTACCGCTGCACTGCGCGTCGGAAAAATATTTACGCAGGATATGCACAATTCCGAACAGGGGATGATGGTTGAGCCCTTCGATTGCCGCCCGTTTACCCTGCTTCCGGCAAACATCCAGATTCACGCCTTTTATAAAATTGATGAGCTCCGCGAGAACTTCTCGGCCGATATCGGCGAGTCGCCTGGGATGCAGCGTGTAGCGATTATCAAAGGCCGAAGCTTGAAAGTGCTTGCTCAGTTGTTCCTCGATCTCCTGTTCATGCCGTGAAACAATCTGCAGAACCTTCTCGAGTTCTTCTTTGGGCCTGTTTTTTAGGTTTGCCAGGACAATGTCGTGATTCATTCTACCAAGAAATATAGCACACAACCGGGGTGATTTATTTGCAATACCAGCATGATATTAAAGAGGTGATGGCAAAACGGAGGCTGAACGCTTAGCCCGCAGAACCTTATTTTCGCAGTATGGCCCCAACGAAATATCCGCCCAGTACATCTTCGTATGTCGTATCCAAAAGCTCCTTGTCGATATCGATCCATTCAGTCAACGGGAGAAACGCCGGCTCCTCGATTTTCCATTTGCCGATCAGCTTGGTGAGTGTGTCGAGGGATCGTGCATACACGGGTTGACCCACGTTTTTGTAGAACTCAAAAACGGCTTCAATCCCTTTGGTGATCCTCTTACTGTCCGCATCACTGATGAAGAGCTTGGATCCTTCTCCTGCCCAATTGTAGACTACCTCCAATGCATGGGCTAGCTCCTTGTCATCCAGGAACCAGGCTATTCCGTTCATCCCGATCGCGATCTTCCGCTGTTTGCCGAACATCTGTTTGACTACGCCGGCGTTCAGCAGCTTTCCCGGCTCGCGAATATCGCATTCAACGCAGGCAACATCTGGATTGTCGCGGATGATTTCTTTGGCATAGGAAACTGTGACCGGATCGATGTCCGAGTATATAACCTTCGTGCCCTTCGGAGCAATCTGATGGATGTGATCAGCTGTCGGCAGCCCCGAAGCAAAGTCCAAGAAATGTTTGTAACCATCGGAAACCAAGCGCAGCACGGCCTCCCCCAGGAACCAGCGGATAATGCGTACCAACTGCGCTGTTCCCGGAGCTATCTGTTTCAGCTGCTCGGCGGACTGTCTATCGATCTCGAAATTATGATTGCCCCCCAGCAGGTAGTCGTAGATACGTCCAGCATTGGGACGGCTGGCGTCGGCGATGCTGGACACGTCATCGTTCGAGCTCATCAATCTACTCCTGGCACGTGCGGCCGACCTCAATCTTAGTTGTGCTCTGAGAATGTATCACGTTATAGAAAACACTGCACTTTTTATATGAATATCGGTTGCATCGGTTGTCGGCTGTAGCAGGCACGAGAGAGTAGTGGAGGGCTCCTATCCCGGCTCAGCTTCGGGGAACTCCTCCAAAAGTCGCGTCATATAGTACAACTCCCTCGTCCAGATGGAGGCGTTCGGCGGTCCGAAGCGGTCGTTGCGCTTCTGATTCGGGTCGAAGTAGGAGGTTCCCAGCGGTTTCTGCAGGGTGAAACCGAGAAGCTGAGCGATGAGGAGCTTCAACTCACCCAGTCTCGACGACTTGATCATACGGGCATCAAGGGTCAACAAAGTATGGGAAAGCTCGAAACCGCGAAATGACAAGGTTGGATTCCCAAAAGCATGATTAACGCCTCCCATGGGATTGAACTCGGAGCCGGAATCGGGGCGGTTCAAGTAGATCCTGGAAAGAAGAGCATCGAAGTAGTGAGGAAGTCCTTTAACCGGGTATCCCGACTCGTCGAGCAACACCGCTGCCTGAGCTTCAGCAAGTATCGTGTCCAGATCCGCCGTACTGGCTTCCAAACCCAAGAGAGGTAGCGTCTGCGGCTTCCGGGAATAAAAACTGGAATAGAGCGTTCGCGCAGCCTTCCTGTATTTATCTTTACCGGTAACCTTGTACAGCTCCAGAAAGAGTTCGACCAGCACTGGTTTGACCTCTGCTGGACCGGCGGATAGGAGGGAATCCGGATAGAGCAGGTTGGCGAGATCCTCCAGATCCTGATTTGTCTGCAGAAGCGAATCGGCCATGTGCGAAGCCGCGTGCAGATAGGCAGAGGCGGGTAGGCCTCTTGACTCCAGGGCGACCGCAATCCGGATAAGCATCAACGCTACGGCGGCCGACCGGTGCAATGGAATGGCGATTGTGGAATCGGGAGGAAGCCAAGATTGGCGGTCCTTCCAGTAGTACGGGTAAAACTGTCCTCGGGGGTGTTGGCCTTTCAGGGAAAAATCCGCCAGACGCAGAGCCAGCCCGACTGCGTCCTTGTCATCCGAAAGATATTGCAGCTGTATCAATGCAAGGGTACAGCCAGCCAGAGAACAGAGTTTATTTCCCCCCTTTGTTTCCAGAAGTCCGCACAGAGGACCACGATCCAGGAGAAACATCGTCAAACATTCATCAATTTGAACGCCCAAGGTGTCGCGAACGCGCGCTGAGGATAGCGACGGCGGAGCATGTAACAGGATCTTATTGCGTTCAAGGACGGCGCTGATCCCCCGCCGGTGGATCTGATCCGGGGGAGCTGTAACAATATTGAGCCGTAGATTGTACTCGAGCTGACCGTGGCTTCGAAAGAATTGCGTGTTTTTCTTTCCTCTCTTCGTTTCTTTCACGGACGGTTTCACAGCGGCGGGTACTCGAAGTTCGGTCCGGGCAAAATCTGTTTCATCGTCGTACTGCAGACGCTGCACTTCGATGCTTCCCGCTTCCTCGGGGGAAGAGGCCGGATCAGAAAAGACGAGCACGGATTCCGGTTTTCTGAAGAGGAACAGTCCATTTGCATAGCAGGTTCGTTCACCCGGGGATAGCTCGCCCGATCGGGGAACGGGTCGGCCGGCATTAACGCCGGGAAACAAGTAAGCCATATCCGAGTCGGTGGGTAGCTCCAAGCAGAAGCTCAGCCCGAAGTTGCCTTCTGAAACGATGTTCCAGTATCTCTCTATGCAGAAACCGTGAGCGGTCTCTGCGATATAATCGCGTATGGTCGAGGTGAGGAAGTAGGCAACAACCGTGTCACCCCGGCAGGAGATGCTCTCGGGGTAGCGAATTTCACCATCCTGGTAGAGGCTGTAGCGCAGCCGGCAGGAGATCGACAGCTTCTCTATTTGAATTGTGCGAAAATCCGCCTGTTTAATGCGCATGATCCTGAGTGCAGCGCGGGGCGCTGTCTGTCCGGATAATAGCACGGCTGTCGACTGCACGTCAGCCTGATTTTCT
>CAZPQC010000113.1:0-12405 GCA_964588525.1 uncultured Spirochaetaceae bacterium
GATTCATTTGCTATCAGGATATTGTATGTTTTACAATACTACCAGCACCTAATTCACACATCAGACTTTACGTGCCTGCATTGCATCGGCCGTGACATCGAGCTAATACACCTTCCGAAAATACAAGGCAGCAGCCCTCTACATGGAGGAACATTATGCGAGATGGTTGGAAATTTTTTATTTCGGTTACTCTAATCACCGTTATTTCCTGCGTAAGTACGCAAGAACCCACCTGCTGTCAATTCCGCCGAAATCGATAAAGAGCTGCTGCACGCAGTCAAATCAGGAAACGAAATCGAGGTTCGAGCTTTGATAGATGAAGGTGCGAATGTCAATGCGGCGGACAATGATTACCTTTCCGCTTTGATGGTGGCATCGACCGTGGGACATCTGGAGGTTGTCAAGGTGTTGACCGAAGAAGGAGCGGATATCAACGCACTCGACAGGGAGGGTTTCACCGCATTGATGTATGCTTCGTTTAACGGACATGCCGAAGTAGTCAAACTGTTTATTGAGGCAGGAGCGAATACGTATGCAAAAGAAACGGGTCGCACGCGGACCGTGGACATGCTGACGAGGGCCGGGGCTGAGGAATAGGGGCGTACAGGCGAAAAAAACAAGAATTGGGCGGTAGCGGACTCGAACCGCTGATCATCCGCGTATAAGTAATAACCCCGTTCTAAATTACGTTGTTTTTAGATAAAGTTCCTGAATTATATCACTGTTCCCGATCGTGATCTAACACTGTTATTTTATATTTTCTGCTGAAACTGGCTGCAATTCCGTCTGGTTCGTTTCGAATGACAGTACCTTGTAGTTGTATCCTAACTTGGCCTTTTCTACCCAGCAGTTGCTCGAACTTCTTCATCGATACAACTAACTCGATATCGAGATTGGCATTTTGTTCGATTCTATCCTCAGTGATAAAAAATGCGCCGTGGCTTGAGATGTCCTTCGTTTCTGCCTGTAGGCTTATTTTCTTACCATCTTTCGATATAGCCTCGATTCGTGCCGGTGCTTGCAGTTCTAGACGCTGTATTTTCCTTCTTTCCTTCATTTCCATGGTTCTGGAACGATAAGGTTGCAGGAAAAAGATTAACACGACGATTTAGTATCTGTACAGAATATATGTGTAGAAATCGATAATTACATTGAGGTGTTCTATTATGCGAAAACGAAAAAAAATATATGAAGACAGAGAGAAACTCGAAGAAACAGTAAACGCCGCCGAAGATTTGATAGCGTTGTTGAAGCAATTCAAGGTTCCTGTAGATAAAAATATCATTCGTAGGGTCAATGAGGCTCGAGATCACTTAAAAGAAACTGAGTCGACTCGAAAAATCCGCCAACCTGGTAGAACATAGTACTTTATTATGGGCGGTACCAGGCTCGAACTGATGACCTTCTGGGTGTAAACCAGACGCTCTCCCAACTGAGCTAACCGCCCGAAATCAGGACATTGTTAGCACAGGGCGCGACGGGTTGTCAATATCAGCAGCTTGCCGTGAAATCAGCGAGGCTTACGCGGCGCGTAGGTTGCAGGGAGGGGGTGCGGTTGCCGCGCACACCACGTGAAATCAGCGCAGCGTGCGCGTCTCGTGGCGTGGAAGCGCCACGTTAGGACTTTGCCAACGCCTGCTCTATATCGGCGATGATGTCATCTACGTGCTCCAGCCCGATGGAGAGGCGCACCAGATCGGGTGTGAGGCCCGAAGCCCTCTGGTCCTCTTCGGACAGCTGGGAGTGGGTGGTGCTTGCCGGGTGAAGGGCCAGACTCTTGGCATCCCCGACGTTTGCCAGGTGGGAAAACAGCTGCAGGCCGTTGATAAATGTCTCCCCGGCTTTTCGTCCCCCCTTGATCCCGAACACGACCATGCCTCCGAAACCTCGCTTCAGATACCGCCTGGCAATCGGGTGACTGGGGTCATCTTCCAGCCCGGGGTAACGCACCCAACTGACCTTGCCGTGGTTCTTCAAATACTCCGCCACCTTGACTGCGTTTTCGCTGTGCCGTTCCATGCGGAGCGGCAGGGTCTCGATTCCCTGCAGAAACATCCAGGCGTTGTCCGGGGAGATGCAGGCCCCGAGGTTGCGCAGCTGCACGAGGCGCATGCGCAGGATGAAGGCCAGAGGATTGAGCTCCCCCAGATCATGGGCAAAGCGCACACCGTGATACCCATTGTCCGGCTGGTTGAATAGCTTGAACCGGGCATCCGTCCAATCGAAGCGTCCGGAATCCACGACGACCCCCCCGATTCCGACTCCGTGCCCTCCCAGCCATTTGGTGAGCGAGTGACAGACGATGGTTGCGCCGTAGTCGAAGGGGCGCAGCAGATAGGGTGTGGTGAAGGTGGAATCAACGATCAGCGGCAGGTGGTGCTTCTCGGCGATTTTGGCGACCCCTTCCAAATCCACCACATCCAGGACCGGATTGCCGATCGTTTCCACGTAGAGCGCCCGGGTCTTGTCGTTTACGGCCTTTGAAAAATTTTCAGGGTCCTTGGGGTCCACCAGCCTTGCCGTGATTCCGAATTGAGGCAGGATGGCATCGAACATGGTAAAGGTGCCGCCGTACAGATTGTTCGCCGAAACAATCTCCTCCCCGGCGGAACAGAGGTTGATGATCGAGTAATAGATGGCGGAAGTACCGGAGGCCAGGGCCAGGGCGGCGGCTCCGCCTTCCAGGGCGGCGATGCGTTTCTCCAGGACATCCTGGGTTGGATTCATGATCCGGGTGTAGATATTACCCGGTTCCTTGAGGGCGAACAGATCCGCCGCATGAGTCGTATCCCGAAACAGGTACGAGCTGGTCCGGTACACGGGAACACCCCGGGCAAGGGTGGTGGGATCCGGCTCCTGGCCGGCATGCAGCGCCAAGGTTTCGAAGGCGTAGTTCTGATCTGCCATGATCTTCTCCTATTCGACAGCTAGGTCTATAAACATATGTAAATTACTCATATTTAGGAGCTTGTCAAGGATCAGCGGGGATTTTTGAGCGTTTCTTGGGGGGATGATACCTTGTGGGATTGATGAAAAAAATTACGAGGCGTGAGCCCGCTTGTTGTACCAGTTCTTGGCTTTTCTGCGCTTCAGCTCCTGCTCCCGGTTCTCCCAGTAGTGACGCAGTGTCTTTTTGTTCTCGCAGCTGCGGCAGATGGCCTTCCCGTCGCGGTACTGGTCCACGGGTTGCCACTCCTGGCAATCCTCGCACTTCCTCTCCCCGGCGTGGGGATCGGTGGTATTGTGGAGATAGTAATAGCTGGCCCGCACCTTCTTCAAATTTTTGTAGGAAATGCGATCCGCCTTTAGCCAGTAGTGGATTGTAGACTGGGTCGTCTGAAACATCCGCGATAGATCCGCCTTGCTCATATTGTACTTGTTGGCGATCCAGCGGATCATCGTGGACACGGGAAGATCGTCGGACAGTTCTTCATTGGGATTCATCAACAAGATTATCGGCTACGTAGCGCTTTCTATAAAAATGTTTTTATTCCCACTCGATGGTTGCAGGAGGCTTGCTGGACACGTCGTACACAACCCGGCCGATTTCCGGTACTTCATTGGTGATCCGGGAGGAGATCTCCAAAAGATCGAGGGTCGGAAAGGGGTACACATCCGCGGTCATACCGTCTCGGGACACCACGGCTCGCAAGGAAAGGACAAAGCCGTAGCGGCGGATATCCCCGGCTACACCGACTGAGCGCAGGGGCAGCATCACGGAAAAAGCCTGCCAGATCTGATCGTACAGATCCCTCTTCTTGAGCTCCTCAATGTATATTGCGTCGGCGTTTTGCAGAATCCTGACCTTCTCCCGGGTTACCTCGCCCAGGATACGCACCGCCAGTCCGGGACCGGGAAAGGGATGGCGCCAGACCGTGTCCCGGGCAAGCCCGAGCTTCTCCCCCAGGCGGCGCACCTCGTCCTTGTACAGAGTCGCCAGAGGCTCCAGGAGAAGCCCGTTTGCCCGCTTATCCTCCACCAGAGGAGAGCGCACATTGTGATGGGACTTGATAACATCCGCCTTCTTACCCACCCCCTTACCACTCTCGATCATGTCTGTATACAGGGTCCCCTGAGCCAGGAACGAGCTCTTGATGCCCAGGCGGCGGATCTCCTGCTCCTGTACGCTGATGAACATGTCGCCGATAATCCGCCGTTTCTCCTCAGGGTCGGATACCCCGGCCAGGGCGTCCAGGAAACGATCGGAGGCGTCGATGACGTGCAGGTGCCGCGCCCCGAAACGCCCGAGGAGCTCCGCAACCTCCTCGGACTCGTTTTTTCGCATCAACCCCGAGTCGATGTACATCAGGTAGACCTGGTCTGGGGACAGCGTGGCCAGAAGCAGGGCGGCGACAACCGTTGAATCCACCCCTCCTGAGGTGAGCAGCAGCACCTTCTTGTCCCCCACGGTGTCGCTGACCTTCTCGCGGATGGTCCTCAGGTAAGCCTCCACGTTCCATTGTCTCTTCGCCCCACACACACGGAGGGCAAAGTTTTCCAGCAGCTGCTCGCCGTGCTGGCTGTGGGTCACCTCGGGATGGAACTGCAGCCCGTAGATCGGCTTGTTTTCATGGACCACGATTGCGGGAAGGTCGTTCTCCGTGGTGGCCACGACACGATAGCCCGGAGCTACACGTTGAATCGTGTCGCCGTGGCTCATCCAGGAAATGAATCCGTCGGGCAGACCCTCCAGCAGGGGCGAAGGGCTCTGTATCCGTACGGCCGATCGTCCGTACTCCCGTTTGGGAAGGGCCGCCACTGTGCCTCCCTGATCCTGGATCAGCCGCTGGGCTCCATAGCAGATGCCGAGGATCGGAATATCGAGGGACAACAGGCGGGGGTCCGGACGGGGGGAATCTGGATCGTACACCGAGAAAGGCGACCCGGATAGAATCAGCCCGCGGGTATCTGCGCCGATCAGCCCGTCCAACGAACCGTCGCCGGGAATAATCTCCGTGTAGACACCGAGATCCCGGATGCGACGCCCGATCAACTGGGTCGTTTGACTCCCGAAATCCAGGATCAGGATGGTGTCCATGGGCTGGTGCGAAGGATCGTCTCGCTTCGATTGGGACCTACCGAAACGATCTCCACGGGAGTTTGCAGGTGCTCCTCGACAAACTCGATGTACTCTCTTGCTTCAGCCGGCAGATCCGCGTAGCTGCGGCAATCCTTCACCGATTCTTTCCAGCCGGAAAAGCTCTTCACCACCGGTTCGGCCTTGTTCAGGCTGTCGATTGCCGCAGGGAAGTCCCTGGTTTCCCGGCCGTCGATGCTGTAGGCGGTACAGATCTTGATCTCCTCCATGCCGTCATACACATCGAGCTTGGTCAGGCACAGCCCGTCTATCGAGTTGCTGCGACAGGCGTAGCGTAAGGCAACCAGATCGAGATAGCCGCAACGGCGGGGGCGTCCCGTGGTCACACCGTATTCCTTGCCGATCTCTCGGATGGTATCCCCAAGGGCGCCGTCCCGCTGCTCGGTGAACTCTGAGGGGAAGGGCCCGTTCCCCACCCGGGTGCTGTAGGCTTTGAACACCCCGACCACCCTGTCCAGGCTGTGCGGCCCGATGCCGCCACCAATGGCCGCCCCGGCGGCGCAGGAGATCCCCGATGACACAAAGGGATAGGTACCGAGGTCCAGGTCCAGCAGGGTCCCCTGGGCACCTTCGAACAGGATGTTCCGATCCCGGCTGTCGAACAGGAACTGGGATACATCCACCACCATATCCCGGATCTTCTCCCGATACGGCTGGAGGAAGCTCCTCTCCTCTTTGGTGAGCCTCTTCCAGACCTCGGGATCGAACAGGTCCGCGACACGGATCCCGTCCCGATGGGCTTTGAGGGCGTAGGTGATACCAATGCCCCGGCCCGTCGTGCCGATGGGAACGCGTCGCTCTGCCTCCCGCTTGCGATCCAATTCTTTGTACTGCGGCAGCACCAGGTGCGCCCGATCGGATAGAAATACCCTACCCTTCCAGGAGATGCCGCTCTTTTCCAGACCGGCGAGCTCCTCGAACAGATTCTCCAGATCGACCACCATGGCGATCCCCAGAACCACCTGTTTTCTCGGGGTGATTACGCCGGAGGGGATCAGATGCAGCTTGAAGGTCTGGCCGCGAATCACCACGGTGTGACCGGCATTCGCCCCGCCGGAGTAGCGGAGAACGACATCGGCGTCCTCGGCCAGGAAATCGACGATCTTTCCCTTGCCCTCATCTCCCCACTGGGCTCCGATTACTACAAGTTTCATGGTTTTACCGCCTATTGATTAGCATCCTCCGCCTCGCCTCAGCGGGGAGGCGGCGTCCTGATCGATCTGCTGTCTATCAGAGGTATTTCCACAAGCTTGCCGTCCACCAGGTCCTTCAGCTTGCTCACCTCTTTCTTCAACTCCCCGATCACCTCACGAACGCGATCCGCGGCCTTGCTGTTCTCCAGGGTGACGGCGTGGATCTTGTCCAGGGATTCACTCACCGCGCGGTTGGCAGCCTGCTGCTCCTGTACGGCCGTGTTGAGACCGCGGACAAAATCAGCGTAGCTGCTCAGGTCCCTGTTGATGCGCTCGAAGATTTCCCCGGCCTGGTTGGAGGATTCCCCCCCCACCAGTATTACTTTCTCCATCTGCTTGACCAGTCGACTGATCTCTCCCGAGGTCTCCGCGGAGCGCTCGGCCAGGGTACGAATTTCGCCGGCCACGACCGAGAAACCGGAAGTTTCATCTCCCACCCGTGAAGCCTCGATAGCGGCGTTCAGGGCAAGGAGGTTGGTCTGATCGGCGATCTCATTGATCAATTCCAGAGCGGCATCCATCTGCTCGGCAACCTCATGGATGTCGGCGATTTCCGTGATCATCCGATGCATGGTCTGATTGCCCTGAGTGGAGACATCCACGGTCTGCTTCAAAGCGTTGGTGGACCGGGTAGTAGACTCGGTGATCCGCCCCATCGCGGATTTCAGGCTGTCCGCGGAAGCGGCGATATGCTCGACGCTCTTGGCCTGATTGTGGGCGCCCGTGTAGAGGGTGTTGGAGATGCGCTCCAGGTTGTTTACGAACTCCCCCAGATTCATCACCGAGATCTGGACGATTTCCATAGACATGCGCAGGCGACGGGACGATCGGGCCAGATCTTCGGTGACCATATGCCCCCTGAATAGCCGGTTGAAGGAAACCGCGGTGCCCCACATAGCAATCCCGGCCACCAACAGGATGCCCGGAACGAATACAGGGTAGCTCACGCTGGCGCCGGGCATGGTGACCAGCAGGTGAATGGCGATGACGATGCCCGAGGTAAACATGGAGAACACCGTAGCCGAGCCTGTGTGGGATGGCTTCACCTTGATGAGGGAGGTCACGACAGGAGCGAAGAAGAAGACTTCCGCCAGAACAACGGCAAGGTTGCGCAGTCCTTCCGGAGGAAAGGAGAGGAAAATTCCGAAGAAAACCGCCGCCCCGATTGCATCGATCCCGTTGGACAGATGTCCCATCCGTTCGTTAAAGGAATCCCGGCCCGTAAGCACGATTACGATGATCGAGTAACCTACCAGCAGGATGAAGCCGAGCAGGGCGAGCAGATGGTCGATTTTGAGGTTGATCAGGGGATTGCGGAACACATTGAACAGGGCAAAGAGGGTGCTAATATAGAGGATTCGGACAATCGCGAACCGACGCTCTACCTTCACTACCTGAAGGAAGACGATCTGGGCTATCCCCTCTACCATAGGCTAATACTTATATGATATCCTCCTGTTTGTAAACAGGCGCTAGCACCCTAACAGGCGCTAGCACCCCGACAGGCGCTAGCACCCTAACAGCAAGTTCATGAGTGAAAAGCACATACAGGAACTCTTTGGCCGAGCTCTGGAGGCCGGACGCAATCGCGACTACCAGCTGGCGATCGAGCTGCTTCAAGAAGTCCTGGTGCAGAGCGACCAGTTTCCTGCGGCCCTGCTGTATCTGGGCCGCGCCTATCACGCCGCGGGTGATTTCAACCGGGCGATCCAGGCGCTGCAGTTCTACCTGAAACTCGAACCGGATTCCGCCGAGGGTCATTTTTTCTTGGGTCGTGCCTACTTCACCCTGGGACTGCTGGGCCACGCCTTCCGGCATCTCGAAACGTCCACCACCCTGGACGGGTCCTTCGTGCCCGCTTTGGGATTGCTGGGACTGACCCTGCTCAAACGCGGTCGACCCCAAACCGCCATCTCCGTGTTCGAACGGGCCCTGAGCCTTGAACCGGGCAATCAGCGCATCTTTACAGGGTACCTCAACGCTCTACTGACCAACGGAATCCGACTGTTCCGCCGGCATCACTACGAGGAAGCCCGGGACACCCTTCTGTTCATCCGCAAGCATCGCCCGGACAGCCTGGTGGCCCATCTGTACCTGGCCAGCATCTACCGCGAGCTGGGAGATCGGGAGCTGTCGCTTTTACACTTCGAGGAGGCCGGCCATCTGGCTCCCGACGACCCGGTCCTGCATCTGCAGAAGGCGATCCTATATCTGCAGCAGGGTAACAACCCAGCCGCCTTCGAGGAGATGACCGAGGCCATGCAGCGCTTGGGCAGCCAAAAGATCTCCACCCAGGACGTCCAGAGCCTTCTACGGATCATGACGATCGTTCTCTTTCAGAATCAGAGGCACCGGGAGGCTTTGGAGAGCGCCCGCCGGGTCCTGCGGATTTCCTACCGGGACGGAGACATGCATGCCATCATGGCGGAATCCTTCAGTAAGCTCGGGGAGCTGAAGAAGGCCAAGAACCACTACCTGCGGGCTTTGGACACGGACAAAAATCGCCTGGAGTTCAACTACGGGCTTGCAGCCGTGCTTTGGGAGCAGGGGGATTATGAAGAGCTGAGCTCCGTTTTAGACCGGATCCTGCGCCTCCATCCCGAGGACGAATACGCCCTCTACTACAGGGCCCTCAGCCTGCCCTGCCTGGTGGACGACGTCCGCCAGACCATTTCCGCGCTGCAGGAGCAGATCCGCCGCAGCGGACCGGATCCGCATTTGATGAATGCCCTGGGACAGGAGTATCTGCGGGCGGATCTCCCCGAACTGGCCGAGGGGTGGTTCAAGCGCACCCTCAAACGGGCCGCGGATTTCGAGCAGGCATTGGCGAAGCTGATCGAGGTGTACGTCCGCCTGGAGGACAAGAGCAAGCTGCTCCGTGCCTACGCCGACTATCTGAAGGCGTACCCTGACAATTTGGAATTGCGAAAAAGTTATGCCCATCAGCTCTACGATCAGGGCATTTACGCCAAGGCCTGCACCCAGTTGGAGATGATCCTTCCCCGGGAGCCGAAAAACACGGATTTCAGAATCATGCTGGCCCATAGCTATCGGCAGACCGCCAAGTACCCAGAGGCGATCCTCCTGTACAGGGAGCTTCTCCTGGAATCGCCCAAGGAGCTGGACCTGGTCAAACCCCTGGTGATTTGCATGGAGCGAAGCGGAAAACGGGAGACGGTGATCCTGCTTCTTGAAAAAGCCATCAAGCTCTTCAAGGAGGATGTCTGGCTGCAGCACCGCCTGGGATCTCTGTATATGGCCGAGGGGCGGCTGGAGAAGGCGGCTCAGACTTTCCGGAGCGTTATCGGACTGGATCCCCAGGACTGGCAGGCGTACGGCAGCCTCGGCGAGCTGTACCGCAAGATGGGAAACAACGAGTTTGCCGAACGCTTTCGCAAGCGCTCCAAAGAGTTGAAGGACGCAGCCGTGTGAAACCCCTACCCTAACCCGTCTCCGCAGCCTTCTCTATGTTGATCTGGGCGATAGTTAGCGCCGCGATCGGCACCGAGTAGGAGGAACAGGACACGTAGTTCAGCCCGGTTTCCATGCAGAAGCGGATGTTCTCGGGAACCGCTCCGTGCTCGCCGCACAATCCGGTGATCAGATCCGGCCGGGTCAGATGACCCCGGCCCGCGGCCACCTCGATCAGCTCCTTGACGTGCTTGTTGAGAATTTGAAAGGGATTTCCGTCCAGCACGTCGAACTGGGTGTAGTCGGGCATGAAGCTGTTGAAGTCATCCCGGGACAATCCGAGCGTGGTCTGGGTCAGATCGTTGGTGCCGAAGGAGAAGAACTCGGCATAGCGGGCGATCTCTCCGGCGCCCAGGGCGGCCACCGGCAGTTCGATCATGGTCCCGATTTTGTACGCGGCCTTCTGAGCCTTGGCGGTCTTGCGCACCTCCTCTTCCACATCCACCAAACCGCGGATGGATCCCCCCTCGATCTTCTTGCCGTAGATCAGGAGCTTGAGCTCGCTCTCGTTCATGATGATGGGGATCATTATCTCGGGGTGGACCGTGACCTTTTCCTTCTGCAGCTGGTACACCGCCTCAAAAAGGGCCCGCACCTGCATCTCGTAGATCTCCGGGTAGGAAACGGCGATGCGGCAGCCGCGATGTCCCAGCATCGGGTTGAACTCGGACAGGCCGTCACAGCGAGCCCGGACCTCCCGTTCGCTGAGGCGCATGCCTCCATTTCCGCTGTTCAGATAGGCGATGAACTTCTTCATCTCCTCGTCGTTATGGGGAAGGAACTCGTGCAGGGGCGCGTCGAGAAGCCGGATCGTGACCTCATAGGGGCTCATGGCCTTGAGGATGCCGTAGAAGTCCGTCTTCTGGAAGCTCTGCAGTTTTTTCAGAGCCGCTTTTCGCTCCTCCAGCGTGTCGGAGAGGATCATCTCCCTAAAGATGTTGATCCGCTTTTCGTGGAAGAACATGTGCTCTGTCCGGCACAGACCTACGCCGGCGGCTCCGAAGCTCTTGGCCAGTCGTGCGTCCCGCGGGGTGTCCACGTTGGCCCGTACGTGAAAGGCATCGATATGCACGTGCTTCCGGACCAGTTTGTTGAAATCCAACAGGCCCGAATCCTCGGGATCCGGTTCGATCAGCTCGGCGGTTCCCAGGTACACGGCCGGGTCCCCGTAATAGGGGACGTTCAGGGTCAGGTAGTCGCCCTCGGAAATGGTCACATCCCCCGCCGTAGCTTTTTTACCCCGGATCCGCATCTCCGGTTTCACCAGAGAGACCTTGCCGTATTGACGGGCCACGACCGAGGCGTGGGCCGAGTAGCCCCCTTCATTGGAGAGTACGCCGGTGGCAACTTCGATGGCCTTTACGTCTTCGGCGAAGGTTGCCGGCATGCAGAGGATCAGGCGGGTATCCTCCCCCTTGAGCTGCGCATCCTTGTAGGCATCCAGCAGGCCTTCGGTGGTGAAGAACACCCGGCCGATGGCCGCACCGGGGGCACCGGCTATTCCGCCTTCCAGGGCTTTCATCTTGGTAACCGAGGCGGGATTGATCACCGGATGCAGGATCTCGTTGAGCTGCTGCGGTTTCACCGTGGAGACCACATACCTGTCGTCCACCACCTTGCGGTTGTACAGATCCAGAAGCGTCTGTATCTCCGCCTGGGTGGATTTGATCATCACGGCCCGCTGATCGATCAGCCAGAGCTTCTTGTTTTCTATGGTGAAACGGATCGAGCGGATCTCCTTGAAGTGGTCTTCCACGGTCCGGGCGATCTTCTCCAGCTCGCTCAGATATTTCTTCTCGATGGAGTTGATTTCTTTCCCTGCAGCCCCGATGGAATCAAAGGCGCTCTGGTAGAATTCGCCCTGTAGGGTCTTACTCCCGGTCACGATATTCCGGGTGTAGAAGTTGCCGCTGGCCGAGTCCTTTCCGTAGTTGCCGTAGACCATCGGCTGGATGAGCAGGGCGGTGTCACGGTTGTTCATCTCGTCCAGGCTGAGCATGTGGCTGATGCGCTTCAGGGCGATCTCTAGTTGGTCGTAGGCGTCCCCGGAGAAAAAGCCCTCGGGCAGCAGGGGAACGATCTCCCGCACGCTGGCATCCCGCTCCCGGGCGCTCATCTTGCTGGACAGCTGCTTGTCGAGCTTCTCGGCGGCCCGGCGGATGCTCTCCGAGTACTTCTCCTTCTTCTCCAGCTCGGCGATGCGGGCTTCGATGGCCAGACTGCCCTTGCACAGGAACTGAACCTCGTGATGCCCGAAATTTTCTCCCACGAACTTCACGAAACCCGGCAGGGTGCTGTCGGTCAAACCGTAGTTGTGCAGCGTGGGATAGTGGGTAATGACCAGGGACGGGCTGATGACGATCTTCACCAGCATCGGGTTGTCCAGATCCCCGAAGCGTTTTCCCGTGCCCGCCTCCAGCTTCTTGAAGAAACCCTGCAGGTGCGACTTGATCGACATTTCCGCCAGATCCGAGGCGATCTCCGCGTCGATCACGAATCCGGGCAGGATCGGCAGCTTCAGCTCGGCCAGCTCCATGGCACGGCGCCCGCGAATCCCGATCTTGTTCAGGACCTCTTCTTTGCTTACGTACTCTTTATCGCTGAAAAAGTAGACGTTTCTCTTCATCTTGCTACCCCTTAGAA
>CAZPQC010000114.1:0-12360 GCA_964588525.1 uncultured Spirochaetaceae bacterium
GGCGGTTCATCTCGAGGAGAAGGTCGGGAATCCGCTTGACATCCGGGTAGAACACTGCCTCGGTCATCAGATCTCGAATCCTCCGCTGATTCCTGGCCTTTAGTTCAAGTCGCAACAGACCTTCGACGTTCAAGTAGCCGATGATGTTGTCCGCCCGGCCTTCGAACACCGGCAGGAAGCGGATACCGTTTTTGTAACTGATCTGTACGGCCTCCTCGATGGTCGTGGTGCTCGCACATACGGGGTACTCGTGCATGGGGATCATAACTTCCCGTGCCAGGGTTGTACGAAAGTCAAAGATATCCTCAAATACCCGATGCTCCGTTCTGCCCAAACCTGATTCTCGGGATCCGAGACGAACCAGCAGGCGAAGGTCATCCCGGGATTGGGGAAGCTTGCTGCGGGTGGCCTTGCTGCCCGAAAACAGCAGAATCGCCTTGACGATCCCATTGAGAATCGCGGCCAGAGGCAGGAACAGGAAGTGGAAGATCACCAGGATCGGCGCCAGTCGAACGGCGACGGTGTCGGCGCGCCTGCGGAAGAATGATTTCGGGATGATCTCCGTCACAACCAACAGGAACACGCTCAGGGCCAGGCTCCCCAGCCAGGCGGCGGATTCGAATCCCCTTTCCCGCAGGGTGCTGGCAACCACGACGGCTGCAGTTACAACGGATATGTTCGTACCGATGAGGGTCGTGCCCAAAAGCCGTTCCGGCCTGAGCAGCAGAAAATCCGCTGCCCGGGCGTAGGTTATTCCCTTCTCCTTCTTGAGGTAGAGGGTCAGCTGATCCGCGGCCAACAGGCCAGTCTCCAAACCGGCAAAAAAGGCGGCGCCGAGTGTGCAGAGCAGGAGAATCAGGTAGGTCACCGGGGTAATCTCCTCACCTCCAGCTCGAGAATCCTGGTTTTGCTGATGCGTTTCACCGTGAACTCGATCAGCCCGATAACCAGCGTAGTGCCTACGGCCGGTATCTCCCCCAGGGTGTCGGTGATCAGTCCGGCTACCGTGTGGCTGTCGCTGAAGATGTCCTGATCGAGCAGCGCGGACAGTTCTTCAATCTTGAGATGGCCGGCGATACGGAAACCACCCTCGGGCAACTCGAGTATCTGATTCTCCCCGGACGGATAGAAGTACCCCAGCAGTTGTTCAATCAGATCCTTGAATGTGACAACCCCGGCCGTGCCGCCGTACTCATCGATGACCACGGCCATCTCACTGTTCGACTCCCGCATCTCCACCATCAGCTCGGCGCAGTTCTTCGTGGAGGGCACGTTGATCGCCGGTTTGAGGATTTCGCTCAGGCGCGCGTCTGTTTTGAACTTGAACTTGTATGGAAGAAGATCACGAAAAGTGATGTACCCCACCAGATGATCCAGATCCTGATCATAGGCAGGCAGCAGAGCCGCCCCGCCGGATTCATCCATCAACGCGTTATCGGTCATCAGATCCGATATGCGCCGGCTCAAGTCCACGCCGGTTATCTCGGTTCTGGGGTTCATGACTTCTTCAGCCTGTTTCTCCCGAAAATCGCAGAAGGACTCCACCAGGTCCAGCTCGGATCGATCCAGAATACCTTCTTTGAAGCCGATCTGAACCGCTGAACGGATGATGCTGTGCTTGGCCCCCTGCCCTCGCGCATGCCGCTCCGGCAGCAACAGATTGACCAGCCGGTTGAACAGGTTGAAGAACCAGCGCA
Source organism: uncultured Spirochaetaceae bacterium (assembly GCA_964588525.1). Lineage (GTDB taxonomy): Bacteria > Spirochaetota > Spirochaetia > SZUA-6 > DRHE01 > JAFGQJ01. The sequence goes on from CAZPQC010000114.1 coordinate 1,698, forward strand.
GCGGGGTGAACAGCAAATACAGGTAATGAAGCGGTAGCGCGCTGAAGCGGCTGAAGGCCTGAGCTTTGCGCACCGCCAGGTTCTTGGGTGTCATCTCTCCGAAGATCAGCAGCAGCGCGGTCATGGAGATGATCGAGAACAACTCGGTCTTGAAGGGGAAGATCCGTTCGCCGATCGCCCCACCCAGAGAGCTGGCAAAGACATTGACGAACATGTTGCCCGTTAAAAGCGTAATCAGGATATCGTCGGGGGAGGAGAAGATCCGCGACAGAATGGCGGCCAGCTTACTGCCGGATCGCCGCTTCAGGCTGTCCTGTTCCAGGCTGCTGAGAGAGAAAATGGCGGCCTCGGATCCGGAAAAGTAGGCCGACAACAGCAGCAGCGCGGCCAGGGGGATCAGCAAACGGAGTAGGTCGACGTCCATAAGCTAGGCGGTACGTCCGGAGCTCTTCTGTCGGGAGAAGAAGGTAAGCAGTTCGGATGCGGCAATTTCCATGCGGGCCAGAGTCCTGTTCACCTTCTGGCGAAAGATATGAAAGAACAGGAGTGAAGGAATGGCCACGGTTAATCCGGCAGCCGTGGTAATCAGCGCCTGGGAGATGCCGCCGGCAAGCAGGGCCGGATCCGACACGCCCGAGACCTTGAGGTTGAGAAAGGATACGATCATTCCCGTGACGGTCCCGAGCAATCCCAGCAATGTAGCCAGGTTGGCGATGCTGGCCAAATAAGGAACGAACTTCTCCAACTGGTCGGCACTGCGCATGGCCTGGGATTCCATATGCAGGCTGATCAATTCCTGAGTTTGACCCGCCTTACGGGCCTGCACCCCGGCCAGAAGGACCCGGGCCTCGGGGCAACTCATCTGCTTGAGCTCCGTGAGAACCAGCCTGGCTTTCCCGGTTCTCAATCCTTCGATGACATAGGCGCCCAAATCCTCAATTCGATTGCGGATGTGGATGAAAAAAACACTCTTTTGAATAATGAGGGCGACTGCGATTACCGAGAGCGCCAATATCGGGATCAAAACCACACCGCCCTGGACAAGAAACGAGATCAATGTGAGCTCCCCTGTGGATGAAAATTTATGCCGCTATCTGCGGATGCCATACCCGATCAGAAAACGATAGCTGAAGTCGGGGGAAAGAAATGCCTCGAAACCTGTATGCACTGCGCCGTTTTTTCCAATCTTCCAGTTCCCCTCGATGCTGGTTATCAAGCCTGATACAACTTCCCAATCCGTAAACAAAAAGGCTTGAGAGCCGTCATCGGCGAAATCCCCGATCAATGCTTTGATTATAAACTCTACCGGAAGTTTGTTAAAGTCGGTTGTCCAGACCGCTCCTGCGCGACTGTACAGTGGATTTCGCCACGGTGCGGCCGTTATCGGAAAGGCAGCGGCAACAGCACCGGTAAGATTGAACCGGATTCCCGGTCGTCCGGCCCGTATCTGCCAGATCAGATCCCCCTGGAGCACCCCCTGGTTGGTATCGGCGAAGCTCAGTTCCCGATCCGAAGCATCGAGCAGATAGATTCGTCCCTTTATCCATTCAAAGGAGAGCACGGCGCCGAAAGGTGCACCGGGATCGAAGCGCAGTTCGGAGTACAGGGAATACCCCCCTTCGGTTTGGAGATGGGGAATCCCCGAGCCGTCGGAAACCGCCTGGACTGTACAGAGAGTCTGCAACTCTTGGGGCGGTAGACGTACCAAGGGGGCACCGCGGAGTAAAAGGGAGAAGAAACCGGTGGGATACAGCTCGAGTCCCCCGCTGGGATAGAATACGAGGGAATCGTCGTAGTACAGAGCCGCTCCTCCGGCCCACAAACGCAGAATCGAGCTGGGGTGATGCCAGCCGAGCTCCAGGCTCGTGAGGCCGTGCCGCTGTACCTCAGAAGAGGGAAGCCCGGCGGCCAGTACTCCCCCTGCCCGCAGCGACAGATCCCAACGGGAGCCGATCAGGGAAAGTTCGAGGTCCTGCTGAACGGCCCCACGCTGTACATCCGGGTCCACCGGGGGGCTGCCGCCGCCGATCCCGCTGATTCCGAACAGTTGGGTCTCCTCGCGCCATTGGAAAGCTCCGGCTTCACCGTACAATCCGACATCAAGACCGAGTGTGTAGACAGCCGATGCGTCGGCTGCTGCGTCGGCGCCGTAGAATGCACCCACCCCGAAGGCTGCATCTATATTCAGTGTTTCTTTCCGACGCCGGCTCTGTACTCCGAAGGTCAGATCCGTGGGGGAATGCGGGGGGCTGGTGACCCAGCCGTCGGCTAGATCAAAGTGCAGATCCGCGGACAGGTCCCATACCCCGGACGAGAGGGTCGCCGTAAACTCGGATACGACGGTTTCCCCTGGGATGTAGTCGGCTTTGGCCTGCCAGCTGCCGGAAGCCGCGGACTGTGCTTCCCCCGCGTACCCGCGTTCCTCGTCTGCGGCCGAAGCGGGCAATAGTCCCGGCGGAGCCAGCACGGAGCGGGGAATTCTCTGCCAGTAGAACACAGGGGGTTCCGGCAGCGCCAGGTCGACTTTGAAGAGGGATCGGGGATAGCTGAAACGACGATCGCTCATCCCCCTTGCCGCCGGAATTTCTTGACTCAATGGTGGAGGGGCGGCGAGGTACAACGTATACTCACCGAAGAGGGTCACATCGGGAAGCTGGAGCGTGCTCTGGGCTGCGGCGGGTGCAACCAGGTTCAGCAGCACGGCGATGAGAAGCATGATCATGACAAAAAGTCCGGTTTTGATTATGCTTAGGTTCGATTCTTTCGTCCAGGGTCGGGAGGCGTATTTGAATCAGGAGCGTAACGAGCGCAGCGAGACGAGCGATCGCGGCGCGCATAGCGGGCAAAGCGATCCACCGGAGTACAGCGGGAACGGCCAATCCGGGCCGAAGCCGGAGGTGCTGGAAAATTTCGTGGTCCTGGAGGGGCTGGACGGTTCGGGAACCACGACCCAGCTTCATCTGGCCGATAAAGCTCTCGATTCGCGGGGGACACCTCACTTCTGTACCGGGGAACCCACCAAGGGCCCGGTGGGTCGAATCATCCGTCAGATTCTGAAGAGGCAGATTCAGGCGCGTGCGGAATCGGTAGCCCTCCTGTTCGCTGCGGACAGGAACGAACACCTGTACGAGGAAAACGAGGGAATCCTATCCCACCTGCGGCAGGACGAGCTCGTGGTCTGCGACCGGTACCTGTTCTCCAGCCTGGCCTATCAATCCTTGACCTGCGATCCTGAGTTCGTGTTCTTTTTGAACCGCCGCTTCCCCCTACCGCAGCATCTGGTGTTTCTAGACACGCCGGTCGCGGTGAGCCAGCAGCGCCTGACGATCCGTTCCGCAAATGGTCCGGAACTATACGACGGGCGGGAGATCCAGCAGGATATTCTTTCCGCCTATGAACGGGGTTTCCTGCGCTTCCCCGATTCGGACATGCGGCTCCACAGGCTGGACGGCAGTCAAGATCCGGAGGTGATATTCGAGAAATTCTGGAGCATCCTCGCGAGCCTGCCGATTGTAAAAGGGTGAGGAAAACCGCTTCCCTTATCCTGCTCTTTCTGCTCTGTGCGACCGGTCTGTTTGCCTACCGGGTCCTGTACGCCGAGCAGTTCTACCGCCTGTACCATCTGCACTTCTACCAGTATCCCGACGATACCATGGAGAATATCTACTACCTCGAGCAGGCCTTGAAATCGGATTTCGCCAATCCGCTGTATGCTCTGGCCCGGATAGAAAACCAGGAGCAGTGGGCCCAGTACCGGACCCTGTTCAGGATGCATGTCAATCTCAAGCTCGTCGACCTGTACCTGATGCTGGGCAGCAAGTACGACAAGATGACCGCCTTCTTCTACAACGCGCCCTGGAGAGAGCAAAACCTGGAAAGCCTGGATCTGGCCGAACAGGCCTACCAGGTTGCCCTTCAGTACTGGCGGGAAGCCCGCAGCTGGGCTGCCAGGCTGCCCTGGCTGTACTACAACCTGGAGGAGATCCAGAACTGGGAGGATGAACGGACCCGGATCTGGAGTGGTGATCTGGACTACGGGGAGATCATCGGCACGCATCTGGAGCGCCTCCAGCGCGTTCGTCAGCAGTTCCTCAGCATGGACGAAAACACCTATTAGGATTCCCGGGACGGCCGTGCTTCAGAGAATCAGCATGGCGTCCCCGTATGAGAAGAAGCGATAGCCTTCCCGCACCGCTGTTTCATAGGCGGGGAGAATGCGCTCCCGCCCCGCAAAGGCGGAAACTAAAACCAGGAGGCTGGAGCGGGGGGTGTGAAAATTGGTTAGAAGCCGAGAAACGACCTTGAATCGGAAGCCGGGATAGATAAACAGGGAGGTTCCGCGCGACCCTGCGGCGACACCGTGTAGATCTTCGCTGTAGGCCGATTCCAGAGCCCGCACCACGGTCGTACCCACGGCCAGGATCGTTCGTTTCTCCCGCAAGGCCGCATTGATCTGCCCGGCTGTATCCGGGGGGATATGGTACCGTTCCTCGTGCATCCTGTGCTGTTCCACCTGCTCGGTGCGTATCGGCAGAAAGGTGCCGGCACCCACATGGAGGGTGAGTTTGGCCAGAATCACGCCTTTCTGTTCGAGCGCCTCCAGAAGCTCCCGGGTGAGGTGCAGTCCGGCGGTGGGAGCCGCCGCCGAGCCCGAGTCTTCGGCATACACCGTCTGGTAGCGCTCGACGTCGTGAGGAGTGTCCTGGCGGCGAATATAGGGGGGCAACGGTACGTGCCCGTATCTTTGCAGGTAGTCCGTATCGATCGGCGGGCTGAAGCGAAGGTAACGAAATCCCTCCGCCGCCGCGAATCCGGGATCAACAGGTAGGTCGCGTTCGTGCTCCCCCGCCGGCTGAATCCGGGGCAGGTCCCCCTCCTCTACAACCTCTGCCACAACACCATCGGGAAACTCGTACCTCCTGCCCGGCCGCTGTTTTCTGGCCTTGGCTGCCAGGGTCTTCCACAGTCCCGGCTGGAGCTCCCTCAACAGGATGAACTCCACCCGCCCGCCGCTGTCCACGGTGGTTGCGTAAAGCCGGGCGTTGATCACCCGTGTTCTGTTGAGCACCACTACGGTACCCTTCTCCACGTAGGCGGGAAGCTGCCCGAAGCGGCTGTGCATGAGTCGCCCGCTGTCCCGATACACCACCATCAACCGGGAACCGCCCCGTTCGGGGCTCGGCTGTTGGGCGATCGATTCTTCGGGAAGATCAAAAGAGAAGCTGCTCGTCTCCACTTTGCCGCTGCTTGAGATCCAAATGCTGGTAGGCCAGGTGAGTCGCCGTTCTTCCCCGGGGTGTCCGCTGGATGAGTCCCCTCTGGATCAGGTAGGGCTCGTATACATCCTCCAAGGTGTCCACTGCTTCACCGATCGATATCGCCAGGGTTTCCGAGCCCACCGGCCCTCCTTTGTAGTTCTCGATCACCGTCTTCAGTATATCCCGATCCAGCTTGTCGAGCCCGAGGGAATCGATGGCCAGGGAACTCATCCCGCGCACTACGATTTCAGAGGTAATGAGCCCATCCCCCCAAACCTGGGCAAAATCGCGCATGCGGCGCAGCAACCGGTTGGCGACTCTGGGGGTTCCCCGTGAACGGGAGGCGATCATGCTGCAGGCGGCCTCCTCGAGCTTGATGTTTAGAATCCCGGCGGAACGGTGGATGATACTTTCGATGTCTTCATCCGTGTAGAAATCCAAACGGGAGGTGATGCCGAAGCGGGAATACAGAGGCCCGGATACCAGGCCGGTCTTGGTCGTGGCGCCTACCAGGGTAAAGGGAGGCAGAGGGATCTTGATCGTCCGGGCACCCGGACCCTGCCCCATAACCACGTCGATTTCGAAGTCCTCCATGGCGTTGTACAGCATCTCTTCGATCGTAGGCCGCAGTCTGTGGATTTCATCGATGAAAAACACGTTGTGCTCACCAACGGTGGTCAGTATGGCGGCCAGATCCCCCGGACGTTCCAATGCAGGAGCCGAGGTAGCCCGAAACTGCACTCCCAGCTCATTGGCGATGATTCCGGCCAGGGTGGTTTTTCCCAATCCGGGAGGGCCGGAAAAGAACACGTGATCCAGACTCTCCTTCCGTTGTCTGGCAGCCTGGATGAACACCGACAGATTGTCCTTCAGGCGTTTCTGTCCGAGAAACTCCGTGAGCTTTTTGGGGCGCAGGGTGTATTCCTCACGGTCCTGATCGGGATTGAAAGTTCCTGCCGTGATCCTGCTGTCTTTCATCGCACCCCTCCGCTGCTCGGTTCATCCATGCCGGCACCGGCCCGGCCCGGACCGCCGGAAGCCGGCTTGGATCCCCCGGACAGTTGAGACAGGGCGCTCTTGAACAGTTCCCGCTCCAGCTCTTCTCTTCCCAGCTCCTGCTCCCGGAGGCTGCGGGCGGCCGAAGCAACGGCGCTCTTGGCACTGCGTCGGTCGAATCCCATCCCGACCAGGGCGTTGATGATATCCTCTTCCAGGGAAATCCCCGCCGGAGTCGATGGTTTTAACCTGCCCTTTAGTTTCAGCATGATTTTCTGGGCGGTTTTCTTGCCGACCCCCGGTATGGTCGACAAAAGCTCCAGATCCTCCCCTTCCAGCGCATCGATGAAACGCCCGACCTCCACACCGGAAAGAATCTTGATCGCCTGCCTGGGACCTACGCCTTCGACCTTGAGCAGATCCAGAAACACGTCTCTCTCCAGGATTTGCGAAAACCCGTACAACCTGACCTGATCGTCCCGATGATACAGGTAGACGTACAACTTGGCATTCTGACCTTCTTCGGGAAGATCATCGCTGCTGTTTCTACTGATGTGGATCTCCCACTCAACCGCACCGGCGGAGAGAAACAGGCGCTCCTCGTTCTTGTAGGTAATCTCACCGCTGATGCTGTTAAACATGATGCGACTCCGCGTCGGCAAGATACCTTCGAAAACCCGAGAAGTTGGCGTGACAGAAGGCGGCGGCCAGGGCGTCTGAGGCGTGGTCCGGCTTGGGCAGTTCCGTCAGATTGAAGATCATCTTGAGCACCTGCTGTACCTGGATCTTCTCCGCCCTTCCATTGCCCACGACTGCCTGCTTCAGCTCTAAAGGCGTGTATTCGGCAAAGGGAACTCCTCGAGATGCCAGGGTAAAGAGCACGACCCCACGGGCTTGGGCCACTGGAATAGCGCTTTTCGAATTTTTTGAAAAATAGACGGTTTCGATCCCCGCTTCCTCGGGTTGATAGGTGTTGATGATGTCCATGATTCCCCGATGGATCTGAACCAGTCGTTCTCCCATCCCGTCTCGGGGCGAGGTTTGGACGGTTCCGTGGGCTATGCAGCGGAATCGGCTGCCGGAGCAGCGGATAATACCATACCCCGTCGAGGCCAGTCCCGGATCAATACCGAGGATTACTTTCATTCATCCAGGGCGAAACCCTCGGGGATGTCGAGATTCGTGGACACGTTTTGCACGTCCTCGTGATCCTCCAGCGTATCGATCAGGCGAAGGACCTGGGCGAGCTTATCCTCAGGTACCTGGACCTGAGCGTCGGCGATCATGGTAACCTCCGCCGACAGATGCTGAAACTCCCCTCCCTCCAGGGCTTCCAGAACGGCTTCGAAGTCATCCGGGTCGGTGATCACTTCGATTTCACCGTCGGTCTTCGCCACATCCTCCGCTCCCCCTTCCAAGGCGATCTCGAGGACGGCATCCTCCGTGTACTCCGAGGCGTCGTAAACGATAAAACCCTTGCGTTTGAACAGATAGGCCACGCTTCCGCTCTCCCCCAGACTTCCACCTGCCCGGGACAGGATATGGCGAAGTTCGGCGGCGGTACGGTTTCTGTTGTCCGTAAGCACTTCGACCAGAATCGCCACTCCACCGGGACCGTAGGCTTCGTAGGTCAGCTCAGTGAATTCGGCTCCTTCCATCCCTCCGGTACCCTTCTTGATGGCCCGGTCGATGTTGTCCTTGGGCATGTTGGCCAGCTTGGCTTTGAGCAGGGCCGTACGCAACCTGGGATTGGCATCCGGATCTCCTCCGCCCGCCCGGGCGGCTACGCTGATCTCCCTGATGATTTTCGTGAATACTTTGCCGCGTTTGGCATCCACGGCACTCTTTTTATGTTTGATAGATGCCCATTTGCTGTGGCCGGACATACTGTATTTCTCCTTTGCCCGTGAATTTAGCACGCTCCTCATTGGGGTGTCAAGCTGAGCGCGAATGGAGCTCAGGGCGGGCCCTTTTCGGCAAATGCCAACTTTTTTTTTAGTACTATTGAAATTTTTTTTATAGCTACGATACTATTGCACTGCTATGTTCTCTGATGATCGACCCCAGCTGATACTCGCACGCAGCGGAAGTAACCGGGATCAACGCAGGTATATCCGAATGGAACACAGCGGATCGGTACAACTTGTCGGAGAGGACCGGCGTTTCAGCGGGCAGGCTGTCAACATCAGCCGCACCGGAATGCAGGTTGTCGTCAACCTCCCCGATTCCTACGACTCGGTGCGATCGATCACCTTCACCCTGCCGAATAGGGAACACACGATCGAGCTCCCCTGCCGTATCGTACGATCCCAAACGGAAAACGAAAACGATCAGTCCGGTGTTCTGGGTCTGGAGTTCTCCTTCCAGGGAGAAGCTCAGCTTCTGCTCATCGAAAACTACATACGGGATCTGAAACAGAAACAGCTCACACGAATCGCCCAGGACGGGGAGATGCGCCGCGTTCATCGCGCCTCCTGCTCTCTTTGTGATATCTCCACCGATCGGAAAGACATCCGGATCGATTCCATCGACAACATCTCGACAGAGGGGCTTCTGGTCAGCTTTTCCGGAGAGCTGAAGCCCGAGGAGACGATCTGCGTCTCCTTCGGTCTTCCCGGTGATCCGAGAGCCCTGCAGCTGCAGGGTCAGGTTATGTATGTGATCCACAGTACGTTCCATGACCTTTCCACGGCGGGGATCCGCATTCAGAACATGGCCCAAACAGCCCGGGCCCGCATACGCAGCTTCGTTATCGAGGCAACCTCCGGTTCAGCCGTGCGCCAGCTGCACGAGATACTGGCCTCCCGAGATCTCGATCCCAGCTATCAGATGAGCGATCCTCGGGAGATGACCGCGATTTTCCTCATGCTGGGTGCCGGGACAACGCGATTCAACGTGCTTTTCGACACCAGCTTTGAAATGCACAGCATGAATTATATCGACATGTCGGAGGCTCAACACCTCTTCTTCGCCAGCCGCCCCAAGAAACTCGACCTGCAGGAGGAGGTACCTCTGCCGAACGCCTATTTTTCGTTCTATTTGGCCGAGGGCAGCTATTACTTCAAGACCGAACTTGTTCAGGCCTCTGATCGGCGTCTTTGTTTTCGATTTCCGGAGGTTATCTATCGATCCGAAAAACGTTCGTATCAGCGGAAAATACTCGAGCTGCGGACCGAGGTCGATCTGAAGGTCCCTTCCGAGGATGGTGCGGAATTTCGCTACAAAGGCCGTCTGGTGGACATCAGCTGGAGGGGCTTTCTCTGTGAACTCCCATTGAACGATCGAACCAGAAGCGCATTCAAGCGGGGAACCTGCGTGGAATACCTGATCTACGAGAAGTTCGGACTGGATCACCACGGCGTGGTGCGCCATCTGAAAACGGAGCTCGATGAGCATGGAATTCAGTCCTTGCGGGTCGGGATCGAGGCCGGGATTCAGCACTCCGGATTCAAATACCGGCAATTCACGCAAAAAGAGTGGGATCGTCACAAGACGCCCCTGCAATCCAATTCATTCGCGGAACGAATCGACACACTTCCTATTCGCTATGCCAATAGTAAGAAACAGGAAATCGCCGCATTGCTGAACGCCAGCAGGCTCCCGGTAACCGCTCCGGTGATCCTCATCCCTCCTGCGTTCGGTAAGAAAAAAGAGGCTCTTTCCCCACTGGTATTGACGTTGCTTCAGAATTTCAAGCGTAGGGGTAAGGACCTGGTGGTTCTCCGTTACGACGGCATAAACCGTCCGGGGGAGAGCTACAGTGATAAAAAGAATCCCGAACGCGGCTCGGAGATGCTGCACTACCGGTTGAGCCAGGGATTGAGCGACCTGTGTACGTCTCTGGAATATGTCCACAACAATCCCTTCTTCGCACCTCAGGAGGTGATTCTCATCACCTTTAGTATGTCGTCGATCGATGCCAGGAAGCTGCTGATGGATGGACAGGGGCACTTGGTCGACTATTGGATCAGCTGCATGGGTATCCCCTCCGCGAAAACGACGATTGGCAACATCCTCGGCGGGATCGACATAATCGGCAACTACAAGATGGGCGTTCAAACCGGAAGAGGTGGAATGCTCGGGTATCTGGTGGATTTCGACACCCTGGCTGAAGATCTGATCGAAAATAAGTACGCCTATCTTACCGATTCCAGAAATGACATGTCCAAAGTTCCCCATCCCGTGTTGTGGATCTACGGCACCCACGACAGGTGGACGGATAGCAAGGAAGTACACGACCTCATGGCTGTAAAATCAGCCGGGAAGCGCGAGGTCATCGAGATCCCTACCGGGCACAATCTTCGTTCCAGTGCTGATGCGATTACGACCTTCAAACTGATGACGGCCTATCTGTACGAGCAGCTTTACGGTGAATCCCTGGATGTCATCAGCCCGGACAAGGAAGAGAT
>CAZPQC010000115.1:0-11973 GCA_964588525.1 uncultured Spirochaetaceae bacterium
CAAAACCCTGCTTGTAGTAGGCGTAGGAGGGATCCTTGTGGAAGCCCAGATCGGTTCGGTCGCTCACCGGCTCTGCAACGCCGGTGGCGCCGGTCCCGTTCCAGGAGGTGTCGAATTTCAAGCCGCCCTCTGCGCCTGATTGCCGGGCGGTCGTGCTGCCTTCGGCTGAATGGCTGAAGGTCGTAGTACCCGCACCGGAATGCGGAGTGGTCGTTCGGCCTGCACCGCGATCGCCGAAGGCCGTGTCGTCCGTTCCGTAATAGCCCTCAACTCGAAGCGTGCCCATCAGGTAGGCGTAGGCCTCGTTCAGGGCGATCATCTTCAGTTCCTGGATCGCCTTGCGATCTTCGGGAAAGATATCCGGGTGGTGCTGCCGGGCCAGCTGCCAGTAGGCTCTCTTGATCTGTTTGCGATCCGCTCCCGGTTCCAGACCAAGCTCCCGCCAGAAGAAGCTGTCGCTCATGCACCGGCCCTCATGGCCCGCGGGGAGGTCGGATGAGCAGCAGATCCCTCCCTACCCACACATACTCCCACGATTCCGGCTCCGGCCCCTGCCCGACCGCACCGTCCGGATAACTGGGAATGAAGCCGAACCGTTTGGCGTTCAGGTAGTTGTGTGCGGAGATCCAGGCGAATCCCTCGGTTTGCCGGAACTCGGTAAAGGCGTGTCCTTGGGACGGATCGGAGATGTCGACGGTGTACCCGCTGTGGTGCTTGGAGAAACCGGGGATCGAGCTGTAGCGGAGCACCTCGTCGATCCACCGATCCGCCTCGCCGGCGGCGATTGCTTCCGCGCTGTATTCCCCGCCCGTGCTCTGCACGCTCATCCGGCGCAGCTCTCCGAGAAAGATCTGGCGCTGCCGATCTACGGAGCGATAGGCGGAAACCAGCTCCAGATCCACCCCCTCCACCTTGGCTGCAGACTGCAACGCCAGCCAGGCGCTCATGGCCGCTTCCTGCAGGGAATGACGGCCCTCGGCAACCAGAGCACCTTCATCGGCCTGCTGGCGCAGCCGGTAACCCCGACCGATCGCCAGCTCCACGATGTGCCCGTCCGCCGCCGGATCCCCGGTTATCCACGGCGCTGCTGCTAGCGGTTCGGCCCGGGCATAATCCACCTGCTCGTACAGATCTTTGAAGCCGTTGGGGCTGTAGGTCTTGTAGCGCACGGCCTCACTCCAGCGCGGATCCCCGGGTGCTATCCCCGCGGATCGAAGAAGAAGCTTTTCCGAAAGCGTCAGGGAAAACGCTCTGAGCGTATTCAAATTTTGCAGCTGATCTTTGGGTGTTTCTTGAGAGAAGGTTGCCAAGAACGCCCGTTCGGCTCCGAGGTCATAGTCCGGGTGGCGCAGGATCTGATCCCGGCAGTGATCGAGAATACTCTGGATCTCAAGGGTCAACTGTTCTTCCACGATCCGCCGGCTTTCCCGCAGGCGTACGTACTGCCTCAGCGAGTAGGCGCTTACGGCGATCAACCCCAGCAGAACCAGAAGCAATACCGCGTACAGAACAAGCGATTTCGGTCGCACGATGCGTATTAGATCCCCCCGCGTGCTCTAAGAACTCTGGGCCTGAATCGCCGTCACGGCGATCGTATAAACAATGTCCGTCACCGTGGCGCCGCGACTCAGGTCATTGGCCGGCTTGGCCAATCCCTGCATCACCGGACCGATTGCCGGAACATTGGCCGCTCTCTGCACCGCCTTGTAGGCGGTATTCCCCGCATCCAGATCGGGAAAGATGTACACCGTGGCCTGACCCGCCACCGAGGAATCTTTGGCTTTCACCTGGGCGACTTCCGCCGAGGTGGCCGCGTCGTACTGGATCGGGCCCTCTATGGGCAGATCGGGCCGTCTCTCCTTGGCGATGCGGGCTGCTTCCCGAACCTTGTCTACATCTTTTCCCTTACCGGAGGTGCCGGTAGAGTAAGACAAAAGCGCCACCTTGGGCTCGATACCGAAGGCCTTGGCAGTATCTGCGCTGGTGATGGCGATATCCGCCATCTGCTCCGCCGTGGGGTTCTCCACCAGGGCGCAGTCCCCGTACACCAGCACCTTATCGGGAAGGGCCATGAAGAAGATACTGGAGGCCAGAGACACACCGGGTTTGGTCTTGATCACCCGCAGGACCGGGCCCAGCGTATCGGCGGTGGAGTGGGTAGAGCCGGAGACGAAGCCGTCGGCGTCTCCCTCGTAGACCATCATGGTCGCGTAGTACACCGGATCGAGCAGCAGGTCCCGGGCCATCCCTTTGGTCACGCTCTTGTGCTTGCGCAGCTCATACAGGGTGTCTGCATAGTCCTGTATCACCTTGGGATCGGCCTGCTTCGGATCGATCAAATCGGCCCCGCTCAGATCCAGATCGTTACGATGGGCCAGGTCCTTTATCGTATCGATATCCCCCAGCAGGGTGATATCGCAGATCCCCCGATTCAACACCTCCGCGGCCGCCTGCAGGATTCGGGGCTCCGTACCCTCGGGCAGGGCGATGCGTTTGCGCGCTCGTTTGGCCATCTCCAGGATGCGGTACTGGAACATCCGGGGTGTGACGACATCGCTCACCAATGTTCCGAGCTCCTTGAAGATCTGATCCGTGTCGATGTGCACGTTTACCAGCTGGTTCACCAGGTCGATCTTCTCCTTGTCGTCCTTCTTCAGCTCCCCGGACACCTCGTTCACCTTGAGAGCACAGCTGTAGGTGTCATCGGGCACCTTCAGAATGGTGAGCCCGGCGTCGACCTGCCCCTTGAACAGCTTGCGCACGTTGGGACCGGGCACCAAATCACCGGTCAGGATCATCCCCGAAAAACGCGGGTAGTACACCGAGCGCTGAGCCGCCATGACCGCGAGGATATTGTCCACCCGGTCCCCGGGGGCGATCAGCAGATAACCGTCGATCTCTCCGACGTAGCCCAAAGCGTTCTCCGGGGTCATGGCCAGGATCTTGACGTCCGTCACCACCTTGGACAGATCATCCCCCTGATAGAAGATCTCCGCACCGAGTTGTTCCGCCACGTCCCGCAGACGAGGCCGGGACAGCAGCAGATTCGGCGGGAGCGTGCCGTAGAGGGTTATGTTCCGCTTCACCAGCATCTCCCGCAGTTTCTCCGTATCCCGGGTGAAGGTCTCCGTCTCGAATCGGTTGACCACCACCCCGAGCAGGTTGCAGTTCATCTCCTGGAACGATTCGGTTGCTTCGATGATGCTGTCTACGATTTGCGAAAATTCCTTGCCCGCACCGCTGGCCACCAGGAGGACGGGCGCCACGAGATTGTGGGCCAGCTCGGCGTTGATATCGAACTCCAGAGCAGAAATGGTGCTGGTATAGTCGGTGCCTTCGAAGACGACAACATCTCTGCCCTCTGACAGGCGTGCACAGGCTTCGAACACCCGCTCGAACAGCTTATCCTTATCCTCCTGGGCATCATGAATCGAGGCGGGGTTGATGTCCGAAAGCTCGTCGTTCAAGCCGAAGATATCCCGGACCAGCAGAGCATCCTGATCGACGGTGCTGTCCCCGACGTACCGCTGGCCGATAGGCTTCATGTATCCGACCTTGGGAATGATCCCCTGTAGAGCGTGCATCAACCCGATCGTCACCAGACTCTTCCCGCTGCGCGGTTCGGTGGAGGTGATGAAGATTTTCTTTTCCATATACTTACTGTTATAAATGAGGAGATCGATTGTTTCAAGGCGGCTTCCCGCTCTGGGCAGCTCGCCTTTGGCTGACGCATCCCCGTCGGTATGCCGGAGCGCGGCTTTCAAAATGTGCATCATAAACTAGATTTTGTTTATTCCTAGGTATTTATGGGGTATGCTACGATTACGAATATCAGCAGCTTGTTTTCTCAACATCGCTCTGCTATTTTTCAGAACATCAGGAGGATACGCGGATGTCGGGAAAGGAAACCATGACTTCCCGGGATCGTTTACGGCGCGCTCTCAACCACGAAGTTCCTGACCGGGTGCCCCTGGATTTGGGCGGATTCCAGACGGGCATTCACAAACGAGCCTACACCGCTCTTCTGGACTATCTCGGGATGGAGGATGAGATCCGGATTCTCGATCCCGTGCAGCAGCTGGCCAAACCCAGCGAGCAGCTGCTGCAGCGTTTTCATATCGATACCCGCTACATCGGTGCTCATGCCCCGGAGAGTTTCGCCGGCACGATCGAGAAGAACGTGCGGGGTGGTCAAGTATGGTATGATTTGAAGGATGAATTCGGTGTGGTCTGGTCGATGCCGGAGGAGCAGCAGCTGTTCATGGATATCAGCCACCATCCTCTGGCGGATGCGACGATCTCGGATCTGGCTGACTACCCCTTCCCCGCCGGCAACGATCCCAGCCGATTTACGGGAGTCCGGGAAGAGGCTCAAGCTCTCCGCCGGGACACGCCGTACGGGGTCTGCACGGCCATCAGCGGGGTGGTCTACGAGATTTGCTGGTACATGCGCGGTCTGGAACGCTGGTTCATCGATATGATGGAGAATCCCGAGTTTTGCGCGGCCCTGCTCGACAAAACACTGCAGTACTGGCTGGACTTCGAAACGGCCTTTCTCGCCGAGGTCGGCGACCTGGTGGATGTATTGATGATCGGTGATGACCTGACCGGACAGTACGGCCCGTTGTTTTCTCCCGATTTTTACCGAAAAATCGTGAAACCGCGCCAGAAAAAACTGGTGCAGCACATCAAATCGCTGACCAGCGCCAAAGTCTGGTATCACACCTGCGGATCCTGCCTCCAGTACATCCCCGATCTCATCGACAACGGGATCGATATACTCAATCCCGTCCAGATCAGCGCCGACAACATGGAGCCGGGAATACTCAAAGAAAAATACGGAGAAAGACTGGTGTTTTGGGGAGGCGGCATCGATTCTCAGGCCACGCTGCCCTTCGGAACCCCGCAGCAGATCCGCGACCAGGTGCGGATCAACCTGGAATTGTTCAAACCCGGCGGCGGATATGTGTTCAACAATGTGCACAACATCCAATACGGAGTGCCTCCGGAGAATATAGTAGCGCTGCACGATGCCGCCTACGAGTTCGGCTTCTACTAAAAACCGGATAACAGGTAGATACGGTGGAGAAGATAACCAGCGTCGAAGCCCTCTCCTTTCCCATGGCCGCCTCCTGGCTTATAGACACGGTCATAGCCAATCCGATGAGCGAGTATCCCCTCTATCGGGATAAACGTTCCTCATGGATGCGAAAAATGACCACGGTGATCGTTCGGGTGCGGACCGCCTCCGGTCTTTACGGCCTCGGCTGGGTGGGGGGAGGCAAGAGCGCTCCGGCTTCCCTCATCGAGGAGGTATTTCGAGATCTGCTGATCGGGGAAAACCCCTTCGATATCGAGGTCCTGTGGGAGCGGATGTACCGTGCCTCGATCCCCTACGGCCGCAAAGGCGTGGCCATAGAGGCGATCAGCGGCATCGACACGGCGCTGTGGGACCTGCTGGGCAAGATCACCGGCCAGCCGGTGTACAATCTGCTCGGAGGGAAGACCAAGGACAAGCTGCGGGTCTATGCCACGGGAAACGCCGTCGAGTCCCATGTCAAGCGGGGCTTTCGGGACGTAAAACTGGCCATGGTTCACGGACCGGCGGACGGACGGGAAGGGATGGAGCAGAACGAACAGCTGGTACGAGAGACCAGGGAGCGAATCGGTCCGGATGGAGATATCATGCTGGACTGCTATATGGGGTGGAACGAAGAGTACACCCTGGAGATGGCCGGGCGGCTGCACGGGTATCGGATCCGCTGGATCGAGGAACCACTCATGCCGCAGCACTACGAAGGATATCGGCGCCTGCGGGAACTGCTCAATCCCATGGGGATCCTCGTTACCGGCGGAGAGCACGAGTTCACCCGGTATGGATTCCGGGAGATCATCGAAAAACAGGCCGTGGATCTGCTGCAGCCCGACATAGGCCGGGCCGGGGGTGTGTCGGAGGTGAAGAAGATCTGTACGCTGGCCTCCACCTACGGGATGCCGGTCATTCTCCACGGATCGGGGGCGCCTTCCTATCACGTGGCGATCTCCACCCCCAACTGCCCCTGTTCGGAGTATATAGATATGTTTGCCGGTGGGGGTATTCCCTTTTTCAGCGGCGAGCCCCAGCCGAAAAACGGCTGCATCGAGCTCTCCGAGGCTCCCGGTTTCGGATACGAGTTGAACGAGGAGCTTCTGCAGGGCAAAGAACCGGCTCCGATCTGGTAGCACAAAAGCAATGCGGCAGGACGTTGCCTTTACGAAACAGGGCAATGAACGTTAGAATTTGTTTGGAGAAACCGCAATGGCCGAATGTATCCTTGAGCTGAAGAAGATCACCAAACAATTCCCCGGGGTCACCGCCCTGCGGGACGTGGATTTCGACCTCCGGCGGGGCGAGGTTCACGCCCTGGTCGGAGAAAACGGGGCAGGCAAGTCGACTCTGGCCAAAATCATCACGGGGGTGCTTCAGCCCACCGAGGGACAGATCCACTACGAGGGATCGCCGGTGGTCTGGGAAAACCCCAGGCACTCCATAGCCAGGGGAATCGCCGCGATCTATCAGGAGCCGGCGATCTTTCCCGACCTCAACGTGGCGGAAAACATCTACATGGGCCACCAGCCCCACGGGGCGGTCACCCGCAACATCAATTGGCGGCAGCTGTACAAGAACACCAACGATCTGCTGGAGACCCTGAAGAGCAGCATCAAGGCGAAAGACAAGATCACGGGTCTGAGCATCGCCGAGCGCCAGCTGGTGGAGATCGCCAAGGCCCTGTCCATCAGCGCCAAGATCGTAATCATGGACGAACCGACCTCGGCTCTCAGCATATCCGAATCGGAAGAACTGTTTGCCATCGTCGAAGAGCTCAAATCAAAGGGCACGTCGGTCATTTTCATCTCCCACAGAATCGAGGATATCTTCAGGGTGGCCGACCGGGTCACCGCGCTGCGGGACGGGTATCACGTTGGCACCAAGGCCATCGACCAGGTGGATCTGAAGGATCTGATCCAGATGATGGTCGGCCGGACCGTGCAGAATCTCTTCCCGAAGTTGGAGACGAAGATAGGGCAGGAGATGCTGCGCGTGGAGGGCCTGTCCAAAAAGGGGAAGTTCAAGGATGTCTCCTTTTCCCTCCGCGCCGGAGAGATCCTCGGTCTGTACGGGCTGGTAGGGGCGGGGCGTACGGAGGTGGCCAAGGCCATCTTCGGCATGGACCCGGCGGATTCAGGCAAGATCTTCATAGCCGGAGAACAGCGGAACATCCAGCATCCGCAGAAGGCGATCGACCTGGGACTCGCCTACGTGCCGGAGAACAAGGATGAGGAGGGGATCATTCTCAACATGGATATCACGGCCAACATCACCCTGCCGATCTTGAAGGAGTTCATTAAATCCGGACTTCTCGACAGGGCCGCCGAAGAGGCGACGGCGGAACAGTACGCGACCAAGCTGGACGTAAAGGCATCTTCGGTCAGACAGAAGGTGATCAGCCTCTCCGGGGGCAACAAGCAGAAGGTTTCTCTGGCCAAATGGCTGGCCTCCAAAGCCCGTATCATCCTCTTCGACGAGCCGACCAAGGGAATCGACGTAGGTGCCAAGGCATCGGTGCACAAGTTCATCAGCGAGCTGGCAGCCGACGGTTACGCCGTCCTGATGATTTCTTCGGAGCTGCCGGAGATCATGGGTATGTCCGACAATATCCTGGTGATGCACGAGGGAGTCGTAAAGGGGTATTTCGAGCGCTCGGAAGGCAGCCAGGAGAAGATCCTGGCCACGGCCCTGGCGGATTGATCGACCATGAACCTGGAGAAGGGATAAACGGCATGTCCAAGAGAACCGGAAGGAGTGTATTTGCACGATTTGCCGGGCTTCGCGAACTGGGTATCTTCATTTTCCTTGTAGCGGTAGTGGTCATCATCTCCGTCCGCAGCCCGGTTTTTCTGACCCTCGATAATATTCACGATATCGGCCTGGATGCGGCCATCCTGGCCATCGTGGCCGTGGGGGAGATGATGGTCATCCTGACCGGGGGCATCGACATCTCCGTGGGCTCCGGGATCGGTTTATCAGGAATGATCGTGGCCCTGATTATCATGAACCACTGGGGCATCCCTCCCCTCGTGGCCGTATTCATGGGTACGGCGGTCGGCGGCGTGCTGGGCATGATCAACGGGGTTCTGGTGGTAAAGGCCAGGATCCCCCCTATCATCACGACCCTGGGAACCATGAGCATCTACCGCGGAGTGACCTTCATCATCAACTACACGATCAACAAGGGCAAGTGGGTGGCGGCGGATCGATTCGCCCCGGCCTTCAGGACCTTTACCCGGGATACCTTCTTCCTCGTACCCAACCTGATCCTGATTACCATCATCATCTACATTATCTTCTACTATTTTCTCAATCACACGGTCACGGGCAGGAAGATCTACGCGGTCGGCAGCAACCCCGACGGCGCCCGTTTTGCCGGCATCAACGTCAGCAAGATCATGTTCCTCCCCTACCTCCTGACCGGGATGCTGGTCGGGACCGGGGGAGTGCTGTGGGTATCCCGCTACACCTCGGCTCAAACCGACGCGGCTCAGGGCTTCGAGTTTATGGTCATCACCGCCGTTGTGATCGGCGGGGTCAAGGTCACGGGGGGCTCCGGATCCATTATCGGGATCCTGTTGGGCTCTATCTTGATCGGGGTGATCAACAACGCCCTGAACCTGGTACGGGTCTCTCCATTTTGGAAGCTGGCCATCAACGGCTTCATCATCCTCATGGCGGTGATCGTGGACAAGTACATCCAGGAGAGTGTCAACAAGACCCTGCTGGAGAGAAGGAAGATATAGCATATGAAAGGGAAAAATCAGCAGCTGAAAGCCGGCTCTTTTGTCGTCCAGTGGGAATTCATTCTGCTGATGATCTTCGTCCTGTTCAACTTCTTCATGAGCTTTACCCACTCCAACTACCTGAGGGTCACCAATCTGTTCGACACGACCTTCATCTTCTCGGAAAAGGCGCTCGTAGCCCTGATCATGACCTTCATCATCATCACCGGGAACATCGATATATCCGTGGCCTCCATGATGGGCCTGTCCTCGGTGGTGCTGGCAACGCTGTTCCGGGCGGGGATGAACATCTGGCTCGCCTCCCTGGTCGGCCTGGGGGTGGGAACCTTCTGTGGTTTTCTGAACGGCTTCATCATCACCCGGGTGAGGCTGCCCGCCCTGATCATCACCCTGGCCAACTTCTCCTTCTACAGGGGAATCGCCTACGTGATCCTCGGGGACGAGGCGGTCGGCGGCTTCCCGGATGCTTTCCTCTACCTGGGACGGGGGTACATCGGCAACTCTCCGATCCCCTTCATCCTGGTGTTCTTCATCGTTCTCGCCGTTATAGCCGGGATCATCCTCCACAGGACGAAATTCGGCCGCACCATATACGCCATCGGCTGGAACGAACACACTTGCTACGCCTCCGGCATTCCCGTTGACCGGATCAAGCTCCTGCTTTTCACAGTATCCGGATTCATGGCCGGTTTGGCCGCCGTGTTCATCACTTCCCGGATCGGAAACACCCGCCCCAACATCGCAACGGGTTTCGAGTTGGAGATCATAACAATCGTGATCCTCGGCGGGGTGATGATCACCGGCGGGGTCGGCAAGATGTGGGGGGTGGTCCTGTCGATATTCCTGGTGGGCACCATCCGCTACGGTCTCGGGCTGCACAACATTCCCGGACAGTACATGCTGATCGTCACCGGATCCCTGCTCATCATCTCCATCCTGATGAACAACCTGATCGTCAACTATGTGGAGGCGAGGTATCTAAGGGCCATGGCCGCTCTGGAGCAGGGAGAAGAACTCCCCGCCGAACCGCCGGAAAAGAAAGGAGGTGATAGGTAGCTGGAGAACATTTCCATCGCGTCGAAATGCAGTCAACGTTGTTGACTCAAAAAAGCAACATAGAAAAAATCCAAAAAGGAGACAAAAATGAAGAAAACGTTGCTTCTGATCTTGGCAGCTATTCTGCTTATTTCCTTCTCCGCTTTTGCGGGAGGAAGCGGAGCAGCTAAAAAAGAAATCACGATCGCCATGATCGTCAAGAACATCGGAAATCCCTTTTTCGATGTGGTTCGAAAAGGCTGGGACGAGGCCGTGGCCGAGCTGGGCGTCAATGATGTCTGGAGGGGTCCCGAGCAGCCCACTCCCGAGGGGCAGATCGAGATCATGGAATCCCTGATCGCTCAAGGGGTGGACGGAATCACCTACGTAGGCAACGACCCCCAGGCCCTGGCGGGGGTTGCCCAGAAAGCCATGAAAGCCGGGATCAAGGTGAACGGCTGGGAGTCGGGAATCGTTCCCAACAGCCGCGATATATCGGTAGAGCCGGTGTCCGCCCAGACGATCGGTGCGGATCAGGTCAAGATCCTGGCCGAGCAGATCGGCTACAAGGGAGAGATCGCCATCCTCAGCGCTGCGGCCACCATGGCCAACCAGAACACCTGGATCAAGTACATGAAGGAAGAGCTGCAGAAGCCCGAGTACAAGGACATGAAACTGGTAGCGGTTGTCTACGGGGATGACGTGCGCGAGAAGAGTTACAACGAGGCTCTCGGACTTTTCAAGTCCTTCCCCAATTTGAGAGGCATCATCTCGCCGACCACGGTAGGGATCGCCGCTACTGGCAGGGCGATCACCGACGAGGGCATGATCGACAAGGTCGAGCTCACCGGTCTTGGCCTGCCCAGTGAGATGTACGAATACGTGATGAACGGCGCCTCCAAGGTGTTCGGGCTCTGGAACCCGAAGGATCTGGGCTACCTCAACGCCTACGTCACCTATCGTCTTGTAACCGGAGAGATCACCGGCAAGCCTGGCGAGAAATTCGAAGCCGGACGCCTGGGCTCCTACACGATCGAGCCCCAGGAAGGCGTGACCAACGGTCTCGTCTACATGGGCAGCCTCTACCGATTCGACAAGAACAACGTTGGGGAGTTCAAAGACGAGCTGTAAGCCGCCTGGAAGTGGTTTCGGCTGTGTCTGAATCACCGATGTGAGAATCCGATGGGAGGTCCGCTCAAAGGGACCTCCCATCTTTTTTAAAACAGGAAAATTCTCTAACTGAGACAAAACAGCAGCGAGGGGGAAGATATGCAAAAGATCGTGTGGGTCATGGAGCTGAAGGAGGACAAGGTCCAGGACTACATAGAGGTACACAAGAAGGAGAACGTCTGGCCCGAGATCATCGCGGTCAACAGGAAAGCCGGGGTGCACAAGGAGGAGATCTTTGTCTTCCAGAATTACGTGTTCATCTATCTGGAGGTCGAAGACTACGATCGCATGATGAAGGTCTTTCAGGAGGATGAGGGGCTCAAGCGTTGGAACAAGATCACCCTGCCCATGTCCAAAGCCGCCCCGGATCTGGGAAGCACGATGAAGCAGCTGCCCCTGGTATTCGACTACCAGGAGGGCGAGCTGCTGCACTAGGAGGAAGACGGTGAAGCTTAAAGGTAAATGGGCCCTGGTCACCGGCGGCGGCCGAGGCATCGGCCGCGGGATCTGCCTCAAGCTGGCCGAAGAGGGCTGCAACATCGCCGTGAACTACACGAGCGATAAGGCGGCGGCCGAGGAAACCGTGAAGCGGTTGGAGAAGATGGGTGTAGAGGCTTACGGCGTGAAGGCGGATGTGTCCAATCGGGCCGAGGTGGAGGCCATGGTCGGCAGCATCACCAAACGAAACCGGCTGGATATCCTGATCGGAAACGCCGGGGTGGTTCGCTTCGAACCCTTCCTGGAGATCTCCCGGGAGGGGTGGGATTTTCAGATGAACATCAATCTGCTGGGATCCTTCAACGTGGGGCAGGAAGTGGCCCGCTATTTCGTGGCCAACCGGATTCCGGGAAAAGTCGTGTTCGTGACCTCCTTCAACCAGGAGGTTCCGAACGCCGGTCAGGGAGTGTACAGCATCTCCAAGAGCGGGATCCG
>CAZPQC010000116.1:0-5707 GCA_964588525.1 uncultured Spirochaetaceae bacterium
GTTATCGTGGAAAAGCCCCTGGAGATTACACCGGAACGCTGCGACCGCATCATCGAGACCTGCGACAAAGCAAAGGTCAGCCTGGCCGGGATCTTTCAGTCCCGCTTTTCCGAGGTGGCCGGACTGGTGAAGAGCACCCTGGAGCAGGGCCGCTTCGGCACGCTGGTCCTGGGAGACGCCTACGTGAAATGGTTCCGCAGTCAGCAGTACTACGACGACGGTGGCTGGCACGGTACCCGGGCTCTTGACGGAGGCGGAGCCCTGATCAACCAGTCTATCCACGCCATTGACCTGCTGCGGTGGTTTATGGGCCCTGTTGAATCGGTGCAGGCCTTTACCGCCACGGTCGGCCACGAGCGGATCGAGGTGGAGGACAATGCCGTGGCGGCCCTGCGTTTTAGAAACGGGGCTTTCGGGGTGATCGAGGGATCCACCTCGGTATACCCCGGCTTCCTCAAGCGCATCGAGATCTCCGGAACCAAGGGAAGCGTGGTGATGGAGGAAGAGACCCTCAAGACCTGGGATTTCGCCGACAGTGCTCCCGGGGACGATGAGATCCGAAAAAAGTTCGGCGCCGGCACGGAGACCGGGGGCGGTGCTGCGGACCCCGCCGCCATCAGCTTCGAAGGCCACCGCCGCCAGTTCGAGGAGTTCATCACCGCTATAGACGAAGGTCGCCCCCCCCTGGTCGACGGCCCGGAGGCCAAGAAAGCGGTGGAGATCATCCAGGCGATCTACACCAGCGCGAAAGATGGCAAACCGGTTCGGCTGCCCTGAGCTCGCGCCCGGCTCTTGATCAGCGCTCACCATCACAACCATGCGCTATGACTTCGACACGCCCATAGACAGACGCGGCACCGCTTCGATCAAGTGGGACTACGGCAAACGCTTCACCGGGCTGGAAGAGCTGCTGCCCCTGTGGGTGGCGGACATGGACTTCCCCGCCTGCACCGAGGTGATCGAAGCACTGAAACGCAGAGTCGAGCACGGGGTTTTCGGCTACACCCTGGAACCGGAATCCTACTTCCAGGCGGTGATCGACTGGATGCGGCACCGCCACGGATGGGAGATCCGCCGCGGCTGGATGGTTGCCGCTCCCGGGGTGATTCCCTCCCTGAACCTGGCGCTTCTGGCCTACTCGCAGCCGGGTGACGGGGTGATCATCCAGCCCCCCGTGTACTATCCCTTCAAAGAGTCGATTGTGAACAACGAGCGCCGGGTGGTGGAAAATCCCCTGCGACTCGACGGAAATCGCTACACCATGGACCTCGATCAACTGAAAGATTCGATCGACGAGCGCACCCGGCTGTTGATCCTCTGCAGTCCCCACAACCCGGTAGCCCGGGTGTGGAGCCGGCAGGAGCTGGAAAAGTTGGCGGACATCTGCCTGCGCCAAAAGATCATTATCCTCTCCGACGAGATCCACCACGATCTGATCATGCCGGGACACCGCCATACGCCCACCGCCTCCCTGTCTGGCGAAGCGGCCGCAATCACCGTTACCCTGACCTCGGCTACCAAGACCTTCAACCTGGCCGGCCTGGGCTGCTCCCTGGTGATCGCTTCGGACAGGGACCTGAGGAAGCGATTCCGGGCGACCCAGAAGCGCATCTGCACCGAGGTCGCCAATGCCCTCAGCGCCGTGGCCACGGAAGCCGCCTACCGCCATGGAGAGAGCTGGCTCGAGCAGGTCCTCGATTATGTGCGGGGCAACTACGAGTTTTTGGTCGCCTTTCTGGGTGAACGGCTGCCCGGAGGCCGGGTCATCCCCCTGGAGGGAACCTATCTGGTATGGATCGATCTGAGGGCGTTGGGCCTGAGTGATGAGGAGCTGAAGAAACGGATTCTTGGGCGGGCCAAGGTCTGGCTGGACGATGGACCCATGTTCGGCAGCGGCGGTGAGGGCTTCCAGCGGATCAACCTGGCCTGTCCCCGCAGCACCCTGGAACAGGCACTGGAGGCGACAGTTCGAGCTCTCGGCTGAGTTCCCGGCCAAACCAGCGCCTCCTCACGGCCGCGCCTGGGTGCGGCGGCCCAGATGCAGACCGTGGCCGCATCACCCGCCGGACCTTGCCCATACCGCGACTTCCCGGCTATTCTATCCGGGAGCTGCAAGTTCACCGGAGCAAGTACTACCCGGGGGGAGGCAAACCGATGCGCATAGCCCATATTTCCGATTTTCATCTGCCGACGAAACCAGGCCAGAGTGTGAACAATACGCTCCCCGACGCGAACCTCATCGAGGCGGTTGCAGTACTGAAACAACAGACTCCCAAACCGGACCTGATCGTTCTTGGGGGGGATATGCTGGAAGACGGGCAGAAGGGCAACTACGAGGCCATCGCCGAACTGTTCAACGACATTCAGGTTCCCCTCCACACCGTGGTGGGCAATCGCGACGATCTAAAAGCCCTGAAAAAGAGCTCCCTGGTGGAAAAGGGGAAGAACTATCCGGGGTACGGATCCTTCGATCACGGCAAGCTTCATCTCATCTTCCTGAATACGGCCGGAACGGGCAAATCCCTCGGGAACATCGAGGAGGAACAGCTGCTCTGGCTGAGCGAAGATCTATGGGCAAATCACGACAAACCCATACTGATGTTCATGCATCATCACCCCATCGACAGCGGCATCCCCTGGCTGGACAAGATGAAGCTGGAAAACGCCGATGCGTTCTGGGAGATCGTTCCCCCCTACTCGAAAAACATCCTGGGGGTCTTTTTTGCCCACCTGCATATTCAGGTCTCGACAGCGGTCAGGGGAGTTCTGGTGGCCAGCCCTCCGGCTGTATGCTTTCAATACTCCGGAAACAGCGACTCTTCAAAAGAGGAGCTGTCCGCCGAGCAGCCCGGATTCAATCTGATCGATATCAAAGATTGGAGGGCGAAGGTTCGGACCGTTCGTTTCGCTGCGCCGTCCGCTGATAGAGGTGCAAGCCGTGCATCCGCCTCCGAGGAGGAGCAAAGCCCCCGATCCGAAGCGAAAGAAAGCGCGAAAAAAACCTAGAGGAACCGAATCTTCCGATCCTGCTGAGGGGTCTGGAGATTCTCAATATCCCTCTGCTATTTGCTCCTACCCTAACCACAGCGTTGCGGCCACGACCAGGCAGGTGCTCGTGTGCATCAGTACACCCAGAGCCGTGGCCGCAACCGGGTCCTTCCTCTCCCGGTCGGTCACGATCCCCACCGGCCATAGAAAGGCTGCGATCGGAACCGCCGCCGCCAGCCCGGCCCGCGGATAGACGCCGGCCGCTACATACACTACGACAATGATCCCGGCCAGGCAGTAAAGGGCCAGAACCACGGCCCGGGAGCGTCGTCGTTCGGGTCCCGTCTGCCCGTACATCACCCGGTAGCCGACAATCACGGCCAGGGAGATCAGGGTGATCGGTGCCCCGGCGGCAAAGGCCAGCCCTTCCAACTCGCCCGTCATGGCCAGGTATACGCCGCCGCTGATCAGCGGAGGGATCAAAGCCGTGTAGAGAAAGGCGTAACGGAAGGGGGAGAAGACGTACAGGGCTCCGATGAGCGCGGCGGCAAGGAGAAACACGAGAACGCCGATTCCCACCTTGATCGTGAAGTACAGCAGTACGGCTAAACCGACGAGTGCGATAGGAGCAAGAACCAGAGGGATGCGGGAGACCGGCAGGCGTTCGGGTGGGAGAACGGGATTACCGGGCAACCGGGGTTCGCCGCGCTCCGGGTTTCGAAGCATCCGGTAGTCCGAACCGAACAGATTCAGCAGCTCCGCGGCGGCCAGGCCAACCAGGATGAGCACGAAGGGCGGCCAGCGGAAGCTCCCCCGGCGGGCGGCAAGGGCGGCTCCGATCAGGGCGGGCATCAGCACCGCCCCAAGCATCCGGGTCCTGAGAAACGCGAGAATATTTCCGTATAAAGGATAGGATCTACGCATCTGTATCTTACCGCCTCGCTTCGGTTTGCGCTCAGATCGTGTAACTGCGCGAAAATATGTCAACCGACGGCCCTGGACAGGATGAATCCGGCCCCCAACAACACCGTAGAGATGGCGAACACCCGAACCGTCATCAGGATCGCCCGGGCAAATTGGGGAATTTGGTCATAATGCTTGCGGGTGATCACCAGAACCCGGACGACGATCGGCAGAGTAAGCAGGCAGAGAAGCGCCCAGAGGGGAAACATTCCCAGAATCACACCGACGGCTATCAGACCGAAAGAGGCACCGTAGTACAGTGGAGCCAGGGTGCGTACCGCCCTTCGGCCCAGGATCGTGCTGAGCGTACGCTTTCCTACGGCTCGATCCGCTTCCGCGTCGGGCACATTTCCGATATAGAGAATGGCATCCACCCACAGGCCGGCCACGATCCCGGCCAGAACGGCGGTCCAGGTAACACGGCCGCTGAACAGAAAGAAGGTGCCGATCACCGGGAACGGACCGCTTCCGAGGAAACAGATCAGATCGCCCCAGCCGCGGTAGCCGAACTTCACCGGCGGGGCGGTGTAGAAGTACCCCATCAAGACCCCCACCAGGCCGATGGGAAGGATGCGCCAGTCCACCCGCAGGACGAAGTACAGGCCGATGGCCGTCGTAACGGCCAGACTGGCCAAGGCGGAAATGAGGATCGTGCGCGGTGAGAAGAAGTACAGAGCATAGCCGTCCACGGATCCGCTCTCAGCCAGAGGATTATCGTACAGCACCTCCGCTCCCTTCTTGTACACCCGTCCTTCGTCCAGCTTGTCCACCCCGGATCTGTAGTCGAAGTAGTCGTTGGTGAAATTTGTGCCGATGTTGGCGAACATCATGCCCACCAGGATCAGCACCAGCAATCCCCAGTTGAACGGATAGCCGGACCACCAGGCCACAACGGCACCGAGACAGCAGGGAAGCGATACCGTGATCGTATACAGCGCCCGTGAGGCCTGAATCCAGAGGGCCACCGACTTGAAACCATTCCGTGCCAAAATATCCGCTCCCGACAGAAAAGGACCATAGCACGTTTGACAGAAAGAAGAAACCTGATACGATGCCCATCATGGCGCTGCAGTGGGTGAGAGGCAACTGGTTTTTGCTGGGAATTCTCGCGGCTCTTCTGTTGGGGTTCCTGCTGCCGGGTATCGAGCTGGTTCTGAATCGCGGGGGTCTAGCCCGCACCGTGCTTATCGTACTGCTATTCCTGATTTCCGGATTCACCCTGCCCTCGGAAGCCATCACCAGGGGACTGAGGGATTACCGGCTGCACCTCTACGTACAGGCCTTCATCTTCCTGTTCATCCCCGGGTTCTTCCTGCTGACCACCCTGCCCTTCCGCTCGGTTTGGGATCATCAGTTGTACACCGGAGTCTTCGCCGTCGCGATCCTGCCTACGACCATATCCAGCTGTATCGTCTTCACCCAAATCGCCGGCGGGAACGTCATGGGAACGATGTTCAACGCCGCCCTGGCCAACATCGTCGGCGTGATCGTCTCGCCGCTGCTGCTCTCCCTGCTGATGCGCGGCAGCGGGGAGCCGCTGCCCGCAGCCGAGGTGCTCAAGATCCTGAGGAACCTGAGCCTGCAGATGCTCGTTCCTATAGCCTGCGGTCAGATCCTCCGCCGATTCTTTCAGCAGGTTGCGATGAAACAGAAGAAGCGTCTGTCGGTGGCCAGCAACATCTTTATCCTCTTCATCCTGTTCTTTGCCTTCTCCAAAACCGCGCGAAATCCGGACTTTGTCGGCAACCTGATCGCC
>CAZPQC010000116.1:5807-11902 GCA_964588525.1 uncultured Spirochaetaceae bacterium
CCTGATCGCCGCCTACGCCGGGGCGCGGCTGTTGCGTTTTTCCCGGCAAAACACCATCTCCGTGCTCTACACCGCTCCTCAGAAGACCCTGGCTGTGGGCGTTCCCCTGATCTCCACCTACTTCGCCGCCACTCCGGAGGTCCTGGGCACAACCCTGCTGCCTCTGGTGTTTTACCACGCCTGGCAGTTGCTGGTGGCGGGCTTCGTTAAAAGCTCCAGACTTGTCAAGAGGCTGGAATCGTATTGATCGGTGCTGCGGATCCAGGCTGCTGTGCCGAAGGTACAGACCGATCACACCTGCCAGAGCATGAATCCCTGACAGGTGGTGTACCCCTGGCTGAACCTTCCGTCCTGACTGTAGCTGTGAACGTAGGCGCGAATCGTCCCGCGAATCGCCGGGGTTATCTCTTCGTAGCGACTGAAGTGCACGACAAGCCCGCGAATCGCCTCCTCCGCGTCCATCTCCAGGTGCACTCGAGGCTGGAGGAAACGCAGCTCGGGCCGGTAGCCCAGGGCGTACAACAGACCAAACGGATAGAGGATATCGCTGGGGTAATCCCCCAGCTGTTCGCCGAAGATCTGAGGCCACAGCTCGCACTGAGACAGACCCCAGTTGCCCCATCTGGAGCCGGACCAGCCGCTCAAGTAGCAGAAGTTCCGCGAAGCTTCGATCATCTTCTCAACCATACCCGGATCGCCGACGCCGGGGCACATGGAGGCGAAGACCAGATCGAAGGCATGTTGCCAGCTCTCTGCGGCCAGGCTGATCTCCTCCCAGGTTCTCTGGGTGATCCGAATGTTGTCGATTCCCGCTTCCGTGATTCTGCGCTTCAGGATCGAGGTCATTGAGGCAGCCGGTTCCAGAGCAGTTACCTCCGCCACTTTCCGTGACAGCACGACGGCGTAGGTACCCGGCCCGGCCCCGATATCGAGAACCCGAAACTTTCTCTGAAGCGCTCCTTCGCTCTCCAGCCAGCTGGTGATCCGATTGCGTCGATCCCGGCTCTCCTCCGATTCACTGTGCTCCGCAAAGCCGGAAGCCCGGATGTTCCAACGCTCGATCTCGGCGCCTTCACCCCGGCGCTCCCTGCGATTCACCGGAGAACGCCGCTTGGCATCCAGCCAATAGCGCTTCCAGGGCTCGGAGTTGCTGGTGATTGCTCCAACAGGTTTATTGGAATTTTTTTTCATTGCAGCGCTCGTTTATCGGGAAAAATGATAGGTGAGAATAATATAGCGGAGAGCCCTCTGGCAATTGACTACCGGCGGAATGCAGCTGCAGGAATCGGCTGAGCCGACCGCTCGAGATATCCTTGAAGCAGCTCCTTGAACAATTCGGGAACCAGTTTCATTCGGTCCAGCGGTTCAACGTAGGCGATCCTCATCTGGGTCCTGCCGGGATTTTCCGCGGGTGGAAGGTCGTAGAACCCCGACATCGGGGCCACCAGCAGGGTGTATTGTTTTCCTTCCAGCTCCACAGCTCCTTCCCGGGCGCAGTGCAGCACAAAGTCCATGGCGTCGAAATCCTCCGCTACGATCCGCCGAACATCCACTACCAGGTAGATCGCCGCATCCGGTGAGGAAACGATGATACCGGGCAGGAGCTCTCGTATCCGGGAGGTCAGCTCGTCGAGCAGGGTCCGGTAGTATTCTCTCTGTCGTTCGTACCAGCGACGAAGCTCCCCTTCAGGTACGCCGGCCAGTGCCCCAAAGATATACTGGCCGATCGCATTGGGGCAGAGGTTGGCCGTGTTCTCGGCCACGCCCCTGATGTGAAACTCCTCGTTGTCCGTCACCAGGGCTCCGATACGCAGCCCGCAGGCGTTCCACACCTTGGAAGAGGTCTCTACGCTGATTCGTCTTCCCTCGATACCGGGAACATCGCGATCGGTTATACCCCAGATGCTTATCACTTCTGCACCCGTGTAATACAGCTCCCGATAGGCCTCGTCGGAGATCATCCACAGGTTGTGGCGCACGCACAATTCGGCCAGCTTCAGCATCTGAGTCTTGCTGTACAGCTGGCCCGTGGGGTTGTCGTAGGGGATGACCAGGAGAGCGCCCGGTTTCCGTTCCAGGATGATCTCTTCGATTCGGGAAAGGTCCGGCAGGGTGAAGCAACCGTCGTCCTGCAGTGTTCGCCTCAGGGCGACCGTGCTGCGGCCGAGCCTGGCGGCCATGGCCGTGTAGTTCGTGTAGGTCGGATCGATGATCATCAACGGCTTGTCCGCGGTCCCGGCTTCGCCGCACACGCCGAGAATCACCAGCTCCATGGCGTGGGATCCGCCGTCGGTGATCTGCACGTGCAGCCGATCCGCGTCGAAACCGCTTGAGCCGATAATACGGCGGAAGGCCTCCCGGGTTTCGTCCATGCCGACGGTTGGGGTGTAGCGCACCGCACCGTTTTGAAACGGACTGCCCTGAGCCCGCAGGTCTCCAAGGCGGCGGATCATCGCCGGATGCATGGGCAATGACACATTGCCTATGGCGAGGTTGATCCCTTCCACGGCACCTTCCCGCTTGGCAAACTCGATCTGGGCGGTGCGGATCACCGAGGAAGTTTTATTCCTAAAATGACTGGAAAGCTCCGGCTTCCTGCTGCTACTCATGTCCTCGTCCCTGGTAAAATCATTTCTGCATTATGCCAACAAAAACGCCAAACTATCAATCCACCGAAGCCACTGCTCCCGAACTTCTTCTATCAGGCAGAAATCCCGCTCCAGCTGAATGCAGTGCCCCTCACACAACGAGATTCAGCAGATCATTGAAATCTCGAATGACGAAATCCGGCCTGCAGCGTTCCAGCTGGGACAATCCGTAGTAGCGTCGGTTCTTGTTCGGAAAATACAGAACCGTGGCTGTTCCGGCGTTGCTGCCCATCTGGATATCCCGGGTGCTGTCTCCTACCATGATCGCCCGTTCTCTGGAAACAGCTAAGGTCGCCAGCGCTCTCTCCACCGCCTCGGGATGAGGCTTGGGATGCGTTACATCTTCCCGGCAGACGAGGAGATCCACCATCGACTCGACTCCCTCCCTGATGATAACCGGCTCGACAAAGCTGCGCCTGGATCCTGTCAGAACGGCAGTTGTCCTTCCGCACCTGTGCAGCTCCTTCAATACGCGTAGAGCACCTGAATTGAAGACCGCCGTAGGAACCCGCTTTTCCATGGTGCTGAGGATCTCAAGCTCAAACACTCCAACATCCTGAACTCCGAAACGCTCCGGCCCCTCCCAGTCGTTGAACAGTTCCTGCACGACAGCCGATTTTCCGGCATGGATGCCGCGAAGCTCCAGGGATCTGGTGTACGCCTCGATCCAGATGTCCAGGGTATCGGCCAGGCAGCCGTCCCAGTCAAACAAGATGCAGGCGTAGTTCACGATTCACCATTCCACGGTTGTCGAACTCATCACCGCAATGCAGCGATCTATTGAAGATATCATCAACTTTGTTTTAAATACCATAATCAGGAGGAGAGAGAATGTCCCAACTCGTAAACGAAGTCCGTCCGTTCCGCGCTCAGCACTACGACCCGGCGAAGATCGATGACATCGGGCTCTGCCTGGCCCAGCCCTACGATGTTATATCACCACAGCAGCAGCAAGACTACTACCGGCAGCATCCCTTCAACGTAATCCGCCTGATTCTGAACAGGGAGCAGTCGGGGGACAATGAACACGAGAATCCGTACACCCGGGCTAAAAACCACCTGGCCCAATGGGAGAAAGAGGGGGTGATTCGGGAAACCGGGCGGCCTTCCTTCTGGGTATACGAGCAGGCCTTCGACATCCCGGAGATCGGACGCAAGAAGGTCAAAGGTTTCATCGGCCTGGTGCGGCTCCGGGACTACGGCCAGCGCAAGATCCTGCCCCACGAAAAGATAATGGCCCGACCTCTGGAAGATCGGGTCCATCTGATGCACACCACGGAAACCCAGTTCGAATACATCTGGTCGATCTACCAGGACAGGGCCTATGTGATCGATAACATCCTCGACCAGATGGAGAAGCAGCAGCCGATCATCGATTTCTACGAGGAATCGACCCTGGTTCACCACCGGATGTGGCGCCTCCTCGATCAGGACAAGTGCCGGATCATCTCCCGGACCATGGAGCGCCTCACGATCTACATCGCAGACGGGCATCACCGCTACCAGGCAATGCTCAATATCCGGGATGAGATGCGTCGTCGGTTCCCCGACGCCGGACCTGAAGCCCCCTGGGAGTTCATCATGATGTTTCTGGTCAACTCCGAGCACGAAGGGTTGACCGTACTTCCAACCCATCGAACCCTGTACAACCTGCAGGTTTCAAACCTGAGCGAGCTGCACCTCTCCATACTCGAGCACTTCCACGTCAAGAGCTACTCCTTCAACGGCAGCAACGAAGGGGAGGTGCGCTGGCGCTGGCTGCGGGACCTGCGGGATGCGGAACCGGGAGTGCACAAGTTCGGGGCTCTTATCTCCAAATTGAACCGCTACTTTCTCATCACCCTCAAGGACTCCGAGGCCTACGAGGAGATGGTCGACCTGGCCTACTCCTCCGAATGGAAGCTTCTCGATGTCAATATCCTCAACACCCTGATCCTGCAGAGGATCGTGGGCCTGAGCGAGGAGCAGCTTTCCGCCCAGACCAACGTGGCCTACACCAAGGACCTCGAGGCGGCTCTGGAGTCGGTGCGGGATGGCAGCATGCAGGTGGCCCTGGTCCTAAACGCGACCCGGCTCCAGGATATCATCACCATTGCCGAAAACAATGAGCGCATGCCCCGTAAATCCACCCACTTCTACCCCAAACCTCTCTCCGGTCTGCTGTTCTATCCCATGGGATATGCAAGGCGTGATCCGAGCAGGTAGGACGCTAGCTCAAGCCGACCGCGATCGCCAAGCTGCGGTTCAAGAGAGCGAGCTTTGATTCGGACAGAGTCCCTATAAAGTCCGTAAGAGATCTTTTCGGCAGGCTGACCAGTTCGTCGCAGTAGATCGAGCTATCATGCTTCAAACCTTCATCGACTCCAACCGGCACCTGGGTGGACAGACCGTCATAGGAACTGTAGATCGGAGCGCAGGTGACCGACGAAAACCTTGAATCGATCAGCACCTGCCTGCTGGCCACGACAAACACTCTGAACCGTTTGGGGTCCGTCGAAGCGGCCTTTCGAACCCGGTAGAGATCACCCCGTTTCATAGCTCAATCTGGTAGGACAGCACGTCTTTCGCTTCTCTGTTCAGCCGATCTACACCGCGATTCAGAATATCCAGGTCTTCCCGCTCCCGCTGTTCTCGCAGCCTTTGGCTGATGTAGCTTTCGATCGCCCGTTCGATGAACTCGGACCTGTTGCCGGAATCCCCGATCGCCGCGTCAATCATCTCTAAAACAGCTCGCGATAGTGTTACAGATGTCTTTACTTTCATACTACTAAAGTACTACCAATCACTATCCATGTCAACCCAACCGGCCCTTCAAGCGATCCCCCGCAGCCGCAGCTCCACCAGACCGTCCCAGCTGAGGGCGATGAGCCGCTGCCCGTGTTCCTGCACCGAGGGGTGATCCCCCCAGATCTCCAGCAGGAGCCGGGAGAGAGTGTCTCGGTCGAGATCGTCCGCCGATTCCGGCAGATGAACGATCTCCCGCCCGAGACCCTCCCGCCGCCTGATCAGGGAAAGTACGCCGGCGGCCGCACCTAAACCCAGAACGCCGGGCATCACCCCCTGTTCCAGGGCGATGACCATGGTGCCGTACAGGCGATCCTCGATGCCCAGCTTCCGGAGATGATCCCGGCCTACCCGCTCCACCAGATCACTGAGATTGGGATTGGTCATGCGCGTCAGCAGATCATCGGCGTAATCCGCGTAGCCCTGCTCGGAAAACAGCGGATCCCCCATCCGGGCGTACTTGCGAATCAACGCGGCTCCCGACTCCTCGACAAAGGCCCTGCGGGCCGTTTCCATGATCCAGGGGTCTTGGCGAGCCTCGGACATCACGGTACAGCCTTTGAGTTCGGCCAGGTAGGCGATCAGGGCGTGGATGGCGTTGTGCCCGTAGAGCTTGGCCTCCTCGAAGGGAAGCAGATCCTCCTTTTCGACGAACACCTCGAT
>CAZPQC010000117.1:0-11707 GCA_964588525.1 uncultured Spirochaetaceae bacterium
CGGATCGCGATTACGCTCCAACAGATCCCGGGCGCTCATGATCATGCCGGGAGTGCAGAAACCGCACTGGGTGGCACCGTGCTCGATGAAAGATTTTTGTAGATCCGAGAGCTCTCCATTGCGAATTTCCCCTTCGATGGTCCGCACCACAGCTCTATCAGCCTCCACAGCCAGAACCAGACAGGCAGCGACCGCTTTCCCGTTCATGATCACGGTGCAGGCCCCACACTCCCCGATGCCGCAGCCCTCCTTGGTACCTGTCAGTAGAAGAACCTCCCGCAGAAACTGCAGCAGGGTCTTATGAGCGGCGATGGTCCTCGTATACTCGGATCCGTTTACTGACACCGTAATTTCAACGTTGTTGTGTTCTTGTGCCATTTTCACCCTCCGGAACAGATCTTCCGAACAAGGCGCTTCACGAAGACTTTCACCATGTCTTTGCGATACTCCTTGGAGGCGCGCAGGTCGTCGATCGGGGAGATGGACTTTTCGCTGAGTTCCGCGAGGCTTTCTGCCAGCTCCTCCAGATCTTTGGTGTCCCTGAATAGGGAATCCGTATCGGGAATCAATATCGGAGTCACCGCGCAGGCTCCGATACAGATCTTCAAGGTCCCCGCCTGCCTATCGGCCAGGCCGGCCACATTAATCAACGCCAGATCATGTCCCCTGACCCTCTGCTTCTTCAAGAACCCCATCTTCGCTTCTGATGTGCCGGGGATCTCGACCCGCAGCACCATCTCCCCCTGTTCGAGGGCGGTCCGCTTCACTCCGGTAAAAAAATCACAGACAGGCAACTTCCTTTCCCCTCTGGGACCTGCAATCACCACTTCTGCGCCGAGCACATACAGCGGAGGGGCCATGTCCGCGGCCGGGGACGCGTTGCAGATATTTCCCACCAGGGTTGCCCGGTTGCGGAGCTGATAGGTCGCGATTGAAGAGGCCGCCTCGGAGAGGACCGGGAGACACTCGCGCATTTTCGCGTTGTCGAAGACTTCGTTTAGAGGAACGCACGCTCCGATCACCGAGCCTTTATGGGGATCGACTCTGAGCTCCTCCAGATCCTTTATGCCTTTAATGTCGACCAACTTCTCGGGACACTTCTCTCCGGCCCGCATTTCAATCAAGAGATCGGTTCCACCCGCAAGCACCCGAGTGCCCTCTGCTTGAAGCACGTCCAAGGCTTCTGCCAGGGACTTCGGCTTGAAGTAAGAAAAGGGTCTGATCATCTTCTGCAACCTCCCAGCAAAAACAATTCCTTTCCTGGATTCCCGCCGACAAAATCCTTCTCTATCAAGGAGAGCTTGACTCCTGCAGTTTTAATGCATCATAAATCCGTCACGGTCAGTTGTCAAATGACTACTTTGGCAGTGAGGAAGATGGCAAAGGAACCGGCACCGTTTGCCTTGTGAATCGGACCACAATATCTTGGAGATTGTAGAGTCAAACCCCCTTGCTCGGCAATTATCGGCTAGCCGAAAAAACCTCCTGTGAGGAGCCGAGAGAGGAACAGTGGAGGAAACCGGTGAGCTGTGGGTGAGGGGATGTGGTGGGTAAAGACCGGCAATAGCGGGGCGTTCATCCTCTAAAGCACTTCAATCCGGGGGGCGAAGAGAAAGATTCGGAAGGTCGCTCGGATAACATTCCGGACTCCACTCGGGTAAGGTACTACTTGCCGCGACCGAAGTTGTGCTCCAGGTGATAGCGATGGTTTTTCAGAGTGTTGAACGCCCAAGGTTAGAACCGGCTCACTAATAGAATAAAGTACAAGCGTACGATAGTGAATTTTTTGTTACGGATGATCAGCATGAGGGGGGCTGCTGGCGGCAGTTTGGGTTCACTCAGAGGGAATACGCAATACGCCCGGTTCGGAAACAGCTCTGCCTTGGTCACCTTTCTACCTCCACTGGTTGTTTTTATCTGTTTCCAGAAAGACACGGTGTATCAAGGAGGGGCCGATCTACAAGGTCATCCGGGGCTAGTTTAGAATATCAGACTCGGCTAATGACGCTTATAGCGATTAGAGATGACTTTTGTTGGAAAGATACCGTATAATCAAAAATTTTCAGATACGTATTTCAAATACCACAGCAGACCAACCAAAGCATCCGTTCCCGATGTTTCCCCATGAGCCGCAGTGCTTCTAACTGCTTCAAGAAATT
This sequence comes from uncultured Spirochaetaceae bacterium, assembly GCA_964588525.1. Classification (GTDB taxonomy): domain Bacteria; phylum Spirochaetota; class Spirochaetia; order SZUA-6; family DRHE01; genus JAFGQJ01. The sequence continues at coordinate 2,160 of CAZPQC010000117.1, forward strand.
CCTTAGTTCCTCGAGCCCTTGCTATTCCCAGCCAGGCACGAATCAGATAGAAGGGGAAATGGCCCAGCAAGGCTTGCCACAGAAGCGTCTTCCCCCCAGATGTCGTTCCATTATATCGTGCTCGTAATTCGCCTTTTCGCACCGTGCAGGCGGGAAATCGAGGTTCAGTCTTTAGTTGTTTTTCCGTCAGATGTTTGGCAGTCGATATTATCTTCTCTCCGAGCAACACCCCACATAGAAAATCATCTCCTGAGGGAGTAAAACCGGGTCCCAGACCAACAAGCGCGCCCAACCCGGTAAGGACCGGTGGATCTCCTCTGACGGACACGTTGCAGAGCACTTTCTTGGCTCTGACCACACAAGGACTGCTCATCGAGCTGTTAGATAGGATTGCCAACAACCCTCCCTCTTTTCCGCTAGCCAACAAAGCTTCCTCTAAATGCTGAATTGAATCGAATTTGAACCCCTCGGCATCCTCGGGGCGAAGAATCCCTGACCACGGTATCGCCTTATTCAATTCAATAATCGAGTCACCAAGAATTAGCAGATGGTCTACAAGGAGTGCATCTTCTCCCTGTTTGATGGAACTCGAACAACTGGACGAACAGATCTCGCTGAGATCGAAAAAAGCAGGTACTTGAATGCTAAGTGCAGACATCTGGTCGCGCTTCTTCACGAGGGAAACGAGAAGTCCTTCCTTGACGAGAATGTTTACGGCTTGCGCATAGGATGAAGCCACTTTGCCTTTACTAGAAATCTTAGAGAGAAGAATACCGACATTTTGGGCTTCGAAATATCCGTGATTCATACTTGAATTTCTCACACCAGTGGTTCTTCTCGCTGGTATTTCAGGACTCGATCATCTAGCTGTGATCAATCAAATCATACCAGAAAAAACCGCGATTAGTTCAATGCAGGAAGTTATCTTGGTACTTGGTGGAGGAGGGTGTTGCATTCTTCACCGTCTGCCGGAAAGACTGTGGCCAGGATGAACATTACGAAGATCAGCAAGATCGGCCACAGTACGTTGCGCGCTTCCTGCTTCAACGTGGATCCCGGCATTATGAAATTCGAGTATAGCCAGTTCGGCAAAAAGATCAAGTCGTTTTTATAACAAAATTTCAATTTAGATTTTATAGAATCACAAGCTCTCTTCCTGCCCGACGGAGGACCTTGCCTGAACGCAGGTTTTGCACAGGCCCCTTTGAAAATTCTGATTTTCGTGGTATTATCTGTATCAAGAGATGCAACGGTTGTTTCAACTCGTAGTCTTCATTCTCCTCGCCGGGTTGCTGCTGAGCTCCTGCTCGGATATGGCCATGTTCGCTCCATCGGCAAAGAAATCCGTCGGCATCAATGTCCTCTCCCTGGCTGAAGGTGATTTTATCGACGGTGATAAACCCATCGATTTTATGATTCAAACCAAAGATCAGAGTACGGAACCGGAGCTCCTGGAAATCACCCTGCTCACTCGATCCGAGCAGGGCATCGAACAGAGTATTTGGAACACGAGCATCTCCTCGCCGCTGACCGACGAGGAGCTCCAGCTTCTTCTGCCGGATCTTGAAACCGGACAGTACACGATCGTGTTTACGGTGATGGATGAAGGGGGAGTGATCGAAGAGAAGAAAATCAGTTTCTTCTATATAACTGGCGAGTACGCCATCGAGGGAATCAGCTCCTACCCTCCTACGTCAATGGCCGGACATGAAACCGTGCTGGAGGCGGATCTGCTGTACCCCGAACAAGCGAATCCCTACATTCGCTGGAGTCAGGACGAAATGGTTCTGGCTAAAGGCCACCTATCCGAGGGACTGCAAAAGATCACCTGGATGGCGCCGGAAGAAGAGGGGGTGTATTCGATTCGAGTCGAGTTGTTTCCGGTAGCACCTCCTCCGGGTAGTGATTTCACCTTCTCCTCATCTGTAGAGCTAACGGCGAATCTCTTCGTTTCATCGGCGAGTCTCCTGACAGAAGATGAACTTATCCCCGAGGATTCCTACTACAGTCTCTTTCATCTCAATGGAAGCCTGCGCAATGCCGGCCTGCTTGGAGAGGAAACGACAGAAGAGCAGGCTCGAGAGATCGGGCAGCTGCGGTGGAGCAACGAGAACGGGATCATGGGTCTCAAAACCGGATCAGGCTCCGGGCTCCTCTATCCGCTCAACATCCTGCCGATTCTGGAAGGAGAGCTTTCAAAGTGCACGATTACCTTCAAGCTTCTGTCGAGCGGAGAGAACAACGATCAGAACCTGATGGTTATTGATCGGAACGAGGGTTTTCGGTTCCGGATCTTCTTCGATTCCGACGGTCAGTTGGTCGCTACGTTCGCTATAAAAGAGGCACTTATTGATCTGCCATCTGGAATTTTCGGTCTGGTACCGGATCAACATCATCGGATCGATCTTTCGCTGGTGCCTCTGCAAGAGCAGCTGCAAGCTCTTTGGTTTCTCGACGGTCGGCAAACCGCTTCTATAGTGGAGGTTCCACTACCCAGAGATTTGCCCCGGGAGGGACAAACCCTAATCGCCGGCGACAACGGCTTCAGCGGGACCATTACCGAGTTGGGTGTGTACTATAGAGACCCGCTCAACCGTCTCTCCGTGGATCCGGGCATCTACCGAACGGTGATGCAGCAGAGATACGGACGACGCCTGGTACTGGCCGAGGGTTTCGAAGGTCTGCATCTTCCCGATCCGGAAAGCTGGAAGCTGAAACCGAGCGATGCGTCAGCGTATCTGAGAGGCGGTCGGCTGATCCTGCCGGCTTCTTCACGGCTGACTCTCCCCTATTTCGAGCTTGGAGGAGAGGAAACGTCTTTTCTTGTCGAGTTCTTCGGGAAGATCCCACCGGGAAGCACCGTAGCCCTGCAATGGGAACAGGCGCAAACTCCGTTCCTGGTCATAGATCCGACCGGAACCGTCGCGGCCGAAGAAAAATCTGGGGAAACCGAGGTGTTCTCTCCCACCGGGATAAATCTCCGCCTGGCTCTTTCCCCCGGTCGGGTGACCCTGACGACCGCGGATGGCCCGATTCGCTACGATTTCGCGCCCCCTGCCGGCCGCTATCCGTGGCTCTCGGCAACCCTTCGAAGTCCTGCAGATGGGGGCGATCTGGAGATCGATACCATTCTCATCGTTCAAGAGCAGAAATCCTCTTCTTAACTATTTTCATCTAAAAATTAATAAATTCAATTATTCTCTTGAAATAATCAATATTTTTTACTATATTGTAAATGATTTGTAGTCGGAGGAGTAGATATGGAAAGCAAAAAACGCATTCTTCACGAATGCCCGATGTGCAGCGGCACCCTTCGAGTGAGGGAGCTGTACTGTCCGCGCTGCAGGATCCGGATAGAGGGTGATTTCGAACCGCCCCACTCGCGGCTGTTATCGCTCAGCCGAAAGGAGCTGGAGTTCATCGAGCTTTTCGTCCGCGTACGCGGAAATATCAAGGAGGTGGAGAAAGCCCTCGGCGTGTCGTATCCGACTGTCAGGGGCATGCTCGATGGGGTAATCAAAAACCTGGGCTACACGGTGGGGAAGCCGCCGGATGCGGAAAAACGAATGGAGATCATCGAAAAGGTGAGCAAGGGAGAGTTGAGTGCGGAAAAAGCTGCGGAGCTGCTGAAAGGAGCGCCCGAAGCCGAAACTGAGCCGGCCGATGCGGCTGCCAAAGAACAAGGAGCGAAGAAAAAATGACAACTCCGGAACAGATGAAAATACTACAGATGTTGCAGGAAGGTACGATCAAGGTGGAGGAGGCTGCCAAGCTGCTCGAAGCCCTGGAGGAGGGGGATAAGGAGAGGACGTCGTCCGAACCGGGTAAAGTTCTTAAGATCAAGGTTAGCGACAAATACAGCGGGGCGGTGAAGGTCAACATGGGACTGCCCCTCGGATTCGCCCGCTTCTTGAAAGACCTGATTCCGGCATCGGAGAGAGCACGCATAGAGAACCAGGGTGTGGACCTGGATGCGGTCTTTGCCAACCTGGATTCCGGGGTTAAAGGGAAACTGGTGGATGTCGAGGATGTCCAGGACGGACATATGATCGAGATCTGGATCGAATAGAGGGAACTAGAGCAGACGATCGATCTGACTGCGAATCTGGCGGATGTGCTCGGGAGTCGTCCCGCAGCAGCCGCCGACTATGGAAGCCCCTGCTTCGACCAGCCCCGGGACCCACCGGGCCATGTGTTCGGGACTCTGCCGGAATACCGTAACGCCCTTTTCGATCTGGGGGAGGCCGGCGTTGGCCTGGATGAGGATGGGCTTGTCGGAATCCCTTCGAAACTCGAGGGCTATCGGAACCATCTGCTCGATCCCGTTGCCGCAGTTGGAGCCAAGGACATCCGCACCGGCTTCTGTTAGTTTCTCCACCGCGATCCGGCAATCGACACCCATAAAGGTGCGGTACCCCTTCGGCGTTTGTGTGAAGGTCATGGTAGCCATCACCTCCACGGGAACCGAGAGTTCCGCGGATACTTCCCGGGCCGCGAGCACGGCACACACCGCCTCCTGAACGGCGCTCATCGTCTCGATGCACAGGATCCGCACCCCCGCCTTCAAGACGGCCCGAATCTGGGCGGCAAAGGCGGCCCTCATCTCCGCCTCCGTTATCTCTCCCATCGGAGGCAGGAACTCCCCCGTCGGTCCGACCGAGGCGGCCACCAGCTTTCCCGGTGCTCCTTCCAGGGACAGACGAGCTCCGGCTGCGTTGAGCTCCTCCGTTCTGTCCGCCAATCCATGACGCTTGAGTGCCAAGGTCGAACCTCCGAAGGTATTGGTCAGGACGAGATCCGACCCAGCCTCGGAGTAGGCGGCGGCAACCGAACGAACCTTGTCCGGCTCCTCCACGTTCCAAATTTCCGGGCAGCTACCCGCCCGGAGCCCATGCGCCTGGAGCAGTGTTCCCCACGCACCGTCTGCCACCAGGAGCCGCTTTTTCTCGAGTGTTTTCAGAAGCTCACCCATATCCGCTCCTCGTAGAAGCACAGTATCCGGTAAATTTTCATTTTCGGCTACCCGGGGCCCGACGATTCTCCAGCGCTTCGGAACGGTCCAGGCACCTTCGCCGGAGGCTTGACACACAGTACCATAATTTGTATAAATATATCAAGATATCTTGATATATTTATGAATGATTTCGAATCCGGCAAGGCGCTTCGATACTTCAAAGCTCTGAGCGACCAAACCCGGCTGCGCCTGCTGAACATTCTCGATTTCAGGGAGTTCAACGTTCAGGAGCTGACGGGGATTCTCGACATGGGGCAGTCCCGTATCTCCAGACATCTCAAGCTCCTCCAAGACGCGGGCTTGATCGAATCCAGACGGGACGGTTTGTGGTCCTTCTACCGTGCCGTCGACCACGATCCCGGGCGCCTGTTCTCCGATTCGATCCGCTACCTCTTCGAGGAGGAGTCGATCTACCACCGGGATCTGGATACGGCCAAGGCGTTACTTCAGACGGGGAAGCTGCAGTCGAGACGGTTTTTCGACTCCGTGGCATCCAACTGGGAGATCATGAAACGCAGCATCATCGGAGAACAGGACCTGGTTGGTGAGATCCTCACGCGCATCCCTTCGGCTCAAAGCGCTGCGGATCTGGGCTGCGGCAGCGGCGCCCTTCTGGAGATGATCGCCGGAAGTATGACGACGGTTATTGGTGTAGACAGCTCCCGAGAGATGCTTGCCGAGGCAGCCAAACGGCTCGGCCGGAAGGCTGCAGAGGTCGACCTTCGTATCGGCGAGCTCGAGCATCTGCCTCTGCGGGACGGGGAAACTGAGGTTGCGATCATCAACCTGGTTCTCCACCATCTGCGCAATCCCAGGCAGGGCTTGCTGGAAGCCCGCAGAGTTCTCCGGACCGGCGGCACGCTGATCCTCGCGGATTTCAGTAAGCATGAACAAGAGATGATGCGCAGCCGCTACGGGGATCACTGGCTCGGTTTTCCGGAAAAAACTGTAGAATCGTGGCTCGAAGATGCGGGGTTCCGTATCGATGAGCATGGTCAATTTCCGGTGCGCAGGGGCTTACGTGTTTTTCTATATCGCGGCAGCAAACAAGAGCAATCGCAGCATGTATAGGTTTAACCTGGTAGAGAAAGGAATAAACAGATGAGTACATTTGAACTTGAACCGCAACTGACCCACAAAGTTGCGGATCTGAATCTGGCCGAGTGGGGACGCAAGGAGATCGGTCTGGCGGAAAGAGAGATGCCCGGTCTGATGTCGGTGCGGGAGAAATACGGTAGAGACAAGCCGCTGAAGGGATTGAAGGTGACCGGCAGTCTGCACATGACCATCCAGACAGCCGTTCTGATCGAAACCCTAAAAACTCTGGGAGCGGATGTCCGCTGGGCATCCTGCAACATCTTCTCCACGCAGGATCACGCTGCCGCCGCCGTTGCGGCAGCCGGCTCCGCCGCCGTATTCGCCTGGAAGGGGGAAAGCCTGCAGGAGTACTGGTGGTGCACCGAACAGGCTCTCACCTGGCCGGACGGATCCGGGCCCAATCTGATAGTCGATGACGGCGGGGATGCTACTCTGTTCGTTCATCAAGGGGTCGGAGTGGAGGAGGACCCAACTCTCCCGGACAAGGGCGGCTACGACCCGGAAATGGCCATCATCATGGCCCGGCTCAAGGGCGGTTTGGCCCGCAACCCGAACCACTGGCACGAGGTAGCCGCTGGGATTCGCGGCGTTTCGGAGGAAACCACCACCGGAGTCCATCGCCTGTATCAAATGGTGGAACGGGGGGAACTGCTCTTCCCGGCTATCAATGTCAATGACTCGGTAACGAAATCGAAGTTCGACAACCTGTACGGCTGCAGGGAATCCCTGGCCGACGGTATCAAGCGAGCCACGGACATCATGGTAGCGGGCAAGAAGGTCGTGGTCTGCGGCTACGGAGATGTGGGCAAAGGGTGCGCTCAGTCGATGCGCGGTTTCGGCGCTCAGGTGTTCATCACCGAGGTCGACCCGATCTGCGCGCTCCAGGCGGCCATGGAAGGATTTCCGGTCTCCACCATGGAGGATCTGGCGCCGATCGGCGACATCTTCATTTCCGCCACGGGCTGCTGCAATGTGATTCGGGGAGAGCACATGGAACAGATGAAGGACGGGGCGATCGTCTGCAATATCGGGCATTTCGACTGCGAAATCGAGATGCGCTACCTGACCAGCACTCCCGAATGCAAACAGCAGAACATCAAACCCCAACTGGATCGCTGGACCCTGCGCTCGGGGCGCTCGATATTGATCCTGGCCGAAGGGCGCCTGGTGAACCTGGGCTGCGCCACCGGTCATCCCAGCTTTGTCATGAGTGCCAGTTTCACGAATCAGATTCTGGCTCAGGTGGAACTGGCTCAGAAAAAGCTGGAGAAAAAAGTGTACATCCTGCCGAAGCACCTGGATGAGGAAGTCGCACGCCTGCATCTGCCGCATCTTGGGGTAAAGCTCACGAGCTTGAAGCCCAGCCAGGCGGAGTACCTCGGTGTTCCCAGGGATGGTCCCTTCAAGCCGGAGCACTACCGGTACTAGCGCGCACCGTTACCCTGAACTTGACAACCCGGCGAATCCCCCCTATTTTGACGGTTATCTGAATCGTATGAATGTGGCAATTCTGGGCTGCGGAAGTCTTGGTGGGGTTATGGCCGCCGGTATCGCCGGGCGGCCGGACACTAACCTTACGGTCATCGACCGCGATCCCTCCATTGCAGAGGCGATCATGACCAACGGGCTTACCCTGCGGCGGGGAAAACGCACGCGGACTTGGGGGGTGCGCCTGGTGGAGAAGGCCGGAAACGAGTCCTTCGACGCCCTGATCCTGGCTACCAAAGCGGGTAGCCTTGTAGAGGCTGCAAGATCTCTTAACCAGAATCTAGCCCCTGAAGCCTGCGTGATCACGGTTCAGAATGGATTGGTTGCCCTCGATCTGGTCGGCGTGGTCGCAGCCGGGCGCCTGGTTCCAGGTTGCGTTCTCTGGGGCGCCTCGATGGAGGCGCCCGGAGAGTACAGGATCACGAACTCGGGTTCTTTCATCATCGGCAGCCTCGATGCTGCGCCGCCCGCGACGGCCGTGTCCAAGGCTCAAGCCCTCCTCTCCCCTATCTTTCCGGTGACGATTTCCCCCAACATCCGAGGCGTTCTCTGGTCCAAGCTGGCTATCACCATGACCTTCACGACATTGGGGGCGATCACCGGCCTCTCGTTCGGGCAATTGGCAGCAAGGGCAGAGATTCGGAAGGTTATGCTTCGAATCGGCAGAGAGCTGTTCGCAGTCGGTCGAGCCGAAGGCATCACCTTCGAACCCCTCGGCGCGGGGCTGAACATCGAGCGCTTCCTCTCGGTTGCGGGATATTCTCGATTCCTCAAACACCTCCTGATCCGCATCATCGGGTACAAAAACCGCCATGATGAATCCTCGATGCTCGATTCTATGCGCCGGGGCTTCAAAACCGAGATAGACTTCATCAACGGGACAGTGGTGCAGAGCGCCGAACGATCGGGGATTCCTGTCCCCTACAATCGATTGGCTGTGGATCTGGTCGAGCAGATGGAACACGGCAGCCTCCGACCGGCCTTAGAGAACCTGGCCGCGTTTCGTAGCTTGGATTGAGCAGGAGAACGCAGAGGGATGGGGACGGGGAAACAAGATCTGTTTCTAAAGATCGGAGAGCGGCTGTTCAGCCGCTACGGATACAAGGATGTCAACATAGAAGACATCACCAAGGAAGCGGGTGTAGGAACGGGAAGTTTTTATACCTACTTTCCCAGCAAAGAGGTCTTCTACCAGCAGATTCTCGATAATCTCGAGAGCAAGGGAATCCGCTCGGTGGATCGTCTGGTGGGAGCTTTCAAATCTCCGATGAACAAGCTGAAAGCCCTGTACCGCTTTACGACACTTGGGATCAGGAACAATCCGATCCTACTGGGGATTCTCACCGGGGACAAGAAGTATTTCTACCCGGGACAGCAGAACCGGAGTACAGGCGACAGCATGCTCCGCAGCCATGTGGAAAAAGTCATCACCAAGATTCTTCAGGAGGGAAGCCGCAAAGGGGTTTTACGGGTGCGTCAGTACAAGAATCCCCAGCGCATGGTGCTGGCGATCTACGACGCGATCCTGATGAACCTCCATTCCGCGGCAGCCGAGAACCTGATGAACGATATCCTCCGCCTCCTGGAACGGGCGCTGAAACGAAGAGTCCGCCTGCCCGGGAGCGGTACCCTGCGGGATCGGCGGGCAATCGCCCGGGCGCAGGACAAGTAGGCCCGCCAAAGCCCAACCGGGTCCGCCCGAGGGTTTTTTCAGCCTAGCGGTTCCTCAGAGAAGGTTTTTCCGAGAGATCGAGATTCATCCGGTCCCGCATTTTCTTGAAGGCTGCCACGGTCAGATCCACATCTTCGTCGGAGTGAGAAGCCGTGGGGATCATGCGGAACATAACCACTTCCCGGGGTACGACCGGATAGGTTACTCCGGATACGAAGACGCCGTAATCCTCCCGGAGCATCTTGATCATCCCCATGGCGATCTGCTCGCTGCCGG
>CAZPQC010000118.1:0-11697 GCA_964588525.1 uncultured Spirochaetaceae bacterium
TCGAACAAACGACGCACGATCCGCCTTCCCCACAGGAAAGAGGAGAAGCTGAGGAAAATCAACAAAGCCTACAATTCGCTGTCTCAAGAGCTGAAGAGGGCGCCGCACATCGAAGAGATAGCCCGGGAGCTCGGCCTGAAAAAGCGTGAGGTGGAGATGATCGTTCAGCTGTCCAACGCCGTGGTCTCTTTGGATGGGCCGACCCAGGAGGACAGTGGAACCCTTCAGGATGTGATCGAAGACAACTCCTACATCCCGGAGAAGGACCTGCTGCGGGAGAACCTTCGCGAGCGAACCTTGAAGTTCTTGGAGACACTCCTGGAAAAGGAGAAGCAGATCCTGTTGTACAGGTTCGCTTTCTACGGTGGGAAGAAGTATACCCTGAAAAAGATAGGCGATGAGATGGGTATTTCACCGGAGACCGTGCGGCAGATCGAAATTCGCGCTCTTAGAAAATTGAAGGAAAACGCCGAAGAGTTGCGGGAGTTCGTCTACACCTGATCGGCAGTTCTGCAGGCGGCTCTTGACCAACCCACACCCTTACATAAAATAGACCCATGTCCACCTCAGGCAAGCGGCAAAGTGACGGCGGTAGGTCTCGCGCTCGGCGGGCAATCGCGCTTCTGGTTGTGATCGCCGCCTGTCTGGTTGCGGTGCTGATCATCCTGCCTAGCCAGAAAGAGACGGCTGGTCCGGCGGCCTACAGCCCCGGCGAACCTGCCGCCCGGCAGCGACCCCGGCCCCGGCAGACCGACGCGGATGCGGTGGAACGTCCCGGTCCGCAAACGGTCGAAGCGGCCGGAAAAGGACGGCAGGAGCGCCCGCTGCCCAGAGCCAGGATCGCCGTCGTGATCGATGATGTCGGCTACAACCTGGAGGAGCTCGAAGCATTTCTCGATTTTCCCGGGCCGATCACCCTGTCGGTTCTGCCGAATCTGCCCTACAGCGAAGAATCGGCGCGACGGGTTGCCGAGGCGGGAAAGGAACTGCTGTTGCATCTGCCCATGGAAGCGGAAAACGGAAGCGATCCCGGACCCGGAGCGATCCTGACCAGCCAAAACGCTAAAGAGATCCGCCGTTTGTTGGAGGCAAGCTTCTCCCAGGTTCCGCAAGCCGCGGGGATGAACAACCATATGGGATCCCGGGCTACTGCGGACCGGCGGGTCATGAACGTGGTAATGGATTACCTGAAGTCGAACGGGCGCTACTTCCTCGATAGCCGCACCACCACGAAAACGCTGGGCCCTGAAACAGCCAGAGCGCATGCGGTGCCGTATCTGGAGCGGGATATTTTCCTGGATAACGAGCCTCATGCCGAGGCGATCCGGCAGGCCCTGGAAGAGGGCATCGAAGTGGCTCGTAAAGAGGGATCCGCGATCCTGATCGGGCATGTCCGCAATCCCCAGATCGTAGAGGTGATCGGCGGGCTTCTGGCGGAGCTGGACCGCGCCGGGGTGGAGCTGGTTTTTCTCTCGGACCTGCTGGAGGAGGCAAGCTCGTGACCGTGCTGGGGGTGGAAACCTCCTGTGATGAATGCGCCGCCGCCGTGGTAGAGGACGGAAGAAGGATCCTCAGCGAGGTCGTTGCCTCTCAGATCGATGATCATCGGCCCTTCTACGGGGTGGTACCGGAGATCGCTTCGCGCAGGCATATCGAAACGATCTCCGGGGTTGTCGAGCAGGCTCTGGACAACGCGCGCATCGAAGCCGTCCGGTTGGACGGGCTGGCCGTCACCTACCAGCCCGGCTTGATCGGATCTTTGCTGGTGGGTCTTTCCTACAGCAAAGCTCTGGCCTTCGCCCTGGACAAGCCGCTGGTGGGAGTCGATCATATCCTGGCTCATCTGTACGCCCCGCATCTGGAGTCGGAGATTTCCTACCCCTACATCGGACTGCTGGTCTCCGGCGGTCATACCTTGATCGCTCGGGTGGAGAGCTTTGATTCCATGCGGGTATTGGGAGCAACCATCGACGACGCCTGCGGCGAGGCTTTCGACAAAGTAGCCAAGCACTACGACCTGGGTTTTCCCGGCGGCGTGGCCATCGACAGGCTCTCCCAGCACGGATCCCCCCAGGCCTTCCGTTTTCCCTGGCCCTCCCTGCACAAAGGGGATCATCCCTACGACGTGTCCTATTCCGGGCTGAAAACGGCGGTTGTCAATCAGCTCGATCAGTTCTGGAACCGGGATTTTGAAAAGAGCAAGGAGAACATCGCCGCTTCCTTCCAGGCTACGGCGATCGACATCCTGGTGGACAGGACCCTCAAGGCCGCCCGGGCCACGCACCTTCGGCGGATCGTCGTCGGCGGAGGGGTGGCGGCCAACAGCTACCTGCGCAGGCGCTTGACCGAGCAGACGGAGTTCGAGGTGATCTTTCCCTCCCTGCGTCTATGTACCGACAATGCGGCAATGGTCGCCGGACTCGGCTGCCAACTGCTCGCCAGGGGCGATCGCTCCGACCTGGATCTCAATGCGCAGGCCCGGGTCAAAGGCTTGCGCAGAATATATCCGTAGTGTTTTCTTCCGGCCGATAATATAGCTATAATGCACGGGGAGGAGGATAGGCATGTATCGGGTAGTTATCATTTACGCACCAGCCGAGGAATCGATGGAGCAGCTCGTTCGGCGTTTGACCGACTGTTTCGACGGCGAAAAATTCAAAGTCCAAACAAGCACCGCGGATCGGGCCGCTATTCCGGACCTTACGGCAGCAGATGTTTTTCTGCTTGCCTCCCTTCCTGCCGGCCGGCAGCAGATCCATCCGGATTTCACGGAGATCCTCCGCGCCCTCCACGGAATCACCCTGGCCGGAAGGGTGGGCGGGGCATTCTCCGTGGACAGCGAACCGACCGTTCGGGCCTTACGCCAGGCTCTGCAGGACTGTGAGCTGGGCCTCCCGGATCAGAACTTCCGGAACTTCGGCAGGGAGCGTCTTGAATCGGCGGATCTGTGCAGCTGGGTCGGAGCCCTGACCCGGCAGCTGGGGGATCGGGCCCGTGGCCATTGAGTTCGACCTCGATGGAGCGATCCGCAAAGTGCCGGGATTTCCCAAACCGGGGATCCTCTTCTACGATATCACCAGCATTCTCACGAACCCCCGGGCATTCGGCTATTGCGTCGACCAGGCGCTGGCCTTCTGTGAACGGTCGAAGGCCGGCGCCCTCGCGGCCGTGGAGGCACGGGGTTTTCTCTTCGCCGCTCCGGTGGCCCACCGCCTCGAGCTTCCCCTGATCCTGGTACGCAAGAAGGGGAAGCTGCCCGGAAAAACCTATCGGGCCACTTTCACGCTGGAATACGGAGAGGATGAGATCGAGGTCCACAAGGCCGACGTGCAGGCAGGCCAAAGAATCGTGCTGGTGGATGACCTGATCGCCACCGGTGGTACGATCAAGGCGGCGGCGGATCTATTTACCGCGGCGGGCGCCGAGGTGGCGGGCATTTTCGCCGTGGTCGGTCTTCCCTTCCTCGACTACGAGGATGTCCTGCGAGACTACGAGGTTCACACCCTGATCCAGTATCACGGCGAATAGCATTCTTCGTTCCAGCATTATCGTTTCAGCAGAATCGGTCCAACAGATACGTATTAACAGATTCGGGGCAGGAGCAGTCCCCGGGGCAGGTCGAGAATACGCCTGCCCCCGACCGCGGTTTCCAGGATCACCCGTCCCGGGTAACGGCCGTTCACGACTCCGACCCGGCAGGCTTCCCGGCCCGCCTCGAAAGAGCGCAGGAGGGAAAGCGCCTCTGTCGCGGCCTCCGGCGCCACAACGGCGATCATGACGCCCTCATTGGCTATCTCCAGGGGATTCAGCCCCAACAGGTCGGAGGCCGCCGCCACTGTTCCGGAGATCGGAAAGGCCGTCTCCTGGATCTCCATTCCGCACTTCCGATTTTCGGCTACGGCTTCGTTGAGAACCGCAGCCACCCCTCCCCGGGTTGCGTCCCGCATGAAACGAAGCTTCCCGCCCAGGGCGTAGAGAGCCTCGCAGAGGGGAAACAGGGGAGCGCAGTCGGAGCGAAGGGTGGCACCGATCTTCAAATCCTCCCGGCTGGCCAGGATGGCCAACCCGTGGCTGCCCACCGGCCCGGAGACCAAAACAGAGTCCCCCTCTCGAATGTTGTTCACCGACAGGAGGTGATCCCCCAGCGCTTCACCCACTCCCGTGGTGTTGAGAAAGATCCCGCCTCCCTTTCCCGAGGGCACCACCTTGGTGTCGCCGCTGATCACCAGCACGCCGACCTGTTCGGCGGCTGCCCGAACCGATTCGAGCACCCGCCGCAGATCCGCCGTGAGAAAGCCCTCCTCCAGGATGAGACCCATGGTGAGATAACGGGGGCGGGCGCCGCAGACGGCCAGATCGTTGCAGGTGCCGAATATCCCCAGTGTGCCGATGTCTCCGCCGGGAAAGAAGGGCGGATCCACCACGTAGGTGTCCGTGGTGATAAAGGCTCGGCCCCGGATTTGGAAGGGGGTGGCGTCGGCCAGTTCTCCGTAGGCATCGTTTTTCAGGATCGGATAGATCAGCTGTTCGGTAAGCTGTCTGGACAGGGCGCCGCCGCTGCCGTGTTCCAGGGTTATTCGTTCGGAAATACTCAAGGCTCCAGGTCTCCGTAACGAAAACTGGCCGCACAGGTTCCTTCCGAGGAAACCATGCACGGTCCTACCGGCGTCTCAGGGGTGCAGCGCTTCCCGAACAAAGTGCATTCGGTCGGGAGAACGCGGCCCTGCAGCACCCGGGCACAGACACAGCCCGGCGGTTCGACATTGTAGAGGGGGGGCAGGGAGAAGTGCAGCTCCGCATCCGCCTCCCGGAAAGCCCGGCCCAGGGCCAGGCCGCTGGCCGGAATCCGGCCGAACCCGCGCCAGAGCGCGTCCACGGGCTCGAGAAGCCGGTCCATGATTTCCCTTGCCTTGGGATTTCCGTTCGGGCGTACAGCCCGGGTGTAGGCGTTTTCCACCCGCTGCTCCCCCCGGGCGATCTGTTTGAGCACCGCCGAAATTCCCTGAAGCAGATCGAGCGGCTCGAACCCCGTGATCACCCCGGGCACGCCGTCCCGCTCTTCCAGGAACCGATACGGCTGTTCCCCGATGATCACAGAGACATGGCCGGGAAGCAGGAAGCCGTCCAAATTCCTGTCCGGACTGTCCAGCAGCACGCGCAGGGCCGGGGGCACGGTCTTGAACGCCGTGTAGAGAAACAGATTTTCAATCCCTGCTCGGCGGGCCTGCAGAAACGCAGCCGCTACCGTGGGAATCGTGGTCTCGAATCCGATTGCCAAAAAAACCACCTCCCCGGCGCTGTCTTGAGCTATGGGAAGCAGCTCCGACGGTGAGTAAACCATGCGCACCCGGCCGCGGCCCAAGTAGCCGGCCAGGTTTCTGCCGTCGGAGCCGGGAACTTTCAACATGTCCCCGAAGGATACTACAGTGGCTTTGGTGGTCTCCAGCAGGTGCAGGGCATTGTCGATGTAGCTGGTCGGCGTGACACAGACGGGGCAGCCGGGACCGGAGACCAGGAGGATGTTCTCCGGAAGCAGAGAATGGACTCCGGAGCGGCGAATCGCTACCGTATGGGTACCGCAGACCTCCATCACCCTTACGATCCCGGAGATATCCGCAGCTGTTTGCTTGATCTCCTCCAGCAGTGGCGCCGCCAAGCGGCGATCCTGGAGGCTCTGTCGTAAAAGAGAAGACATCTACGTACTCGAACCTCGCGCGCTGCGCGCGCCGATCATCCGGCTTCTTCCATGGCTTGGAAAAGCTTCAATCGTTCCTCCGCCTCCTCCAGGTCCAGGAGATCGATGGCGTAACCGGCGTGAATGATCACGTAATCGCCGACCTTCGGGTCCTCGATCAGGGTCAGGTCGACCTCGGTTTCCAGGTCATCCTGTTTCACCAGCGCCTTCCCGTCTTCGAGGATTGTCACTATCTTCATGGGCACGGCCAAACACATGGGCTCCTCCAGATATTCAATTTACCCATTCCCGGGCAGAAAATAAACCTGTCCCACCGCGATTCCTCCGTCTCCCGGGGGAATGTTGCGGTGGGTGTACACCTGAAATCCCGCCGCTGCCAGAGCCGGAAGCAGCAGCTCGGAGAGCAGTACGTTCTGGAAAACGCCTCCCGAAACGGCAATTTGGTTCATGCCGGTTTGCTCCCGCATGCGCCTGGCACCCTCCAGGGAGGCAGCCGCGATCGCCTTGTGAAACTCCAGGGCCGGGGCCGCCGCTTTGGAGTCGACGTCTGCGGCGTCCGCTTCCGAACGGCTGCGAATCGATTCCGCCAGGTAGCGCAGCAATCCCCGGCAGTCGATCCTGAAGCGGCCGTCCTCCTGCTCCACGGATACATGCCAGTCACTGCAGCTTGCCGAACCCTTCAGGGGCTTGCCGTCGTAAAGGCCCAGGGCAAGGCCCTCCAGGCGAATCGGTCCCTCCCCCTCGTAGCTCACCGAATCCACCAGTCCGAGCAATGCGCTGGCAGCGTCGAAGATCCGTCCCAGTGACGTGCTCACCGGGGTGTTGACCCCCTTGTCGATCATCTCGCTTATGGTGAGCAGCTCCCGCTCCGCCAGCCCGCGCTCCTCGCAGAACAGCTGCTCGAGTTCCCGCGGGTCCAGGAAGTCTTTAAGCAGAGCCAGGGCGATACGCAGGGGGTGCAGGACCGCGGCCTCCCCGCCGGGAAGCACAAAGGGACGGAAATGTCCCAATCTCTGGAAACCGTTTCGCCGGGCCAGCAGGAACTCGCCTCCCCAGATCGTGCCGTCCGTCCCATACCCGGTACCGTCGAAGGACAGCCCGATAACCTCCTCCAGCCGATGTTCGGCCATGACCGCAAGCAGGTGGGCGTGGTGATGCTGCACCCCGATCTTGTGCTCGATCTCCTGTTCCAGGGCCCAGCGGGTCGAATGGTAGCCGGGGTGGAGGTCGTACACCAGGGTGTCCGGCTGGACCTCGTACAGGGACAGGATCTGGTGGATCTGGTTTTCGAAATCCCGCCGGGTGAGGGGATCCTCCAGATCCCCTATGTAGGGAGCCAGGTAGATATCCGATCCCCTGCCTAAAGCGGGGGCGTTTTTCAAGTCCGCCCCGGCAGCCAGGATCGTACCCTTCAATGCGCCCTGGAGCTGGACCAAGCGGGGAACGTACCCGCGGGAGCGACGCAGGAAGATCCGCTGACCCGTGCGGGTCAGCCGTTCCACAGAATCATCGGTGCGAAAGAGGATCCGCCGGTTGTGGTACAGAAACAGATCCGCCACTTCGGCCAGCTTGTCAAATGCCTCCCCGGGTTCGGTGACGATCGGTTCTCCCTTGAGGTTCCCCGATGTCATGACCAGGTGACGGTAGGTGATCTCCGCATCGGGATAGTGGAACAGCAGCAGGTGCAGGGGCGTGTAGGGCAGCATGATGCCCAGAGTTCCGGTGTGAGAGACGGCCCGGAGGTGAGGGGGAGCACCCTCGGCCGGAGGAAAGATCAGAATGGGGCTGGCCGTGGTGACCAACCGCTTCCAATCCTGCTCCCGGAGGCGACACAACTTTTCGGCCTCATGCCGGTCTGCCACCATCAGGGCAAAGGGCTTGCGCTCCCGTTCCTTGTCCTGCCGCATCCGCTTCATGGTATCGGAATTACGCGGATCCGCGGCCAGGTGAAAGCCGCCGATTCCCTGGATGGCGATGATTTTCCCCTCCCCGAGCGCCGCGATGGTCTCCAGTATCGGATCGCCCTCCACGGCCGTTCCGTCGGCGGCCCGGAGCTCCAGGGTCGGTCCGCAGGACCAGCAGGAGTTGGTCTGGGAATGGAAGCGCCGATCCTCCGGATCCGTGTATTCGACGAGACAGTCCGGACACTGGGGAAAATCGACCATCGAGGTCGTGTCCCGGTCGAAAGGGGTGTCCTCGACGATGGAGTAGCGCGGTCCGCACTGGGTGCAGGTGATGAACGGGTAGAGATATCTCCTGTTCTCTTCATCGAACAGTTCCTTTCTGCACTCGGGGCAGATGGCCAGGTCCGGGGGAATCGGAGGAAAACTATACGTGGTGGCTCTGCTCTCCAGGATGCGAAAGGACTCCTCCTCCAGCGGAGGAATCGGCTGGCAGTCCATCCGGTCCAGCACCGCAGCCGGGGGCAGCATCTCCCGCAGCGTCGCCGGAAACCTCCCCAGGGCGGCGGGGGGTCCCTGCAGTTCCGCCACCACCTCGGATCTTTCGTTGCGGACGAATCCCTTCAATCCGAGGGATACCGCACAGCGATACACGGTCGGTCGGAACCCGACCCCCTGAATCACCCCCTTGAAGACGTAGCGGTGTCTTTCGATTTGCTCTGCGTTCTTCACGATTAGCTTTCAATATAACAACAAGATTTTCGGATGTCATCGTAAGATCGTAATATCGTGTAAGTTCTTGACGAAGAACAGGGGCCGGCGGTACAGTTGGGGCATGAAACAAATCGTTCTGCAGGCCTCGGATCTAGACGGGTATCTCACCGAAGAGGACAAGAAGACGATCGCGGTCATGGACGACAAGTTCGCCGAAGCCATGGAGTTGTTCCCGAAACTCGACTTGTCTGCGGATCCGAAGGAGAAGCAGAAGGCCAGAACCAAGCTCATCGCCCTGTACAACGATATGGGCGAAAAGATGCAGGAGATTGCCCGAAGAGAACCGAATATCCACGTCTACTCATTCGAGACCCCCCGCTCCAGCCACGGCGAGGCCTCCCGCCTCATTGCCAAGCTTCGGGATATTCACACCGAAACACCGGAGTTTGTGTACTATATACAGAGAGCGTACGAGCTGCTGTTCAACCTGACCTTCTCCAGCTCCATACCGGAGGAGAAGAACTACATTTTCGTCGACACGCCGGTGAACTTGCCGACCCAGAACTACGCCGTTCATAAGATTCCCGACATCGACGACAAAGTGGGGAACTCGGTGATGTGCGTGATGCTGCGGGCGGCCCTGCTCCCCTCGATGATCGTGTCCAAAGAGATCCAGGAGTACTCCTCCAACGACTACGTCACCCCCTTTGCCCTGTTTCGGATCAGTCGGGACGATACCAAAGAGGAGCACAACATGGCTTACATTCTCGATCTGGAGCGCTCCTACTTCGATCTGGACCTGCTCGACGGAAAGGATCTGTTCTTTGCCGACCCGATGAACGCCACGGGAGGCAGTCTGGTTACCATCGTAAAGTATCTGCTGGACCAGGGTATTAGGCCGCGTTCGGTCATCTTCCTCAACGTCATTTCCGTCTTGAAGGGTTCCCTGCGGATCGTCAGGGCGATCGAGAATTCGGAAATCTATACGCTGTGGATGGATCCCAGTCTGAACAATATGGCCTATATCATGCCCGGTCTGGGAGACGCCGGGGACCGCATCAACGGGGAAGATCAACCGGATCATGCCAGAAACATCATCCAGCTGATCTCCGATTACGGAGTCGGGATTACCTCCCTGTACCGGGCCCAACTCCGGAAGATCGAAGAAACGGTTCTTGGGTGAGATCCGGATGAGTCTGTTCGCAATCCTGGGAATGCCCTGCCTGACTCTTTTTCTCCTGTTTGCCGACCGAAAACCCGCGCCGGAGGGGAGGATTGCGACACGACGGGAAACACCGGCTCGCGCAATTCCGGCTCTCGAGTTCATCAGGGGTTTTTTCTATGCAGTTCCCTGCCTGGTGGTGATGCTCCTGGTGCGCAGATACGTTCCCCTATCCTATCGGGGCTTTCCCCTCTATCTGCTGTTTTTATTCACCGACCATCTGATTCCCGTGCTTTTTCTGGGCGTGCTGTACTTTCTGGCCTATTCTCAGAAGGCATACGGCTCGCTGCTTCCTTTCGGAGGGGGGTTCTACACGCTGGTGGGAATCGTTGAAATCTTCACCCACTACGGTCAGTTCGAGCCCTACAATTTGTTCCTCCTGCCCGTCTTGCGCATGGCCGGCCTCCTGTTCTTTACGATTTTTTTTCTGCGCTTCCAGGAGTGGTACGGGCCGTTTCGGGTGCTGTTCCTGATCCTTCTAGTCGCGGTTCCTTTTTTAGGCGGTGCTATTACCTACCTCTACATGAGGGCTTTTCTTTTCTGGGCCGCAATGTTGTCGGCGCTGTTTTTCCTCGGATCCCTGTTCTACACCTACATCGAACGGAGGGCGTAGCCTGGGTGGTGCGCCGATGCGGCGCCCCTTGTAACGGGCGATTTCAGGGTGATCAATCGCGATGGTGCTCCGCGGCGACGGCCAGACCCATCCCCAGGATGCGCAGCAGAGTGTCCACATCGACTTCAAAGGGGGGGGAGTTTTTTCGTTGATAGATTTTCAGATCCTGAGACAGAAGCGACACTATGGTGTTATACACGATTAGGGAAGCCGCCTGGCTGTCGAGCCCAGGATCGAAGATGCCCTCTTCCTGACCCTGGATGACGATACCCTTCACCGTCTCGACACCTTCTGTGAACAGGTCTTTCGAAGAACGAGATTTTATCCAGCGGGGTAGAAGATCATTGCCCGGAATGTAGAGATCTTTGTACAGAGGATAGTGTTCGAGGAACCAGGCGTAGGTGCGGACAAAGATCTCCAACCGCTCCATGGCGCTGCTTGCGTTCTTGCTCCTCTGGGTGAACTCGTACTGGAACTCGTTGTAGGTAGCCAGCATCACCGAGGCGAAAAGCTGTTCCTTGTTCTTGAAGTAGTTGTAAAACGTAGGCTTGGATATCCCTATTTCGGCAATCAGATCAGACAGAGAAGCCTTGCGGTACCAGAACTTGTGGAAGTATTCCCTGGCTTTCTCGATGGTCCGCTCTTTTTTTTCTTCCATCGATCCACCCCTTTTGTACAGGTCCTCGCGCAATCTTCGCCGCGGTCCGCCGAAGCTGCGTCGCCTTCCATAGTAAAAGGCTCTGTCTGGCTTTGCAATGAAATTTCCTGAGAATGATCGCCTCTTTGTGCCGCCCGCCGACTGCAAGCCCCTATGATCGTGAGGCGTACCTCACGCCCGGTCGGCGCTTCCCAGCACCTCGCGATTCTTGCGGATGATCATCTGGATCAGCTCCTCCCTGGCCGGTCCAAGGTACTTGCGGGGATCGAAGTTCTTTGGATCCTCGTGAAGCATCTTGCGGACGATGGCGGTAACGACCAGACGGCCGTCGGAGTCGATGTTGACCTTGCACACCGCGGAGCGCGCGGCACGCCGCAGCTGATCCTCTGAAACGCCGACGGCGCCCTCGAGCTTTCCCCCGAACTTGTTGATCAGGTCGACATAGACCGGAAGCACCGATGATGCTCCGTGCAGGACGATGGGAAATCCCGGGATGCGCTTCTCGATCTCCTCTAGGATGTCGAAGCGCAGCGGGGGAGGGGACTCTCCCGGTTTGACTTTGAACTTGTAAGCGCCATGGGAGGTTCCTATGGAAATGGCCAGGCTGTCCACTCCTGTTTTTTTCACGAAATCCTCTACGTCATCCGGGTCCGTGTAGTGAGTGGCCTCATGGGTGACTGCATCTTCGATTCCGGCCAGTACGCCCAACTCCCCCTCCACGGACACGTCGTGCTTGTGGGCGTAATCGACCACCTTCCTGGTAAGAGCTACGTTGTCGTCGTAGGACAGGGCCGAGCCGTCGATCATGACCGAGGAAAAGCCCGTTTCGATGCAGGACACTGCCAATTCGTAGCTGTCGCCGTGATCCAGATGCAGAGCCACCGGAATGGGATG
>CAZPQC010000119.1:0-11507 GCA_964588525.1 uncultured Spirochaetaceae bacterium
GGAGGTTCTTCACCCGGTGAAAGGCCAGCTCCCCCCAGGCGCAGGCGTTGGCGTCGTTTTCCAGGAAGAGGGGCAGGTCGTACCCCTCGCTGATCTGCCGGCGGAAATCGAATTCTCCCTCGATCTGCAGGGGAATCGAATAGCGGATAACGCGCTTTTGGGGGTCGACGACTCCGGATACTCCGACACCGATCCCGAGAAGGGGTGAATCGATTCTGGCCAGCTCGGAGCGCATGCGGGAGGTGACGTCGAAAAAGACCTCTTTGAAGTTTGCTCCGGAGAGGCGGGTCAGCTCGAACTTGGAATAGAGGAGCTCCCCCTGCAGATCCACGGCCACGGCGGTGTAGGATTCCGGCCTGAACTCGATCCCCAGAACACAGGCGTAAGAGCGGTTCAGGGTCAGGTAAACGGGTTTTCGACCGCCCTGAGGACCGGCCTCGCCCTCGGCATGTTCCCTGATGATGCCGTCTTCCAGGAGCTTGGTGGCGATGCTGCTGATCGTGGATTTATCCAGTCCCAGGTTCTTGGCGATCTGAACGCGGCTGATATGTTTGTTGATCCATATCTCCCGCATCACTCTGGAGGTGTTGAGCAGCCGATTGCGCTTGATCATCGAAGACTTCCAACCGAAGAAACCAAATAGTTAGTTGGATTAAAAACCAACCAACTATTTATATCATGGGCGCAGGTGTCTGTCAACAAAAATCGGCTAAAAAGTTCGAAAATTTTTACTTCCTAGAGTATATCTTGTAGATTTTTAGATGTCCTGCTTAGAGTTCGTTGTTTTTTTTCACCAACACCTGCGGAGCTTGATTCGGGAGGGAAGGTCGCGGTATTGTAAATCATCACCTGTCGTGTTGCGGAAGGAGCATGAAGTTGAAAAAGATCGATCTCGCCGGGGAATGGACCCTCGTTCAAAGGGGTACTGACGAACAGATACCCGACCCCGGAATTCCGATTCAGATTCCTGGAGATACCTTTTCCGCCCTGATCCAGGCCGGGAAAATCCCCGATCCCTACTTCGGAACCAACGAGCTGGACACCCTCTGGGTCGGACAAGCGGATTGGCTGCTGTCCCGCAGCATTGCGATTGATCGGGACTTTCTCGAAAATAGGCACGTGTTCCTTCACCTGGACAGCCTGGACACCATCGCGGAGGTCCGCATCAACGGCAAGCCCGCCGCCCGGAGCAACAACATGTTCACCGCCCTCCGTTTTGATGTCGGGAGCTACCTCGAGACCGGGGAGAACCGGTTGGAGATTCTGCTGCATTCGGCGGAGAAGCGGGCCGTCGAGCTGAGCAGGCAGCTGCCCTATCCCGTGCCTTATTCCAGCTATCCGGTGCAGTCTCCCCACCGCAACCTGGTCCGCAAGGTCCAGTGCCACAGCGGCTGGGACTGGGGACCCTGCCTCATGGTAAGCGGCATCTACGGCCGGGCCTACCTGGCATCCTCAGAGCGCGGCCGGATCGATTCGGTGACCACCGACCAGACCCGCAAGGGTGAGACCTGGGAGCTGGCCGTGACCGTGGAGTATTTCGCCTACGTTGCTGGAGAAATACCTCTGGAGATCTCGGTTGCCGAGCAGGAGGTAGAGCGCCGGGTCGAAGTACAGGAGGGGGAGAACACGATCCGGGAGGTCCTGGAGATCCCCAAGCCCGGGCTGTGGTGGCCCGGAGGCTACGGGAGCCAGACCCTCTATGCCCTGATTGTGAAAGCGGGGGAGGATCAGATCGAGAAGAGGATCGGCTTTCGCACGGTCGAGGTACTCCAGGAGGATGACGAGGCCGGGCGGAGCATGACCGTTGCCGTAAACGGCAGGCGGATCTTCTGCAAGGGCGCGAACTGGATTCCCAGCGACGCCCTGCCCGGCCGTCAAACCGCGGAGCGGTACCGGGTGCTCCTGGCCGACGCTGCAGCGGCCAATATGAACATGCTCCGCGTCTGGGGAGGCGGCCAGTACGAGGCCGAGCCGTTCTACCGGCTGTGTGACGAGATTGGGCTGCTGGTTTGGCAGGACTTTATGTTCGGTTGTGCCACCTATCCGGCGACGGACTGGTTTTTCGAACAAGTCGAGGCGGAGGTACGCCATCAGGTCAAACGCCTGAAGGATCATCCCTGTATCGTTCTCTGGTGCGGGAACAATGAAAACCTGGGAGCCCTCAAATGGTATCCCGACAGCCAAGTCCATGCGGCCCGCTATCTGGTGGACTACGACCGGCTCAACGAGGGGGTTGTCGGACGGATCGTGCGTGAGCTGGATCCGTCGCGGCCCTGGTGGCCCAGCTCCCCTTCGGCGGGGGCGGGAGACTATTCGGACAACTGGCACGACGACAGCAAGGGGGACATGCACTACTGGAGCGTCTGGCACGAGGGCAAGAGCTTCGAAGCCTACTACGCGGTCACCCCCCGCTTCTGTTCGGAGTTCGGCTTTCAGTCCTTTCCTTCCCTGGAGACGGTACGGCAGTATGCCCCCGAGGATCAGTGGAATGTGACATCTCCTGTGATGGAGCATCATCAGCGCAGTCCCCGGGGTAACACGATCATCGTCGAAACCATGACCCGCTACTTCCGCCTGCCCGATAGCTTCGAGAGCTTTCTGTACCTGAGCCAGGTACAACAGGCCCAAGCCATAAAGACCGCCGTGGAATACTGGAGGAGCCGGCGGCCCCTCTGTATGGGAATCATGTACTGGCAGCTCAACGATGTGTGGCCGGTTGCTTCCTGGTCCTCTATCGAGTATTCGGGGAAGTGGAAGCTCCTGCACTACGCGGCTCGGAAGTTTTACGCTCCGCTTCATGTAGCGGCATTCTGTGTGGATGGGCGGACCGTGGAGATCGTCGGACTCAACGACACGGCCGAGCCCTGCGAGGGTATCGTTTGCGTACGCTTCGTAGACTTCGGCGGAAAGACCCATCAGGAGCAGGAGCTTCAGGTCCGTTTGGGCGCGGAGGAGGCAACGGGTTTGCTACGCTACTCCCTCGATGAGCTTCCCGAGCGGAAAGAGGAGCTGTTTCTCCTCCTCGAGTTCCGCCCCTCGGGTCACGGTACCGGTGGACCGTGGCAGCCCCTCGCGAACGAGCTGTTTCTATGCCCGCCTAAGCGCTGCGATCTAAAAACACCGGAAATTCGTCGTGAGGTTCGTCGTGAAGGTGAACGGATCGTTGTCGAGTTGAGCACGGATCTGCCGGCCTTCTACGTGTCCCTCGATGTGGAGGGGCTGCCCGGTGTATTCGAAGACAACCTCTTCACGCTGCTTCCGGACAAACCCAAGACGGTGCGCTTCTCACCGCGAGATCCAGCGACGGGAGGTGTGCTGGATCTTGTAAATCGTGGCTTGAAGGTCCATCACCTACGTGGTACCTACGGGTAAGGAGCACTCATTGATGGACAGGGAAAGAGCAAGAGGCATCGCGCTGATTTCCTGGATCGCGATCGCCGGGAATCTCGTGTTGGCTCTGTTGAAAATCACCGCGGGATTGAAGGCCGGAAGTCTTGCCGTGTTCGGGGACGGTATCGACAGCACCACGGATATCGTGGCTTCGGGCATCACCCTCTTTGCCGCACGGATCATCGCCAAACCCCCGGATAGGGAACACCCCTACGGCCACTTCAGGGCTGAGACGATCGCCACCAAGACGCTGTCCTTCATCATTTTCTTCGTCGGTGCTCAGCTGGCCCTGTCCACGATACGGCGCTTGATCTCGGGACAGCACGGGGGTGTGCCGGAAATCGCGGCGCTTTACGCAGCGGGAATCTCCATTATCGGAAAGATCGCCTTGACCGTACTGCTGGTTCGCTCCGGAAAGAAGCTGGACAGCTCCATGCTCCGGGCCAACGGGAAGAACATGCAGAACGACATTCTGATCTCCGCCGGAGTGCTGGTCGGGGTCCTGATTACCCAGGTTTTTCGCCTTCCCCTTCTGGATTCGATCGTCGCTTTACTGATCAGTCTGTGGATCATGAGGACAGCCTTCACGATTTTCATGGAATCAAACCTCGAGCTGATGGATGGGATAGGGGATCAGACCATCTATACGGCCATATTCAAGGCGGTGGATGAGATCTCCGGTGCCGTGAACCCTCATCGGACCAGGGTTCGCAGATTGGGAAACATGTACATCATTGATTTGGATATCGAGGTGGACGGTAATAAATCCGTAACCGAAGCACATGGAATAGCGGTGCAGGTCGAACAAACGATAAAGCAGCGGGTGGACAATGTGTACGACATCATGGTGCATGTCGAACCCAAGGGAAACATCGAGGTGAACGAACGATTCGGCATCACGGATCTTGACGGGGAGTGAAATTCCCGTACTTCACAGTTAACGCCGCCCTGTCGATGACAAAAGCAGAGTCCGGTGTTCGTATGATGCGCATTCGCAGTTTTTTTATCTTTCTCCTCGTTTTGTTCTCGATACTACCCGTTCATCATCTATCGGCACAGCAGGAGTTCCAGCCGTTGAGTCAGGCTCTCGTGGCCCTCGACAGGAATTGGGCATATCGCTGGGGAGATTCGCCCTTCGATGCCGGAGGGGTACCGCTGTGGACCTGCGAGCAGGGCAACGAGCAAGCTTGGACAGAGATCAACTTCCCCAGCAATCCACCGGAACGACAGGAACGAACCCGGGTCTGGTTCCGGACTCGCCTGCCCGATTTCACCGGCCCGGACCCACGCCTCTTCATCTACAGCATCGATCTGGCCGCCGAGGTTTATCTGGAAAGCAGGCGGATCTACGCCTACGGGGATTTGGAACCCCGGGGCCGCGCGCTTTTTCAAGGCTGGCCCTGGCACCTGATACCTTTGCCCGACGAGCTTTCAGGAAAGCAGCTCTACATCCGGGTGTTCTCCGACTACCGGGACATCGGGCTCTGGGGTGAGGCGATTCTCGGCTCGGGGGCGGATCATATGCGGAGGATCATCAAACGCGACATCGTTCGAATCGTCGTGGCCGTGATCTCTCTGACCTTGAGCTCGATCTTCCTGCTTATGTACTTTCTCCGGGACCGCCAACGGTCCTTCCTCTATCTCTGCCTGATCACCCTGGCGCTGGTGATTCGGGTGATCAGCGAAACACAAATCAAGCAGCTGATTCTCCAGGCGCCGCTTTTCTTCGAGTACGTGAAGGCGATCAGCTATTTCGTTCTGCCCCTGTTTATCATTCTCTTCCTGCAGGAGATCCTGGGCGAGCAGTACCGCCGGGTAACCCGGATGGGCGCGGCTGTCGTGCTCGGACTGTTGGCATTTACCATGATCGGCTGTGCCACGGGTTTGATCAGGCTCTGCGATACCTACCTGCTCTTCGACATTGTCGCGATCTGCACGATGGTATTCCTCGGAATCCTGAGCGTGAAGGCCGCCGCGGCCGGAAACGTGGAAGCTCGCCTGGTTTGTTTCAATTTTATCATTTTCGGATTACTGGCTCTGTACAGTATCCTGGTGACGAACGGAGTCTTTCCCTGGACCGATGAAATCAACTACCTCCTGTTGTTTCAGTTCTCCCTGGGTTTGGCCGTGATTTTGATCAGGCGCCTGGTTTCCTTTAGTAACAGGTTGGAAGAATACAGCACCAAGCTCCAGAGCCAGTCGGAAGAATTGACGATGCTGAACCAGTCCCTGGAAGAGAAGGTGCGGGAGCGAACGCGCCAGCTCGAGTTGGCAAACCGGCAGCTTCGGGAGGAAAAGATCACCCTCCAGATCACCTCGATCACCGACGGGCTCACGGGGGTATACAACAGGACCTATGCCTTGGAACGTTACGACCAGGAGATCGGCGAGGCGAAGCGCTACCGGAAGAAACTATCGGTAATCATGTTTGACCTGGATCATTTCAAACGGGTGAACGATTTCTACGGTCATCAGATCGGCGACTCGGTGCTCCAGCGGGTCGCCCAGATCTTCCGCTACACCATGCGGGATTCGGATCTGATCGGCAGGTACGGCGGCGAGGAGTTCCTCATCGTCCTGCCTGAAACCGACTGCATGGAAGCCGAATTGGTTGCAGAGCGTATTCGCAAAGACGTGGAGGCTCAAGAGTGGTCGGATCCTCAGCTTCACGTCACCATCAGCGGAGGCGTGGCGGAGTACAGCGGCGGCAACGCCGAACAGCTGATCCGCAGAGCCGATTCTTTGATGTATCAGGCCAAACAGCTGGGCCGGAATCGGATCGTCAGCGAAACGACCATGAACCGTCGATCCGCCGCGGACGCAGGTTGAGCCTCGCCCTTTCGAGCTTCGACGTGCCCATTCCCCTTTTCCGCATAAAACTGCTATCCTTGTACGTGCACTGTCGTAGGAGAAGAGAATGCCGGAAAAAACACTGATACCCCTTTTCCCCCTCGGAGTGGTGCTCCTGCCCGGTCTGCCCCTGCCGTTACATATCTTCGAGGAGCGGTACAAACAGATGATCGGGGAGTGCTTGGAGAGGGAGGATGTGTTCGGAATGGTTGCCTATACCGGCTCGCAGATCAAGTCTATGGGCTGTACGGCGCGTATCACAGATGTATTGAAACGCTACGAAGATGGAAGACTCGATCTTATGACAGTTGGGGAGAGACGATTTGTGATCGGGGAGCAGGATGAGAGCAAATCCTACCTCCAGGGCTGGGTCGAGTTCTTCGACGACGAAGAGGAGGAATTGGAGGACCGGGACAGGGAGTTGGCCCTCAAGGGGCTGATTCTCCACGATGAGCTGTCTCGTCTCCTGGGCTCGGAATCAGCCCACGATGGGTCGGGAGCCATGGAGCTGCAGGAAATTTCTTTCGTCCTGGCGGGCAGTCAGGGTTTTTCCCTCGACGAAAAACAGGCGTTTTTGGAGATGACCTCCACCCGGGAACGCATCCGCAAAGCGGTGCCGGCGCTGGAGAAGCTGATCGAACGGCTCAAACTGACCCTGGAGATAAAGCGGATTATCGGCGGTAACGGCCATCCGCCGTCGGTGCTGGGTGAACGGGACCAGGCATGAACAACAAGTACGATATCCGGGTGAACGGCGTACGCCTTTACTTCATACCCGCCGCCATGAGGGTACCATTGAAGTTCGGTCAGGAAGTAACGACCGAGGTTACCTGTGCCCGAGCTGCCGTACTCATCGAAAATCGAGCGGGCCAAAGCTCATGGGGTTGGGGTGAAACGCCGCTCATGGTTCAGTGGTGTTGGGCAAGCACCCTTCCCTTTGCCCGGCGTCTGAAATCTGTTCAGGAGTTCAGCCTCGTACTGGCACGGGCCTGGCAGAGTTACGATGCACAGGGACATCCCTTGGAAATCAGTCACGGTTTCCAGCGGGATCTCCTGCCCTATCTTCTCGGCTCTCACAACAAGAAAGTCAACGATGAGGAGCTGGAGGAAAAAATGCCCTGGCTCGCCGCTCTGGTGTGCTGCTCTGCCTTTGATATCGCTCTTCATGACGCCTACGGAAATCTGTACAACCTTTCCGCATACGATACTTACTGCGAGCCCTTCATGAATCGGGATCTCAGTTCCTACATGACCGCCGCCGAAGAAACGGAAATCGGCTTCCACGGGTTTTTTCCGAATGACTTCCTGGTGGAACCTCCACCAACGCGACTTCCTGCCTGGCACCTGGTCGGGGGAAGAGATCTGCTGCGGGAAACGGAGAAGACAGGGGATGAGCCGCAGGATGGATATCCGGTTACGCTGGAGCAGTGGATCGAGGCGGACGGTTTGACCTGCCTGAAAGTCAAACTTCGGGGAAATGATCTCCAGTGGGACTACCAGCGGCTGGTCGAGGTTGGTGAAATTGCCCTCCGGAAAGGGGTACTGTGGTTGTCGGCGGACTTCAACTGCACCGTGGAAGATCCCGCCTATGTCATCGAAGTGCTCGACAGACTTCTAGTTGAACACCCCCGAATATATCAGATGATTCTCTACGTCGAGCAACCCTTCCCCTACGACCTGGAGAAGCACCGGATCGATGTTCACAGCGTAAGCGCCCGTAAGCCTCTTTTCATGGATGAGAGTGCCCATGATTGGGGTATGGTCCGATTAGGAAGATCGCTGGGTTGGACGGGAGTAGCTTTAAAGACCTGCAAAACCCAAACCGGTGCCATCCTGAGCCTCTGTTGGGCGAGGGCGCACGGAATGACCCTGATGGTTCAAGACCTGACGAATCCGATGCTGGCTATGATTCCCCATGCCCTTCTGGGCGCGCATGCGGGTACGGTGATGGGGGTAGAGACGAACGCATCCCAGTTCTATCCTGCGGCTTCGAACCCGGAGGCAAAGGTCCACCCGGGTCTGTATAGACGGCGCGAAGGGTCGATCAGTCTGCACTCACTGACCGGATCGGGATTCGGTTATCGTATTGATGAAATAAACCGGAAACTGCCCCCTCCATCCTTCGAGGGGTGGTAGGCATATCAAAGCTCGATAAGCCGGAACATCCCTTCATCCAGCGCTCCGGCGTCTGCGCAGAACCGATCCCGGATATCGTCGTCCATGGTAAGGTAGATCACCTGCCAGCCGGATTGGACGATCTGCACGGCCTGCAGCACCAGCTGCTCCCTCCGCTGCCAGTCCGAGTACTGAAAGGCGTCATCCAGAATCAGAAACAGGTTCTGTCTCCCGCATACAACCGAGGCCAGACCCATCCGCAAAGCCAGCAGAACCTGTTCCCGGGCGCCGCTGCTCATCTCTTCCAGGGCGTAGCTCTCGGTCTCGTTTTCAACGAACAGCCCGCCGTCCTCCATGGAAACCGCCTCGTACTTTCCGGCCGTGAACCTCTTTATCAGATCCGTGATCCGGGGGTCGTTCAGCGTGGATTTCAGCTGTTGGTCTTCCAGCTCGAGAAAACTCTCGAGAACTTCGGCCAGGACATGGCCGGCGATCATCTCCGCCAGGCGCTCCCGCATCTGCCGCCGATACTCCCGCTTTTTCTCCTCGATCGCTTCAGCCAGGACCTCGATGCTCTCCGAGCGAGCCGTCTCCCGGCCGATGTGCTCGATCAACCGTTCCCGCAGCTCCCGACTGCTGTCCTGTTGCTCCCGGATC
Organism: uncultured Spirochaetaceae bacterium; assembly: GCA_964588525.1. Taxonomy (GTDB): domain Bacteria; phylum Spirochaetota; class Spirochaetia; order SZUA-6; family DRHE01; genus JAFGQJ01. The sequence goes on from CAZPQC010000119.1 coordinate 9,013, forward strand.
GTGGCCTCGACCTGCTCGAGCTCGCCGACGATCTCCTCCTCCCTCCGCCGCGAATACGAAGTTTCCGCCGCCTGTTCCAGATAGTCGAGCTCATCGATCCCCAGATCGCCGAGCCGTTGCCTGGCGAGGTTGAAGTCGATCCGCAACTGACGGGTCCTCGTTTTCAACTCCTCCGACAGTTCGCCCCACTGCGATTCCGGGACTCCCGACCGGTCCGCCGCCCGCAGGAGCTCCCGGACCTGCTCGTGCAGACTTTTGAGAGCCGCGTGCGCGGCACTGTGTTTTTCCTCCATGCCCTGGACTTTGCCCAGTTCCCGATCCAGCCGGCTCTTGATGAGAGCAAAATCCGCAGGGGTGGAAAGGGATGTGCCGAACCGTTCCTCGAAGGCGCTTTTGATTTCCTGTATTTCGGCTCGGGCGGATTGGGGATTGCCCACTCTGCGCACTACGAAGGTGAACAGCAGGGCGAGGGTAAAGCACAGAAGCGTGACGATCAGGAAAACGGGCAGGAGGTCGGGAGCGAAGAAGTACACTGCCAGCGTCCCCATCAGAGATGTTCCGGCTGCCAGAAAGGAGGCCGTCTGTAGAGGGTTTCTGCGGCTGATAGAGACTTGCTCGTAGCGCCTGCGGACCTCCTCCAACCAGTGAAGGTCGGATAAGGTCTTTTCCTGGCGGCGATCCTCCTTCTCGATTTCAGCCAGCTCTGTCCTGATTCGGAGGGTTTCCTTGATCGTATCGGAGAAGTGTTCCGCCTGCTCCTCGTCGAAGCGCTCCAGCTGCGCTGCAAGCTCCCCGGTCGTACGCTGCAGCAGGTAGGCAGCGTGTCTTTTGGCCAGCTGGAGTTGTTCTTGCTCCCGCTGCAGGGCTGCTTTCCGGGAGAGTCCGGACAGCAGCTCCGTTCGGGAGAGAGAGCCGTAGAACTGCCCGGCTAACGTCTCCAGGGAGGAGAGGCGGGATTGAGTTTCCTCGTAGGTTTTGTACGCGCCGATGCGCCGTTTCGGTATGAGGATTCCCTCCTTCAGCTCCGTGTAGCCGATTTCACTGGGAAGCCTGTCTCGCAGAGTCTCGTACAGGCGCTCCGCGGTTACGAGGGACTTCAGGTAGCTGCGAGTGAGCCCTCCCTGCTGCCCGAGGATTTCCAGCTCGGCACCCTTCACAACGAGCAGATCAAACAGACTGGGCGGAATGGGCCAGTCCAGGGTTTCGATCAGATCGTCGATCTTCCTCCTGCCGGTGAGGGAGGTGAATGTGACCGGTTTTTTCGAGATTCCCTTAACCGTAACCCGGGACGCGCCTATAAAATCCCTGCGAAGCTGCATTCCCCCTTTTCGCTGACGGAACAGGCAGGCTACCAGGTTCTCGACGATCGTGGTCTTGCCGCGCTCGTTTCTGGCGTATACGACGGTCAGAGGGGCAAGCTCCGCACGAAAGCTGCCGATCGGGCCGGCGGAGTTGATTTCCACATCGTCCAGGTGGATCCTTCCGCTACCTGCTTTCATCGGTTGTCAGGCTCCGTATACGATATCGAGGGCTTTCTCCAGCACCGCTTGCCGCAACTCATCCGCCTCCTCGTAGTTGAGCTCGAGCCGGGCAATCCGCTGCCGAACGGTACCAGCCAGGGTTGCCAGGTTCTCCTGGTCGTTGACCCTCAAAGGTTCCAGATCGATGCCGGCGCAGGGAACACCTCTTTCCGAGAGGAAGGCCTCCACCAACACTTGAGCCCTGCCCCTGGAAGCGCTGTACCCCCTGAGTACCGCCTGAACCACGAGGTTCCCCGAAGATCCCTGTTCGGCGAGGACCGACTCCAGTTGCTCCCGTACCTGCTGCTCCTCTCGGCCGTCGGGGATCAGGAAAACCTCGGCCAGCACCCGCACGGGCGGATGGGAGAGGGGTAGCTCGCTGATCGCGGCGGTTTCGGTTTCCAGGATCAGGACGCGGCGCTGCCCGTATTCGTCTGCGGTGATCGGATAGGGTGAGCCGGGATAGACTACCTCCGCGGTCGTGCTGTTGGGAACGTGTATATGGCCGAGGATCACCCTGACCGGCTTGAATCGAACCAAATCTTCCCGGGTCAGGGGAAAGTATCCTCTCTCTCCTCCGCTCTCCGTTCGACTGGGAGCCGCGAAATCCCCATGGGAAACGAGGACCCAAGGATGAGATCGCAGTCGCTCGGAGTCCCGGAACCCGGAGATCGCCTCTCCTATCGTGGAGCCCTCTCGGTAGGGCAGGAACAGGAACAGACGCTGGTCGATGCGCTTCAAGGTTGGCTTCGCGAACACCTGAATATTGGCGGAGGCGAACAATTCCTGCCGCAGGTTCGGGTCGTGGTTCCCGGGAAGGATCAGAAATTGGATGTCCGGGCAGCGCTGCGCCAGGGAGTCGAGCCGGGCATAGCTCTTGTCAGCGGTGTCGAACAGATCACCGGCGATGATGAGCAGGTGAATTTCCCGGGACAGAAGCTGTTGGATGAGGACTTCGAGGTTCTCGAGACGTTC
>CAZPQC010000120.1:0-3832 GCA_964588525.1 uncultured Spirochaetaceae bacterium
CTGGAGGGAATCGCTTCCTCTCTGCCTTTGATCCGTATCATGGGAGAAGAGCCTACCTTTCTACGAATCCTCTGTCAACGGCTCAGGTGCCTCGAGATACGGAAGAAAGACATCAAGGGCTTGATCCGGAATACCGAAAACTAGGTTGAGGAGAAAAAGTGCTGGTACTGTATCCGGAGCTCGAGCAGAAGGAGCTGATAAATCAGAGCAATGAGAGGCTTCTGCCACTGATCCGCAAGATCCGGCGGGTCTTCGAAGATCATTTCGACAGAACCTGGTTCGCCATTATCATCGACGGTCTTCCGATCGATTTTCGCACCGTCCGGATGATCCGGGAGCTGGTCGGCCTGCAGTCGATCCATGTAGGGGATGAGTGGTTCATCTATCAGGCGGTTGTGGAGCTGAGCCGGTTCAGCCTCCTGATCCGTAAATTCCTGCTGCCCGTTCTCAAGGAACGGCTGGGAGTTTCGGGTCTGATTCCTCACAGGATCGTTCGCGACCGGTCCCAGTATATCCTCCGCAGGTTCGTCGCCTATACCTTCCCCTACAACCTCGAACGCCTGGAGGCATTGACCGCGGAGCTGCGGACACACCTGCTGAGCGCTTACCCGGACCTGGAACTGCAATCGTAGTCAATCCGCTCGGAAGCTGATAAGCTTATACCCTCGACTACTATGGCATCGGAAATTTCTGTAAAACTTCAGCGAGACGTTGAGAAGCACCATACCCTCACCACCCGCCTGATCGACGGGCTGGAGCGGGTGATCCGGGGCAAGCGCCGGGCTTTGGAGTATCTGATCACGGGACTGCTGGCCGGCGGGCACGTGCTCATCGAGGATGTTCCCGGTCTGGGCAAGACCACCCTGGCCAAAACCGCAGCCCGGCTGATTTCCAGGGACAGGACCGTAAAACCGGTCACCTTCAGGCGCATCCAGTTTACGCCGGATCTGCTTCCCTACGACATCACTGGAGTGGATATCTTCGATCCCGAGCACAGGCGTTTCGTGTTCAGGGCGGGTCCCGTGTTTGCCAGTATCGTTTTGGCCGACGAGATCAACCGTACGACCCCGAAGGTTCAGTCCGCCCTGCTGGAGGTTATGGCGGAGAATCAAGTCACGGTGGGAAACAAGACCCACGCCATGGATCCGCTGTTCTTCGTGATCGCCACCCAGAATCCGGTGGAAACCGACGGTACCTACTCATTGCCCCTGGCACAGCTGGATCGGTTTCTCATGAGGATCTCGATCGGCTATCCAGGTGAAGAGGATGAAATCGGCATCGTGCGGGACGACCCCTCGGCCACGATCATGCCCAAGGTTAAGCCGATCTGCTCCAAGTCGGAGATCCTGCAGGCAAGAAAAACCGTGGAAGGGATCTACTGTGACGAACGGCTCCTGCAGACCGCGGTGGGGGTCTCCGTTTCCACCCGGCGTCATCGGGGAATCGAGCTTGGCTGTTCGCCCAGGGCCAGCCTGATGCTGGTCAAAGCAGCCCGAGCCTTTGCCCTGATTCGGGGCAGGAGCTACTGCATCGATCAGGATTTCCTGGAATTGGCTCCCCTGGTGCTCTCTCACCGTATTCGTCTGAAGGATATCCGCATCGATACCGCTTCTCTGATTCGGGAAATCACCCTGCATGAGTTGTCAAGGATTGCCTATTAAGCGGCCCCTTCGAAAGTTGTTTTCCTTTACCCGCTGGGGAGTCGTCTTCTTTCTCCTCTCCTTGATGATCCTGATCATCGGGGCGTTGCGCGTGGAGCTGGCCGCGATCCTGTGGGGCAGCGCCTTCACCCTGCTTGCCGTTTACAGCCTCCTGGCGAACCGAATCATGCAGTCGGTCCTGCGCCGTTTCTTCGAAAAAGTCCCGGATCCGGTGGATTTCACCCTGCCCGCAGCCGGCGTATTCCCTCGAAGCTCGGCCACGGCGGAGCTGGACGCCGAGCTACCTCGACACAGAGCTCCGGGAATCAAGATGAGGTTCGAGATTCTTCTCCACTGGCCGGGTCGAGACCCGCTGCGCCTGTCAAGCGACCTGCGAGGCGGTCGCAATCGTCATGTATTCGAATTTTCCCCTTCCCATCGAGGTTGTTACCAGAGCCGGGATGTCCACATCGTGCTCGGCGATCTGCTTGGTTTCACCCGCTTTCCGGTCGCGCTGCCTTTGGCGGAACAGCTGCGGGTGCTGCCGGAGATGCAGCCCGAAGCGGCTCGACGACCCCCGAGCCTGGAGGGAGGACAGGAGGAAAAGCGGGGGAGGCGGCAGAGGCGAAGCGAGGAGTTGCTCGAGGTACGGAAGTACTTCCCCGGTGATGATATCCGCAAGGTTCACTGGAAGGTCTTTGCCCATACCTCGGAACTGTTCCTGCGCATCGGCGAGGAGACCCCTCCTCCGGAATCCCGTTTTCTCGTGATTCTCGATCCCGCAACCACCAAGGTGGTTCCCGCGCGGATTGAAGCGGATTACCTGGACGCCCTGGTGGAAATCTGCGCTGCCACCGTGCTGGAGATGCTGGCCCGGGGTTATCAGGTATTCTTTGCGCTCTGCGATTCGCCCCAGCCGAGACAGGTCACGCTGGAACAAAAACTGCAGCTGCTGGGTGAGTTGGCAGGGGTTTGGTGGAGTGATCGATATGCCCTCGAACTGCCGCGGCAGCATCCGTACCAGATTCTTCTCTTTTCTTCCCCAGGCTCCGGAAACCTCTCCCGGATTTTCGGTGATTTGCAGAAGCGGGGCGGAGAGGTGAAGCTGTTTTTCCCCGATCTGCCCGTGGCCGCGGAGGAGCCTCACCGCGGCCGGATCCGGAACCTGCTACTCCGTCCACCTGCAGAACAGAGCAGACCGGTTCCGCTGATCGGAAGTGATGAGCTGCAGAGCTTCCGAGATGCGTTGAATCAGGAGATCGCGCGGTGGAGTCGAAGGGGAAAGTGGAAGGTTGCCGTTGAAACAATCTAGAGAGTTGAAGCTGGCGATCTTCCTTGTGCGGAATCTCCTGCTGTACTTTCTGTTTTTCCATGCCTATCTGTACTTCCGCAGCGACCTGGATCTGGTGTTCTTGAGTGTCGGCTTTGTGGTGGCGGTGCTGCTTGCCCTGTGGATGGACAGGCTCGGTCTGCGCTTGTGGGCGGCTTGCCTGCTGTTCGCCGTTGCCGTTTTCTGTCTTCGTCTCTTGTTCTTCCTCGTATTTCGATTCCAGGCAGCCGTGTCCCCGGGTCCGCATACGGACTTTTTGTTTTTTACCTTCGACAAGGGTTTTTTCCCCGGACTGCTTCCCTGGACCGTGGTCTGGGTGTTCAACCTGCTTGCCTTTCGCTATCCCGAGTTCGTGCGTTGGGAGGCCGGTTTTGATGCTCTGATTCTGCTGGCGGTGTTCTGGCCCCAGGGCGACTACCAGATCACCCTCTACCGCCATCCGTCTTTATTGTCCTACGGTGTGCTCGTATTTCTGCTGCTCACGATCGTCCTGATGGTACTGGTTCGGATCCGCGACGGATCGGAGAGGTGGCGGGCTACGCTCCGCTCTGCAGCCTCTTTTCTCTGGGTGCTCATCCCCCTTCTCCTGATTGTCCTTCTCTTCGTTTTGGGACGCTACAGCCAGGGTGCGGTCAGGTTGGGTGGCGGATTGATGAAACCGACGCTGTTTCGCTTCGATTTCTCCCAGTTCATCAAGCTGGAAAGCCAGATCGAGATGTCCGACGATCTGGTGCTGCTGTTCCGTAAGCAGGGGCCTGCGGAGAGGATCCTCCTGCGCCGGTATATTCTCTCCGGTTACGAGAGGAAGCGGGGCTTCTACCATATTCCCTCGGGAGGCCGTACCCCGGGAGGCCGTACCCCG
>CAZPQC010000120.1:3932-11408 GCA_964588525.1 uncultured Spirochaetaceae bacterium
CGGGAGGCCGTACCCCGGGAGGCCGTACCCCGCGCTCCGCGCCAGCCTTCGGCGGGAAACCGGAAAGCCGTACCTCCGGGCACGGGGGATGGCAGGATCTACCGGTCACGGTTCCCGATTCTCCGGAAGATTTTCCCGATCCCGGCTATTTGGCCCGGCAGGAGGTGAATCAGGAATACTTCTTCGTCAACTTCGACCCCACCTCCCTGATCGGCATGAACTATCCGATCCGGGTGGCCCCCCTGACCAATTGGGACGCCTCCTCGTTCCTGCGGATCTACCGGGTGATCTCCCGGGTTAGCGACGCGAGGTTGGAGGAGCTGGCTTCTGTTGGCGCTCCTTCCGGGAGCGGAGAGTCCGAGCCGGACTACTCCTTGAGCGGTCAAGAGCTGGAAATTTACACGGCGTATGGCGGGGATGAGCGCATTCGGGAGTTGGCCGAACAGATTGCAGCACCCTCCGTGGAATCCGATCGGCTCAGCCAGGTGCTGCGCGTGCACGATTATCTGAAGAACAACTACTACTACTCCCTGATGCCGGGCCTGGCCGCTGACGGCGATCAGCTGTCCCACTTTCTCTACACGAGCAAGAAGGGCTACTGTTCCTACTTCGCCTTCGCCATGGCTCTGTTGTGCCGCAGTCTGGGTATCCCGGCCCGAGTTGCCGTGGGCTTCTACGTGAACCCGGATACGGAGGTTTTGAACTTCTACGAGGTCCGGGCCTATCAGGCCCACGCCTGGGTGGAGGTTTACTTCGGCAGGTACGGCTGGATCGAGTTCGACCCTTCCTCCGAGGTCATCGCTCCCGGGGAGGAAGATACGATTCAATTCGGCTTTGACTTCGAGACCTTTGCCCGCCTGCTGGAGGAGATCCTGAAGAATCAACACAGCCTGGAGGAGCAGAGACCGGAGACGATCGAGGTGGAGAGCAGGGTGCGCATTTTGGGAGGAGAGCTGGTCCGGGGCTTGAAGATCATTGCGCGGCTGTGGTACTTCGTTCTCCCGGCCCTCTACCTGTCTGTCATCGCACTGTTGAAATCCCTTCCCCTCCTGCGAGCCGTGTTGGCGGCAAATCCTCGGGCAAAGGTCAAGCGGCTGTTTGCCGCCACCCGGGTCCGCCTGGAAGGCCTGGGACTGAAGAAATCCGGGGAGGAATCCCTATTGGAGTATGCACTTCGGATCGAGGCTCGCTACCCCCTTCGCTTCTCTCCCTGGGCGAAGGCCTACCTCCAGGCCGTTTTCGACGAAACCTTCGAAGCCGCGGACTTCGAACAGGCTCTGCAGAAACGTAGGGAGTTCCTCGCCTCCCTGAAACAATGCTTCTCCCCGCTCCGCCGTATCCTGGGTTTTCTCAATCCGGTCAATGCCTTGAGCAGGACTATGTGATGCTGCTGCTCTGTCTACTGCTCCTGGTCTGTTCCCCGGCCGCATCCCATACACAGGAGAGCGCGGATTGGTACTACGGGCGGGCCCAGGAGGCGATCGAAGCGGAGAATTACGAGACCGCTGTCCGGATAATCGAAGAGGGAAAACGGCTCTTTCCCCGGAATGCCGAGCTGCAATTGCTTCTGGCGGACCTGTACTACGACAAGGAGCTGTACAATCTGGCCCTGGAAGAGTATCGGGGCGCGGCGCGGCTGCAGGGGGAGGAGTACCTCACCCTGGTTCAGATATCCCGATGCTACGGAAAACTGAACCAGGAGCAGGAATCGATCGCCACCCTGGAGCGGATCCTCGAATTGTATCCGGAAAGTGTTTCCTCCATCGATGACTTGGGCTGGATGTACTTCAAGACCCATCAGCTCGAGAAGGGGGAAGAGCTGCTTCTAAATGCTCTCGGGCAGTTCGGTCCGGATCGCGGTGTGTACATGACCCTGGGAACCCTCTACTCGGGTATGTATGATTATGAAAACTCGAAACGGTACTACCTGAAAGCGATCCAGGACGCCCTCACGGGGGAAGACCTGTACTTCGCCTCGGTTGCCTACTACAATCTCTCGCTGCTGGAGCACAGCTTCTACAACTACAACTCCGCCCTCCGTTACACCGAAGAATCGATTCAGATGTTGGACCGTGCGCCGGGCCACCTGGCGCGGGGAGAGCTGTTCCAGTCCCGCCTCGATTTTAACCGAGCCCAGGCGGAGTACCAGACCGCCATGGTGAAGGACAACACCCCCTTGAGCAAGGTCAACCTGGCGATGCTGTACCAGAAATTCGGGATGCTCGAGCTGGCCCGGCGTTACGCCCAGGATGTGCTCGATTCGAGGGACCTGTCCTGGATGTACTACTACGGAACGGATGTGGAGAGTCATCTCAAGGATGTGCACGAAATCCTGGCCGATGTGTACGACGGACTGGCCCGCAGCGGCAGAGCTCAACCGCGCATCGGCATCCTGCAGGTGCTCAGATGGATCCCCCGATCGGTGGAGTATCGGCTGAAGGCGTACTACCACCGCCAAAAGCTGCGCTCCTACTCCCTGAGGATCGGACGTTCCTATCTGTTGGAGGGCAACAACCTGGACGCCTACTGGGAGTTCTACAGGGCGAATGAGCGCTACCGGCGGGTAGCTTTGAAGTACCTCGGGCTGGCTCGAGACTTGGAAGTGCAGGTTGCCCCGCATGCGCTGTACTATTATCAACAGGAGGAGGGAAAGATCCGGGGCAGCCGAGACCTGTTGGAGCGCTCGATCCAGGGTCTGGATCCGTTTTGGGAACGGGAGGGGATCTTCGATGCCCTCCGTGACCTGATACCTCTGCTGAAAAACAGAAGCTCCCCCCGTCGGCTGGCGGTGAATCGATTGTATGATCTCAATCCCGGGGGTCTGCTGCAGTACGGTTTTGCCCTGCCCCTGGTCGTCAGCCGGCACGATACGGACGACCAGGTTCTACGGCGGTGCGTGAGACAGCTTCGGCGTTCCGGATCGGAAATTGCACCGGCCACTGACGAACAAGCTGGATTTCTCTACCACCTTGCCCTCAAACGGGAGGCAGAAAACCGTGTACGGGTAAGTCTGCGCAAAGGGGAACAGGGTCCTCTGCTCTTCTCGGAAATCGTTACCCTGGGTCCGGTCAGTACCCGCCGGCAGTCAACCGCCCTGGCCCGTGCCGTTATGGAGCAGATCTACACGGTTGGCAGGTAGGGATTGCTGCTGCGTCCATGTTCGCCGGCGGGGGGCTGGAGCCTGCTTCGTGTTCAGGGCAACTTGATGATCTCATCTCTGGCAAACAGGGGCAGGGGCCGGCGTCCTTCCCCATCGACCAGTTCCACGCTGCCCGGCTCATCCGTGATCTCCCCGATTACCGCCGCGGGAACCCCTCCGCGCTCCAGCAACCTGCAGGACTTCTCCGCTTGTTCAGGCGAAATGGTGAAGAGAAACACCCCGGAGCTGAGCGCTCCCAGGGGGTCGAGCCCGAAGTGTGCGCAGAGGGTCTCGGTCTCGGGACGGATGGGAATGCGTTCCCGATACAGCCGGATGCCCACCCCGGAGCGATCGGCGATCTCATGAACTCCGGTCGCAATGCCTCCCTCGGTTGGATCGTGAGCCGCCGCCAATCCCAGCCCGCTGAGGATCTCCCCCTCCTTCAAGATCGATATGCCCGGCTCGTACAGCCAGTTCAGTACTTCTTGATGGCACTTGTCGCCGAGGAGTTTTCGGCTGATATCCGGCCTCTCACGCGCTATCAGAGTAGTTGCCTCCAGAGCCGTCCACTTGCTCATCACCAACAGCTCGCCGGGATGGGCGTCGGATGTGCGGGTGGGCTTGCCTCGCAGGAAACCGATAGCCTGAGCGGAGATAACGACGCGGTTGACCGCGGAGGTGACCTCGGTGTGACCTCCCACCCAGTGGATTCCTGCTTTGCCGGAAGCTTCATTCAGCTCTTGGAAGATCGTCTGCAGTCGCTGTTCCCGAGTTCCGAGGGGCAGGAGAATCGTGGTGATCAGATACATCGGCTTCCCGCCCATGGCAACGATATCGTTGGAGTTCACTGCCACCGTGTAGAAGCCGATGTTCTCCTCGGTAAAGGTAATGGGATCGGCGGTGAGGATCAGCTGCCCGGATCCTCGAACCACAGCCGCATCTTCCCCCACCTCCGCGCCCACGAGGATCTCCGGGCTGCTGCGGGCGGTCAGGTCGAGGAGCTTCTCCAGCCGTTCCTGTGACAGTTTACCTTCACCAAGTACCCCCGAAGTGTCCATCATGGCTACGAGGATAGCGATGCTTGACTTCTTTGTCCAGGTAAATACAATAATTACAGTATGGCGACCCGACTACAGGAATATAGAGACAAGTACTCCGATCAGACAATTCGATTCAATCCGTATGCTGTGAAGAAAATGGGGCTCCAGCAATCCCAGACACTTCTCAAGCTGGAAGACTACATGCTGATCTGCGCTCCCTACCAACTGTCAATGGACCGGGTCGTGCTTCTGGTCATCCTGAGCCGGGACGAGATCAGTTTCTTTCAGCGGTTTCAGAACAAGCTGACCTCGGTCAGCATGTCCTTCTTGAAGCCGACGAACAAGAATCCGATTCCCTTGTTTATCCGCGGGACCCTCACCCGACTCGGGCCGGTAAAAGGGCGGGACAACGTGAGTCTGTTCGAGGTGGTGTACAAGAACTGTCCCAATGACCTGGTCGAGATCATCGGAGACTATCTGTTATCCTTTGAATCCCTACAGGGGCAGTTCGAGACCTACAAAGGCCGGGAAGTCGAAATGAACGAAGAAATAGCGCGCACCATGCGCTTCAACGACTTCGTGGAAACCCAGATCGGCGGCCAAAAAGTGCAGACCAAATTGATCTCGGTAGGCGTTGACAAGGTCGCCGTGGAGATTCCCGGACGGCTGCCGGCACCGGCGGTCGGACAGATCCAGTCCTCCAAGTTGTACTTTCAGACTCATCAATTCGTGATCAACGGGAAAGTAACGGCCGTCGACGCTCTCGGCTCGGGTGGCAAGAAGATCGGTCTGGAGGTGGGATTCACACCTGAGCTGGTCGAGATCATGGATGATTACTTCTTCCGAACCAGCTTCAAAAAAGAGTAGACCGTCGGACGATCCCATCACCGGGGCGGCTCGGCGACACTTTGCAATTCCCTATCTGTATCCGATGCAGCGTTTTGTCATCTCCAACATTCTGGAGGAGAAGAATCAGATCGTAGTGCTACCCACTGGTGCCGGCAAATCTTTGTGCTACCAGCTTCCGGCCCGCATCGGCGGCGGGCTGACCGTGGTAGTGGTTCCGCTGCTGTCCCTGCTGGAGGATCAGCTGGGGCGCTGTCGGAGCGCGGGTCTGAGGGCCGCCGCCCTTCGGGGGGGGCAGAGCGCGGAGAGCCGCGGCCGGCTGGTCGGGCAACTGCGCTCCGGGCAGGTCGATCTGCTGTTCACCACTCCGGAGACCCTGAAGCGGATCAGCGGGGATAAGATCGGCGGGGACCAGTGGCTCGAAGATTCCGTGATCACCCATCTGGTTGTGGATGAGGCGCACTGCGTTTCCGAGTGGGGAGAGAGTTTCCGCCCCGCCTACCTCGAGCTGGGGAAGATAATTCGAAATTTAAAGATCCGCTGCCTGACCGCCTTTACCGCCACAGCCAGCCCTCGCATCATTGAGAAGATTCGGGAGGTGTTGTTTCCGGATCAGGGAGTCGCGATCCTCTCTGCGGATCCGGACAGGCCCAATATCCGCTATACCGTGATTCCCACGCTCAGCAAGACTCGGACCCTCGTGGGGTTGGTCGAAGTCTCCCCCCGGCCGCTTTTGGCCTTCAGCCGCACCCGCTCCGGGGCGGAGCGGGCCGCCCGAACAGTGCGCCGCCGGATGCCCGATCTTGATGTCCGCTTCTATCATGCCGGGTTGAACCGGGAGGAGCGGGAAGGGGTGGAGGCCTGGTTCAAGACCAGCCGGCAGGGGATCCTGACGGCCACATCTGCCTACGGAATGGGCGTGGACAAACCGGATATCCGCACCGTGATCCACCTGGACATCCCCTACTCCCCGGAGGCGTACCTGCAGGAGACCGGCCGGGCGGGCCGGGACGGCAGTGCAGTTGAGGCCACGCTCCTGTACTCGGCGGAGGATTTCCGGTTTGCAGATACGCTCTCCGCCACCCCTGGTAATTCGCTGGTAGATCCGCATGGGCTTCGGAGGCCCGCTCAGCTGGCCGCCGAACGCTATACCCGGATGCTGGATTATGCCCTGGACGCGAGCCGCTGCCGCCGGGAGCAGTTGCTCGGCTTCCTCGGCCAGGAGCCGGGTTCCTGCGGCGGCTGTGATGTCTGCGACGGCCGGGTGCTGAACCGGGCCGAGGGAGAGGCGCAGATTCTGGACTTTGTGGCCAGAAACCGCCGGCGTTTTACCCTGCTCCAGGCGGTGCAGCTGCTGCGGGGTGCCAAGAGCTACGAGGTGGTGCGCAGAGGCCTGGCGTCCTACTACGGGTTCGGAAGACTCGCCGGCTGGCAAGAGGAAGAGATCGAGGAGGCTCTGGAGGCGCTCCGCAGATCCGGGCAGATCAGGGTGTTGAAGCGGGGGTTTTGGAAGGAGCGTATCGCGCCTGGAAAACCTAACCGCTGCGATCCTATCTAATGGGATTTGTCACATACAACCAGCTTTTATCCACTCACCTCACCCTGCACGTGTTCAGCGTCCTCTGGCTCAGTATCGAACTCGAATTCACGCGTCACGGGTTTGGGCTTACCAATGTAATACCCCTGTGAGAACTCCATTTTTAACTTCATCACTTGAGTCAAAAGAGCTTCTGATTCTACAAACTCAGCAATCGTTTTTATTCCCATTTTTTTCGTGAAGTCGACGATATTCTCTACAATCAGCAGTGAATTTCTTTCCTGGTTTATATTTTTGATCAGAGAGCCGTCGATCTTCAAAAAATCTACATTGAGGCGGATTAGATAATCAAAGTTCGAGTATCCTGTTCCAAAGTCGTCAATCGCAACCTGGCAACCCCTCTGCTTCATCTCCTTAATAAAGCCGGAGACAATATCAAAATTCTTTATTCCTTCTGATTCGGTTATTTCAAAGCACAACCGAGAGAAGATAGCAGGATTCTCGCTGTAGATTCGGTCTATATAATCCCTGACCGATTGGTCCAATATATCTTCAAACGACAGATTAATAGAAACGGCGGTAGGATTCATCAGCATGAATTCTGTTGCTCTTATCAACATTATTTTAGTGATTCTTGTATGAAGGTTGGATTTTTTGGCAATATCCAAGAAGAAGTGAGGGCTTATGATTTCGCCCTCAGCGTTGATAAGACGTACTAAAGCCTCATACTTTACGATTTCTCCGGTCTTATTGTCCATGATCGGTTGATAGAAGGGCACTACTCGGCCTTTGTCGAGGGCATCGGTGAGCACATTGGCCCACTTGATGTTTTCCTCATACTGCCTTTGTGTATCTAGTGCCTCCTCATAAAAAAGGAAGCTCGCATTGGTGCTTTTGGCGGTTTTTAAGGCAAT
>CAZPQC010000121.1:0-11400 GCA_964588525.1 uncultured Spirochaetaceae bacterium
CGGTGTGGGTAAACTCGAAGAGGATCGTTTCCGGAATCTGACCGGGAATGCTCTCCGCCACCCGGGCTTGATCGTAATCCAGACTGCAGGATAGACCGAGCAGCACCAGGATGGCCAGCAGAGCGGCGCGTGCCTCATTCATTTCGCATACAAGCTGTAACGAAGGTGGCAAACAGTGGGTGGGGCGATACGGGCTTGGATTTGAACTCTGGATGGTACTGCACCCCAATTCCCCATAGGTGGTCGGGCCATTCGCTGGCCTCCACCAAACTGTTGTCCGGCGTAAAGGCACTGAAGATCAAACCCGCCTCTGCCAGCTCCTCCCGAAAAGCGTTCGACACTTCATAACGATGTCGGTGGCGCTCGGAAATCTCATCGCTCCCGTAGATCCTGCGGAGGTGTGTTCCCGCAACAACCCGGGACGGACTGGCGCCCAGACGCATCGTACCTCCGTAGGCTTTGACATCGATCTGGTCCTCCAGCAGGCTGATCACCGCATGCTCGGAATCGGGAGCAAACTCGGTGCTGTTGGCGTCCGTCCAGCCCAAAACGTTGCGGGAGTACTCGATCACCATGACCTGCATGCCCAGGCAGATCCCGAAGCAGGGCAGCTGCTTCATGCGGGCGTAAGAGGCCGCCTGAACCATGCCTTCGATGCCCCGCTGTCCGAATCCTCCCGGAATCAGAATTCCGTCCAGCCCTCCGAGGATTTTCTCCAAATCGCCGCCCGGGCTGTCGGGAAGCTGATCAGAGTCCACCTTCACCAGTTCGATCTGACAGCGATTGTCTATGCCTCCGTGATAGAGAGCTTCATAGATCGATTTGTAGGAATCGAGAAGCTCGGTATACTTGCCGACCAACCCGATGCGCACAGAACGCTCCGCGGTGTTGTAAGCCTCCACAACCTGCTTCCAGTCACTGAGATCGCAAGGAGTGTCGGGCAACTGCAATTTGTTCAGAATGATATGATCCAGTTTCTGCTCGGCGAAGATGAGGGGAATCTCGTAAACGGTTGAGCGAACATCATAGGCGGAAATCACCGCCTCCTCTTCGACGTTCGTGAAGAGGGAGATCTTTCTTCGCAGCTCCTCGGAAATCGGCAGCAGGGCGCGGCAAAGGACCATATCCGGCTGAATACCGATCTGCCGGAGGGAGGCCACCGAGTGCTGCGTAGGTTTGGTTTTCATCTCCCCGTCGGACACCGTGGGAATCAGGGTCAGGTGGATGAACAGCACCCGCTTCCTGCCCAGATCGTGGATAAACTGTCTGGCGGTTTCGAGGAAGGGAATCGACTCTATATCGCCGACCGTGCCACCGATCTCTACGATCGTCACATCCACGTCGGGCTGCTCACCCACCTTGAATATCCGGGATTTGATCTCGTCGGTGATATGGGGGATGACCTGGACGGTGCGTCCTAAAAATCTTCCTTCCCGTTCCTTTCGAATCACCTCCTGGTAGACCTGCCCGGTTGTCACCGAATTGATCTGTCCCAACGGAGAGGAGGTGAATCGCGAGTAGTTGCCCAGATCCAGATCAGTCTCGGCTCCGTCGTCGGTGACGTAGACCTCACCGTGCTGATACGGACTCATGGTGCCCGGATCAACGTTTATATAGGGATCGATCTTGATCATTCGGACTTTGAGGCCGTGGTGCTCAAGAAGACTGCCGATGGAGGAAGCGGCGACACCCTTTCCGAGGCCCGAACACACGCCTCCGGTAACGAAGATATACTTGCCGCTCATGGGTAGAATTATTCACACCCGGTCGGGAGATGTCAATTGAAACTGTGCATCCAAAGCGCACAAACAGACTGCTTTGGGTCTTCAGTTGCTATGGGGTCGAGTATGGGCGGTCATGCTGTCGGAGCGCCCCATGTCGGTGTTCAGCCGGGATTGCGCTTCGGGAGCGAAAAAGATCAGGCCCTTGCAGGGATCCTGCAACGAGGAGAGAAAGGTGCACAGGTCCGCGGAGCTGAGCAGGTGGTCCTCCGCCAGCACGGGGGCTTTGAGCCTCACAGCCAGGGCAAGGCCGTCGCTGGGACGCACCTCCATATCGAAATGCCGCAGGCGTCGATGGTACTTGATACGGGCGTTGTACCCGAACTCTCCGGATTGTCCGTAGATCTCCAAACCATCCATCGTGAATCCGTGACGCTGAAAGTAGCTGGCCAGTATATCATGGGCCAGGGGACGGGGGCTCTTGATCTCCTCCAGCTCGACGATGATCGAGCTTGCTTCCGACGGGCCTATCCACACGGGAAGCACCTTTTTGCCCGTTGCATCACTCAACACCGCCACCGGCATTCGATCGGAATCGAGAAAGAAACCCTTAATGTGAAGCTGAACCATCGCCACACCTCTTTTACTTGAAGTATAGCCCGATCTTCGGAAATCACTACCGGAGAGGTGTTTTTTTCGAAAAAGTTTTTGGAAAGCTGCTACGGCTTCGGCGAGAGCACCTTGGTGATCTCCGGATACTCCCGGGTCTTGTTCTTCAGAGCGAAATTCATCACGAATGCCATAGCAATGCCGCCGACGCCGGCCAGGGCCTTGGCGGTCTCTCCGGCATCCGGCCATAGAATGCCGGTCAGATAATAGAACAGAAAGAATGCCAGGATGGGAACGATGAGCACGAGAAATCCCGCTTTTACCGCTTTACCCGGGGCGATGAAGTATTCAACCCGATCTCCGGTCTTGATGGCCAGGGATTGCGGGTTTCGCACCGCAAACAATCGCTCCTTTCGTGTTCCGAAGATCGTCAGTTCGTGATGACCGGAGCGCCGGGAGTGCTCAGAACTTCCGTCGATGGATCCGCAGCTGCCGCAGTTGGCTTCGTGGTCGCAGCCCACGCACTGTTCGGCGGAGATCCAGGCCAGCCGTCCTTCAACCTTCTTGACTATGCCCTGTTCCGTCATGATCCTCTGCCTCGCAGGCCTCGCGCACCGTCTCGATGGCTACGGCCTTTCCTTCCTCGTTTGTTTCGACAACAACCCCCTGCAGCTCGAGATCCTTCCAGGTGACCCGGGATTGTTCATGAATCTGGGTAACGAATTTGCGGATTTCTATCTCCGGATCCAATCCGCCCACCGAACAGCGGCTTCCCGTTCGTCCGGTGCCGGCGATAACCGCCGTGCCGCCGGGGAGCACCCGGGCATCAGCGGTGAGCACTTTAGTGTGGCTGCCGAGCACGGCGGATACCTTTCCTTCCAGATGGTAGAACATCGTGTATTTTTCCGCCGTCGTGGAAGCATGAAAATCCACGATGACGGTTTTCGTTTCCGGGGCCATCTTTTCCAGGATGCCCTCGATCATCAGAAAGGGATTGTTCAGATGCACCCGGTTGAATCCCGATTGACCCAGCAGAATCACGACTCCAACGCTTTGGTCTCCCACCCGAAATACGTTCCATCCGCGCCCCGGATTACCGAAGGGATAGTTCGCCGCCCTGAGGACGTATGAGGCGTTTACGATGTGGGTGACCATATCCTTCTTGTAGTAGATGCACTCTCCGGAGGTGATCGCGTCCACCCCCAGTTTGTGCAGATAGATCGAGTGGTTTTTTCCGATCCCGAATCCGCCGGTAGCACCGTCCCCGCAGGCGATGACGAAGTCGATACTTTTTTCCTCTTTGAGCTCTGCCAGTCTGCTCTTCACGCAGAACACCCCGGGAGAGCCGACGATTTCACCGATGTAGAGGATTCTCAAGGGTGTACAAAGGCCTTTCCAGGGACGCAAGGCGCAGGGTGCTCCATCGTGCCGTTCCAACACGCCCTTCCCGATCCCCGAGCTAAAGATACTAAAGAAAGCGTGGTTGTGGAAGGGCATATGGAGCTTGACAAGGGCGGCCGGGATTTGCTATTTTCCCCATATCAGCCCGGATGGTGAAATTGGTAGACACGCTAGGTTCAGGGTCTAGTGGCCGTAAGGTCGTGGAGGTTCAAGTCCTCTTCCGGGCATAAAAAAGGCAGTGCCTGAAGGTGCTGCTTTTTTTATGCCTCCATGAAGAGTGCATTCGAAACGGGGGCCGCCCAGCCGGGGCTCGGATTCCGGGCGGATTTCAATATCAACGACTGAGCAGCTGCACTTTTTTTCTCCGTAGATAGAAAAACCGCCCGCTTTTAGGCTACAATTTCTCCCAGATGAAGGGACGAGATCTCCTATTATCCCTGCTGCTATTCATTCTCCTCCTCGGGGGCTGCATGGGCAGCGGATCGGCGAAAGAACCTCCGGCCGACGGCTCCGAACTGCCGGATGAAGCTCCCAAGACCAGCCTGCCGGCTCCGGATGAGACTGAAGCCGTAGAGGTAAAGCCCGCGGAGGAACCGGCTCCTCCGGAGATCGGCTACCATGAAGCGGTGCGTCAGATATCCCGGCTGTATCCCGAAGATCTGCAACCCCTGACCGTGAAGGGACGCATCGCGCTCATTCTCCATGATCTGGACAACGATCAGCATCCGGAGTGTCTTTCTCTGGGAGTGCCTGCACGAGGCATCAATTCCAAAGAGATGGCCCGCCTGGTTGATTCCTCCCGATTGTTTCAAGAGGGCAATGATCCGGTCCCGTTCTCCCTGCTCGTGTTCGCCAACAACGGGGGAAATTTTCAACGCCTCAAGACCCTGGACCTCGGAGAACACGTCGTGTTCGAGTACTTCCGGGACAGGCCTCTCTACGCAAATCGCTCCCTCCCCGTAATCATCACAGCCTCATTCCAGACCGTAGAGGGACGTGAAGTGGAGTTGCTGGTATTCGACAATGCCAGCGGCCTTCCCCGCTACCGGCACACCCTGGTAGAAACGCTTTCCACCCAGTACCGACTGGAGGATATAGACGGGAACGGCATGATCGATCTGTTTGTCAGGGAAAAAGCTATCGAGGAGGGTACGGGGTTCGAAACCTTCCTGACCTGGTACCGGTGGAACGGTCGGGATTTCGTCGAATATCGGTCTAAAAATGTTGTTCGCAATCTGAATGCTTTCCTGGCATCGGCTGCAGAACTGCTTTTGGACGGGGACCTTCGGGAGATCTTGAATTTCCTGCTGGATCCCGCCGATGTTCGGGCCCTGAGGAGAAAGGGCTGGAACGACCACAGAATCCTGATTCATACACTGGGATTGGAAGACATGGGGATAGAGGAGTTCCCGTCTCTGCGGGAGGTCGTTTTTCCGCCCCTCCTCGAGGATCCTTTCACCAGCGAGGACGAGGAAGGATCTTCCTTTGAGATTACCTACCGGATGATCGATCTGAACGGCACCTCCTACATCGCCAAGGCACGGCTCTATATGCCCACGAACCCATTCAACGACAGACAATTCGCCTTCTCCCCCAACCTCGATTGACATAGAATCCTAAAGCAAATTACGCTGTAGAGTATGTACAGCTATCTCATAGAGGGGGGTCATCCTCTCAAGGGTAGGATCCGGCCCAGCGGCAACAAAAACGCTGCTTTGCCCTGTTTGGCTGCGACCCTCCTGAGCGACGAAGAGGTAATCCTGAATAACGTTCCCGACATCGAAGACGTGGAAGTCATGCTCGGGATTCTAAAGGCCCTCGGCTCCGATATCCGTCGGGTGGATGAGCACACCTACGGCCTCAAGACCCGTAACATCAAAAACTGCTCAATTCCTCTGGAAATGTCCAAACAGATAAGGGCGTCCATCCTCTTTGCAGGGCCGTTGCTGTCCCGCTGCGGCAAGGTCACCCTTCCTCCTCCGGGGGGGGACATCATCGGGCGGCGACGACTGGATACCCATTTTCTCGCCTTCAGGGAACTGGGAGCCCGGGTCGAGGTGGATGGGGTATTCAGCCTTCAGGCCAACAAACTGGTCGGAGCGGACCTGTTCCTGGACGAAGCTTCTGTTACGGCTACGGAAAACGCCATCATGGCCGCCGTACTTTCGGAAGGTACTACAGTCATTCAGAACGCGGCTTCCGAACCCCACATTCAGGACCTCTGCCGTATGCTCACACAGATGGGTGCCCGCATCAGCGGCATCGGCTCCAATATTCTGCGCATCGATGGGGTGAAGCGGCTGGCGGGCACGGAGTTCAAGATCTCGACGGATTTTATGGAAGTGGGTTCCTTGATCGGTCTGGCCGCGGTCACCCGCAGCGAACTGGAGATCGAGGACGCCGCGCCCCAATACCTGAGGATGACGAAGATCGCCTTCGGCAGGCTGGGAATCCACTGGGAAACCGACGGCGCTACGATCCGCATTCCCGCCGGCCAGGAACTGAAAATCGTTCCCGATATCGGCGGTACGATTCCCAAGATCGATGACGCCCCCTGGCCCGGCTTCCCTCCGGATCTGATCTCCATAGCCCTGGTAAGCGCCACTCAGGTAGAGGGGACGATTCTCATTCACGAGAAGATGTTTGAATCCCGGATGTTCTTCGTGGACAAACTCATCGGGATGGGAGCCCGCATCATCCTCTGCGATCCCCATCGGGCGGTGGTGAGCGGACCCTGCCGTTTGAAGGGTGCCGAGCTCGTGTCTCCGGACGTTCGTGCCGGGATGGCCATGGTGATCGCGGCGCTCTGCGCCGAAGGAAAGAGCACTATCGGCAATGTGTATCAGATCGAGCGAGGCTATGAAAACCTCTCCCAGCGGCTGAAAGATTTGGGCGCCCACATAGAGCGGCAAACTTCAGGTCAGAACCCCCGCTGAGCACGAATCTCCCCGTAGGCTTCGTTGATGAGCTTGAACTTCTCTTCGGCGACCTCCGTGAACTCCGCCCCTAAGTTGGCCACGGTATCCGGGTGATACTGAGCTGCCAGCTTCCTGTACGCACTGCGGATCTGTTCATTGCTGGCATTTGGACTGACACCCAGAATACCGTAGGCTCGGTTATCGTCCTGTTTGAACTCTGCCTCAACGCTTCGAAAAGACGCGGCATCGATCCGTAAGGAAGTAGCGATTCGCCGTATGAGGTGCTCTTCCGCCTCTGAGATTCCCCGCTTGTCCGCCTCGGCAATCTTGAACAACAGGCGCAGCAGCAAGAGCCTTCCCGCCGGACTCGAAGTGAGACGGTAGTAGCTGGCCAGGGCGTCGACGTCCAATCGATCCCGATTGACAAAGGTTTCATCAATAACCGCCTGGATGACCCGATGATCGTCCTGGGAATAGGGAAAGTTCTGCCTGAAGAAAGCCTTGAGCGCGTCGATCTGGGACACCCGAACGTGTCTATCCGCGTTGGCGACGGCGATGGAAAGTCCGATCAAGGAGGTGAGGAAATCCAGCTGGGCGGCGGAGATCGAGTCCTCAATGCCCCGGGACCTTTGACCGATTCGACCCGCAGCATACCGCTCCTCGGTAGCTCGATCGTACAGATGACCGACCAGTCCGCCCAGAATCGTTCCCATGGGACCGGCCAGGGATCCGAGGAGAGCCCCGATCAGTTTCCCTTTGAAGGCCACGGCCTAATCCGTCCTCTGGCCTGCCAGGATGATCATGGAGATCAGGAGCAGCAGTCCCTGCAGAACGAGAAAGACAATCAGCGAGATCGAGAAACCCAATCGCAGCAGTACGAAGGCCAGGAGGATCTTCTGGGCATGCAGATAAAGACCGGTGAGAGAGATGGCCACGATCGGAAACAGGGGCATGAACACGAACAGGATCCAGTGCAGACGAGCGAAGAAACGGGCCTGGAAGCGCCAGCCGACAGCCACCGACAGGAGACAGAGAACGAGAAAGCTGAAGGGCAGGAGCAACCGCCTCAGGATCTCAGCGGATATGGAGGATTCCGGGTAGCCGTAGCTCGCGATCTGCCTGCGCGCCTGCCATAGCGCGAAAAATCCCAGGCTTTCCGCAGAGGCGGAGGCCGCCTTGCCCCCTTTCAGAGTGGGAAGCTGTTCCAGAGTGGGTTCAACCGAAAGCATGTAGGGCAGCCGCTCCCGCCGAAGCCGCGTCGCCCCGGAGAGGTAGCGAGGTACGGCCTCCCGGGGTATGGCTTCCCGGTCCCCGGCAATTCTGTCGACCCCATGGAGATTCAAAGTTCCGTCCCTCAGTTTGCCATATGGGGCGTAGTAGTGATACAACAATCCTTGGGCACTGAAACGCAGCACTTCGATGTCCTTGCAGAAGATACCCGCATCGATTCCGGCCAGTTTGCCGATAAATACGATCTCCCGCTCATCCTCCTCCCTGTAATTCACAAAGAGCAGCTCCGTGGCTCCGGGAAGGGTGTCGATCTGTTCAGCCTCATCGAGGAAGAAGGTTTCCCTGCTCAACCGCTCCTCGCTCTTGTTCAGGTAGCTGATCACGTCGGCATCCTGTGGATAGATGTCCTGCAGCTCCCGGAACACGTGATAGGCTTTTAAATACTCTCCGTTTATGAAGTACTCGTATCCCTCCCGCTTGCGTTCGTACAATCGCATTTCTTCCACGTCGAGCTTGCTCAAGTCCTTGCTGGCGATCATCTCTCGGGCTTTGGCGGCCAGACGCCGGGCATCACGGCTGTTGGGATCGATCTGATAGGCCAGGTTGGCGTAGTAATGCGCGGAAAAGTAATCTTCCCGCTCGTAGTAGCTCTGGGCCATCTCGAGAAGCTCATAGGATTCTCTGCCTTCAGCCAGATCTTTGATCCTCATCGGTTCGAGGTCCTGCCGGACCTCCCGCGGCGGCTCAGAACGATCGGCAATCATCTCCATCTGGAGATCGCTCACCAGCTTCATGATTCTTCTGTTGTCGTTGTCGATAGCCAGGTAGCGTTGATAGTTGGCCAAAGCCGTGTCCCGATCCTCCTCCGCCAGCGCTGCCTCGGCCTTTTCCTTGAATACCCGGGCTTCGAGCGTCAGGGAATCGAAGCGTTCCATGTTTCTCACAGCCAGCGGGTGGAGTCCCAAAACGAGAGCTGTATACACAACCGTTAGCGCGATAAACGACGTCAGATGCGAGCTCACCAATCTAGCAAACGGCTGCCTGCCCGCGCGCATGCGGACGGTCTCCGCTGTCGGCAACAGGGAGTAAGCAACCGCTACCGCGGCAACTGTCACGGGGATACAGTAGCGCATGAACAGCAAGAAAGAGCTTGTCCAGACAAAGGGCCACTGGAAGGTCGGCAGATATCCGGGAAAGGTGAAGATCGAATAGAAGAAAAAGACTCCAAAGGCGAGCAGGTAGAACAGAAAGAGAATCGAAAAAGGATTCTGCACCATGCGCCTTCTCACTGCTTATTCCTCCTCCACTCGCTGAAAAGGAACGAACAGAAGATCGAGGAGCAGCAAGAGTCCGCCGACGACTAAAAGTGCCAGCTCGGGCAGGAATTGCACGGCCTGGGGATTCCTCAAGACCTTTTCGAGCTCAAAGACCACTCCTTCGCTCATAAAGCGAAACAAGGCCAGCAATCCCCTTATTGCCAAGAGAGCCAGGGTGACATTCAGCAGATGCCAGCGGGTAAGGCGGAGAAACATTCCGCTTCCGTAGAAGGCGACCACCAGGGCGAGAACGGCGAAGTAGAATGCAGGCAGCGAATGCCGGAAAACCCGCTGCAATTCCCGGTTGAGGAAATCCAGATCGGAAAAGAAGCGCCTGAGGACAGGATCCGCGGCAAACATGCTGCCGAACACCGGATCCGGATCTATTTCCAGGGTGTATCCGGCCATCCGAACAACGATAGAGTCTTCTCCTACTGAAATCCGGCCTTGAGGAAAATACAGCAGCTTCTGGTCGGCACTGCCTCCTTCGGCCAGGACCACGGGACTGACCGTGCGCTCATCGATCTGTTCTACATAGATCACCTTGCTTTCGGTCGTATTGAAGACCTCCGGAAGCAGGAAACGCCGGGGGGAAGGTTCGACTACCCCTGGACGGGATACCCCTGGCCCGGCTCCATCGGCCGGCCCAAGCCGCTGGAGGATCTGGTAGCCGAAGGCCAGAAGCACAAAAGCTCCGGCCAGAGGGATAAGCAGAGACAGGAAACGGCTTCCCGGTTTCGCGGCGATGCGCGCCAGTAGGACAACCAGGGCAACCAGGACCGCGGCCGGCAGCATCTGAACGAGCAGTTGGGGGATGTGCGCTTCCACCACCTGAAGGGCAGCCTCCCGCCCCTCGGAATACACGCTGCCCCACAGGGCGAGCACGCTCAAGGCGGAGAAAAGGATGAACAGAAGCACGAATACGAATAGAAAGAGTATGGGCAGGCGGAGGACATCCTTCACGGTGCAATCATTGTACCATCGGCGTCCTGGGATATCAAGTTGAAGGTGTGTCGAACGAGGTTATCGGGGAGCTGCCGTAGAGCGATAGCCCGGGAAAGACGATTGACCAGGTTCGAGTTCGGTCTATAATTTGAATTATCAACAGGACTTTGCGAATTACAATCCTAGTTCTCCTCATCGGCATCTCTGTGGGGACAGCTCTCTACTTTCGCCTGTTGCTCCACACCGATATCGTCTATACCCACTTCATGTATATACCGATCGTTCTGGCCTGCCTGTGGTGGGGACGGCGGGGCATGCTGGTTACCCTGTTCATGGCAATCCTCGTGTTTTCATTCCACCTTTTCGGCCTGAACCTGGGCAGCATCTGGAACGATGCGGCCAGAATCGCTCTGTTCGGTCTGGTTTCGTTTTTCATAGGTTCTGTCAGAGATCGAGAACAGGCAGAGAGAAAAGCCCAGATAGAAACGGAAAAAAGACGAAAAGAGCTCATCGAACTGGCGGAAAAACAGGAAGAGCAGCTCGAGCATTCCACCCGATTGGCCGAGCTCGGCGAAATGGCGGCGGCGATCAGCCATGAGCTGAACCAGCCGCTCACTGGAATACGCAACTACGCGCGCAACGCCTTCTACATGCTCGAACAATCGGTGGGCAGCGTGGAGGAGGTAAAGGGAAATCTGCGACTGATCTCCGAGCAGGTCGATCGAGCGGCCAAAATCATCAACGAGATGCGTGAACTGGCGCGGAAGGAAGAACGCCACTTCACCTCTCTGGCCGTCAACAGCGTTATTCGGGAAACCGCCGATTTTCTCATACCTCAGATGAAACTTTCCGGTGTCGAGGTCAGGTTCGAATTATCGGAAAATCTTCCCGATGTACGAGGGGACCGAACCCGGCTGGCGCAGATCTTTCTCAATGTGCTCTCCAACGCCCGTCAGGCCATGGAGGGATCAGCGATCCGGCGGCTCAGCATCCGTTCCTTTGCGGATCCCGCGGATAAACGGTTCGTGGTTGTCGAGATCAGTGACACGGGCAAGGGCTTCTCCGCGGAGGAAGCCCGGAAGCTGTTCGTGCCGTTCTTCACCACCAAGAAAAGCGGCCACGGCACGGGCTTGGGTCTGTCCATTTCCAAAGCGATCATCAAGGATCACGGGGGAGACATCGAAGCTCGAGGAACGAGCGGCCAAGGAGCCACCTTCACCATTCGCCTGCCTGTGATCGAACAGGAAGATGAGGAAGAGA
>CAZPQC010000122.1:0-11374 GCA_964588525.1 uncultured Spirochaetaceae bacterium
CGCTTCAATCCGTTCCACAACCCCTTCGACAGCGTTAGATGGTATGAACGGTTCAGCTTCGGTGTCCGAGCCGAAGGGGGGGTCGCGTTCATCCTGGATGAGGGAGATCTGAAAACGGGCTATCCCCTGAGTTTGGAACTGGCTTTGAGGGGCGGAATCCTGGTTACTTCCAAGCGTGAGGCGTACCTGTACTGCAAAGTCGCCTTTCCCTTAACCGACCTGGAGTTTTTCGAGACGGAGTGGCCGTACAGGATCTATTTCGGCTTCAGTCTCTGAGGCGTCAAAGGCACTCAGCTCGCCTCAACTTACCCTGAAAGCGATTTGAATCAGATGAACAGGTAGCCAAAAATACCAATCCGCTAGATATTGTAAACTGTGCGGCATCGCTGCTCAAAGGAGGTATATCAGCATGGCGACATATATTCAGTTCAAGCTTGCTGCGGTTCAAGCTGAGCCCATCTACTTCGATCGTGATGCATCGACCGAGAAGGCATGCCACCTTATCCAGAAAGCAGGCGCTCAGGGCGCTGCGCTTGCCGCCTTTGGCGAGTCATGGCTGCCCGGATACCCGTTTTTCGTCTGGGGGGACGCGAAGTCATCCATGGCGGCCGAATATCTGGCGAACGCTGTAGAAATACCAAGCGCCACCACCGACCGGCTAGGTGATGCTGCTCGAAAAGCCAATATTGATGTTGTGATGGGTCTGGCCGAGAGGGACCCCCAGACTCGCGGCACGGTCTACTGTAGCCTGCTGTTCATCGGCAGCGACGGATCGATCATGGGACGTCACCGGAAGCTAAAGCCAACGCACCGGGAACGAACCGCCTGGGGTGAGGGAGACGGAAGCAGTCTCAATGTTTACGATCGCCCCTATGCCAGAGTCAGCGGCCTCAACTGCTGGGAACACAACATGGTCCTTCCCGGCTACGCGTTGATGGCGCAGGGTACCCAGGTGCACATCGCGGCCTGGCCCGGCATGACCACCTCACGCCACTCGTACTTATCCAGGGCTTTTGCATCCCAGGCTGCGGCCTACGTCATCGATGTGGGCGACGTGTTGTCGCCCGACCGTGTTTCAGATAAGTACAAGGAAATAGCCGGCAGTTATCCCGGTGAGAGCTGCATCATCGATCCCAGGGGCGAGATCATCGTAGGGCCGGCAGAAGGCGAGGAGATCCTTATTGCCGAGTGTTCAACGGAGTACATATACTCGGCCAAGGCGATCTGTGATGTTGCCGGGCACTATTCCAGGCCCGACGTTTTTCGGTTGGGCGTCAACCGTACCCCGCAGCACCGTGTTGTAGAGATGCACGAGCAGGAATACGAGACCACGGCGTCCGAAGCGGAACCCGAG
The DNA here is from genome assembly GCA_964588525.1 of uncultured Spirochaetaceae bacterium. Lineage (GTDB taxonomy): Bacteria > Spirochaetota > Spirochaetia > SZUA-6 > DRHE01 > JAFGQJ01. Next base: position 1,355 of record CAZPQC010000122.1, read on the forward strand.
GAGTAGGTCAGGTTCCGCAAAATACGACCAAAGTTGTTCTGATAGATGGACAAACAGCCTCGAATTCTGACAAATTATAGGTACGCACCACATCGTAGAATGTGTGAAATATCGGAGAAGGCGGTCTTGGACCACTAAATGGTTCGGTGATCGTTTGGGAGGCATCTATGCTCGGTAGATTTGTTTTACTGACCTTCGCATTAGCGCTGCTATCACCCGTCGTTTTGGTTTCCGACGGTAGCCATGGAGACGATGTCTCCGATACGCAGAAGAGTATAAGTGTCGTTATCCGGCACTGTACTTCTTGAGCATACAAATCAACAGCCGCCAGGTTGGCGGTAGAAATCGAAAAAGTGTTTGCCGTAGACGTGGAGCTGGAACCGGGGGAATTTCATAGTTTCGATGTTCTGGTTGACGGCAATTTGATATTTTCGAAGTTTGAGGAAGATCGATTCCCGGAACCCGAAGAAATCGTCGAGCTGATCCGTGCCTATCTGGATCAGAAAGAAAACGTTTCTCGGGAAATAATTGGCGTGTCACCGTAGTTACTACCCTCCGTCCTCTTACACCAGCACGTGGCGGTTGCCGATGCGAACCCTCGACAAACCCTGAGCTTTCGCAACCTCCAGGCAGGCCTGCGCCTGGACCTTCGAGGTCGGCGGCAGGTCGGAGAGCATGAAAGCGGGATGGAATCCCAGGAGGCTGTAGGGAATGTCCGGATCGATGGCGGCGAGAAACCCGGCCAGCTCGCCCACCTCCTGCGCATCGATGTAGCCGGGCACCAGCAATGTGCTGGCCACCAGCAGGGGAGGGTCGGGCCGTTCGGCGATCCGGAATGCTGCCCGACGGAAGTTCTCCAGGGTACGCTGGTTGGTGTTGCCGGTGAGAGCCCTGTGCAGATTATCGTCCCAGGCCTTGAGATCGAACTTGATGCAGCCTCCCGAGCTCAGGGCCGTCTCCACCATCTCGTCGAGAAGCTCCGGCGCCATGGCTCCTCCGGTCTCCCAGCAGATGCGCAGGATCCTGCCATCATTTCGCTCTCGGGCCAGGCGGGCCGCGTGCAGGGAGAAGGGCAGCTGAGGCGCCGGATCTCCGCCGAAGAAGCAGACGCAGGAGGTGCGGGAGTCGACGCCGGCGGCCAGGGATTCGGCTGAGCGCAGCGGCGCGCTGAGGGATTGCTCCCGGTAGTGCCAGTTCTGGCAGTACAGGCAGTCGAAGGAGCAGGCTTGAAAGAAGACGGCCAGGTTGGCGTATCCCCGCTCCGGGCCGTGTCTGTATGCCCACCGGGGATAGCCGGAACCGGTCCCGCCCGGACACACCCAGTCGGCCACGCAGTTTGTTGGCAGGGGATCGTGGTACCAGGAGAGCCGGCCCTGGTCGGATGATACACCCTCCAGCCTGCCTCCGACGTTCCGTCGCAGCCCGCAGTAACCGATGCCGCCGTCGGGGATCCGGCACTCGTTTACGCAGAGCGAGCAGGGAATGCCATTTGGATCCCGGGGCGGTTTGTCCGGGAGGCCGAAAGCGGTCCGGGCCGTTTTGTGGGCCGGATCCGTCAGGGCCAGGGCCTGCTCGGGATATTCACGGACGCAGTTGAGGCAGACCCGGAGCGTCTTGGAGACGGTGGCAGAAGAGCTTCCGCACAGACTGCAGATCGCCATACTTCGAATTGTAGCCGCAACGATGCGGTCCCGCTACCGCCGGCTGCTCTGATCCTCGCGATCCCCGCACTCGGGGCATCTAACGTTTGCCGCTGAACCGCAGAAGCACTCCGAGAAACAGCACTACCACGATCAGCACCACCGAGCGTGCCATCCAAACCAGGACCTTGTAGAGCGCGGTGAGCAGATTCATGATCATCCCTTCCTGCTACTCATCCGCAATCTTCGTGCCGAATATGTAATATGTACTAATTAACTATTATGTATATAATTAAAGAGTTCGTTCCCGAATCAACCCGTATCAACGAATGACCGGCCGACGTGCATAGAGAGAGAAAAATCGATGCACTACGCGGATTGAGACGATCGGGTCAGGGGGTCCGGGAAGCCGGCACCCCACCCCGGACTCTGCTCATCCGGTGAAAAGATCTGTCTACTAAATCACACAATACGGTCGGCTTTTCCGACGGTCTTACAGCCGAGTCACTATAATTCTTTGTAATAAAAATACTTACAACATTTTTATTCTTGTTCCGTGGATTTGGTACAGAAAATGCAAAAATAGCAATGTCCTGCGATGCGGGAGTGTTCTTCCAAAGGGAATAATTGCGACCGTGCAGGAGGGTACGTATGAAGAAATGGAAAGTGTGTGCCGGAACCGATAGAAAAACCCCTACCAACCCACCCCTCTCTGGGCAAGTCGGCGGCGGAACGGCCTTCTGACGCCGGCACCCCCCGCCACACTCTTACCTAGGCTCCCCTGAAAAGGGGAGCCTTTTTTTCCGGTGGCGCGCGCCTGGCCAAGACCCCACCGGGCAGGGAGCGGTCCGGTGGAATCAGCTCCTGGCGCCGAAGGGTTCGTAATTCCCGGCCACTTTGTGGATCACCGGATTCTCCAGATAGTGATTGGTGCCGTAAACGGCATCGTGTTTGGTCGTCGCCATGTCCCGGGCGATTTTTGTTGCCTCCAACTCGACATCTTTTTCGGTCGCGCCCACCAGGATCGATTCGATCTTTATCTGAGTGTTGAAGGGACAACCGGGGTGACGGCAGCGAACCGAGAAAACACCGTTCTTCAACCTGTACCCCATCCTTGACCTCCGAATAGTGGATCTTTCTAGACTATCGGCGGATTTCGGAACAGACTTTCCGCCAGTCTCTGTACCCCAACTCGAAGTGTCTCCACAGGATGATAGGAGAAGCTCAGGCGCAGCCGGTCGCCCAGCCGCTTGCCCGCCGAGAAGGCAGATCCGGGTACGAAGGAGGTCCCGCACTTTTTAGCGGCGTTGAGAAGGGTTGCGCTGTCCCGGCCGTCAAGCAGGCGCAGCCAGAAGAAGAAGCCACCGCCGGGCGGGAAAAAGTCGACCTGGCCGGCAAGACAGCTGTCGATTGCCGCCTTCATTGCCTGCAGGCGGCTGCCGTACTCCTTACGCAGCCGCTCCAGATGGGCATCCAGCGTACCCGTTTCGATCGCGCTCAACACCAGGGCGGAGATAAAGGGATTCAAGCCGCCGCCGCTGTCCAGCATTCCGCATTCGGTCAAGGGGCGCAGGAGGCGGGGGGAGGCCTGTATCCAGCCCAAGCGCAAGCCGGGAGCCAGTATTTTGGAGAAGGATCCGAGCGACAGAACCGCAGCGTCGGAGAGGAACGCGGCCAGGGGAGGCGGCACCTGCTCCCCATAGGTCAGCAGGTGATACACCTCATCGGCCAGGATCATAAATTCCTTCTCCCGGCTCAGTTCGACCAGACGCCGCCGCCGATCCGCAGGCAGGGTTGCTCCCGAGGGATTCTGGTGAGTCGGCACCGTGTAGAGGAATAGCGGGTGCAGGCTTTGCAGTTGCTCCTCCAGGGCCTCGATTACCAATCCTCCCTCATCCGCAGGCAGGCTGACGATGCGCAGGTGATGATCCTCGAAGATGCGCAGAGCCAGAAAGTAAGTGGGCTCCTCGACGAATACCACATCTCCCGGCTTGGTGTAGAGGGTGCAGAACAGGTCCAGAGCCTGAGATGCACCGCCGGAGACGAACAGATCGCCTGCCCTGGCCTGCCGGCCGTAGTGACGGCTCAAGAAATCGGCCAAAGCGGTTCGGAAGTAGCCGTCCCCGGGTTCGTAGCCGTACTGGAGGTAGGGGGTGAAGTCCGTCGCCAATCTCCGCTCCGCCGCCCGGCGGATGAGTTCGACGGGCAGGAGGGAAGGGGAGGGATGCCCGATGGCCAGGTCGATCATCCCCGCAGAGGTATCCGCCTGGGTCGTACGGATCGGTTTATCTGTGCTCACATACCCTCAACGGCGGTGGGAATCATCTGCTGCTGGCTGCCGTCCGCGTTCATACGGTACAACTCGAAGGAGCCGCTGCGGTCCGAGGTGAAGACGATCTTGCCGCCGTCGGGAGACCAGCTGGGGGCCGCATCCACGGCCGTGTTGTCCGTCAGCTTCTTGAGACCGCTGCCGTCCGCGTTCATGACGAAGATCTCCGGATCGCCGTCGTGGGTGGAAATGAAGACCAGCTTCATCCCGTCCGGGCTGTACATCGGATCGGTTTTTACGCTCTGCTGCTGTTGGGCCATCATGTTCGGAAAACAACCGCTCACGGCAACCGCGGCCGATACCACGATGAGAGCAGCGAGTATCCTCTTCAATATCCGTGTGTTATTCGTTGAGCCCATGAGCACCTCCTGGATGTCGGTATTTGCGCCGATTCGACACCCAGAGTAACAGCAAAAGCGGGGCTGGTCAAACGCGGTTGGTAAGGAGCTGCGCCTGTTCCCAACCTAGGATTGCTTTTTTCCGCAACGCGCCGTAGCGGTAATTGCCGAAGGCACCGGTACTGAGGATGACCCGGTGGCAGGGAATGAGGTAGGCGATCGGATTGGCCCCGACCGCACTGCCCACGGCCCTGCCGGCAGCGGGATTTCCGATCGCAGTTGCTAGTCGGCTGTAGCTCGTCACTGCCCCGGGGGGAATGCGCAGCAGAGCCTCCCATACCTTGATCTGGAAATTCGTCCCTTTGAGCAGCAGGGGAATGGGGGCGTGATTGGACTCCGCAGAGGAGTCGAATACCCGCCGGATCATGGCCGCGGTTCGCTCGTTATCCTCCAGCAAGCGAGCCCGGGACCAGCGCCGGCGCAGATCCTGCAGGGCGGCCCGAGGATCCGCGTCATCGACAAAGGACAGAGCGCACAATCCCCGTTCCGTCACGGCGAGCAGGCACTCCCCGAACGGGCTCGGATGCAGGCCGTAGGCGATCTCCAGGCCCGAGCCGAGCGCTTTGTACTCGCCGGGAGTCACAGCATCCACGGCCACGAACAGATCGTGGAGGCGGCTCGGACTGGACAGGCCGGCCTGGAAGGTCGCATCCAGTTGGGTGCCGCTCTTGAGCAGCTGCTTGGCATGCTCGAGGGTCAGGAACTGCAGGAAGCGTTTGGGACTGACCCCGGCCCAGCGGGTGAACAAACGCTGAAAGTGATAGGGGCTGAGGTGGACCTGTTCGGCTATGTCCTCGAGACCGGGTTGATCGAGGATGTGATCCTCGAGATAGCGAATCGCCTTTTCGATTCGCAGATAGTCTTCATTCATGGCTTTGAGTTCTCCATGCACCAATAGTAGGGATTCTGGAAAGAGAACGCAATCCGGATCTTGCTGACTTGTCCTGGCGGACTCAACCCCTTCTAAAACAACTTGTACACGGCCTGGTTGCACATCTCGTAGAATCCGGTGGCGTCCTCGGCCTTGTCGATGCTGGAGCCGATGATCTCACCGGTTTCGACACTGATCAGCTTGATGTTGAGGTAGTACAGTTTCCCCACGTAGCTGACGCTGCCGATCACGATGATGTCGGCGCCGGAGAGCTTGCCGATCTCCACCGCGGTGTTCTCATCGGTGAGGTCGCTCTGCTGGAACTCGTACTCCTTGACGATCTTGGTGATGTTCTGCCGGTCCACCACCCGCACCTTGCCCACGTTGACAAAGGCGTTTTCAATGAACACCATGACCCCGCTGGCCGTTTCCTCGTCAATGTTTTTCGTTCCGCTGTTAATCCCGACCACGGCCAGCTTCTTGTCCTGGATCAGGCCGAGCTTCTTGTAATACTCGCTTTCGAAGCGGGTCTCCGTGGCGGTGCCGGCCTTTTCCGCCACCCTTTCCTCCCGCCAGCCGAGCTGCTCCAGGCGTTCATCGAAGGAGGGGATGGGCTGCCCGTGGGAAAAGCCGGCGGCGATCCCGACCTCCTGGGGTTCTACGAAGCCGTTGCCGTTGGCATCGAGCTTGCCGTCCAGCTGGAACTCGGGATTCACCGGGTGCGGGCGCAGATACATCTCCCATCCCTGCAGCAGCTCTTCCCGGCTCACCGTACCGTTGCCGTCGAAATCCAGGAGGGACCACCAGCGGCCCGGGGCAGCGGCACGCTCCGGCTGCTGCAGGAACTGTAGCACGGTGCGGATCTCCTCCTCATTCACCTGCCTGTCTCCGTTCAGGTCGAGGAGGGTGTCGATCGGTGTTTCCACGGGCAGAGCCCTGGCCATCTCCTCCGGCTTTTCGATGATCACGTTCCCCGCCCGTCTGGCCCGGATGATCTCTATCTCCTCTACGGTCCCGTTTCCGTTGAAATCGATGCGGCGGTCGAACTCGCTGCGTACACGGTGGGTTTCTTCCAGTGCGCCCATGGCGATCTCGTTCTCCTCCGGTTCTACAAAGCCGTTTCCGTTCAGATCCGTCAACTCATCCAGGGCGCTGCGCACAGCCCAGCGTTCCTGTCGCCGCTCCGGTGCCTCGAGCCAGGTGAGCGCGGCGACCCGGAAGATGCGGTGGTAGAGCTCGCCCATCTCCTCCATACCTACATGACCGTCCCGATTCCTGTCCAGGTGTTCGTCCAGTGGTCCTTCCACGGGATGAGGTTCCCGAAAGCCCGGGTCGGCAAAGATCCTTCTCAGAACCAGCTCCACCTCCTCATCGTCGATCCTTCCGTTATTGTTCCTGTCAACGTACTCCCTGGCCAGCTCCGGTTCCGCATCGAAAAGGCCGGCGATGGCCGCCTCCATGAACTCGACCCTTGCCTGTTCGATCTCCGGCAGTGCCAGGTGGCCGTCGCGATTCCTGTCGAAGTAGGCTTCCAGGGGACTTTGAACGGGACGTCCAGGAGAAGCGAGCACGGTTTCCTGGACGACGAAAACCAGATCACCCTCCTCCCGGGGATCGAGACGGCCGTCTTCCTGCAGATCGACGTAGGCGAACACGCCATCTTTGCTTGCCGCATCCGCATATCCCTGTACCGGCGGCAGGGGAAGCAGGGCGGCAATGGCGAAAACCCGCCGGGCGAACAGCTCGAACTCCTCCTTGTCGGCGAATCCGTCCCGATTGCGATCGACGCGTCGCTCTATCGATCCCCTGGCCTCCCGGGGTTCTCGAAATTCGGGGAAGAATATCAGATCCTGCATCGGCGCAATTTCCCAGAGGGCGATCCACCCATCCTGGTCGAAATCGAACAGGCGGGCGATATCCGGATCGTAGCGATAGAGTCTCCGCAACTGTTCAAGGATGATAATGTTTTGGGCCAGGATCATCTCCTGGTGGCTGATCTCCCTATCCCGGTCCAGATCGAAGAACTCATCCACCGGCGTGCGGATCGGGTGCGGCTCCATGATTAAAGCATGCACTGCTCCCAGGAACTCCTCCAGCTCCGGGGGTTCCAGGACGCCGTTGCCGTTTCCATCCGCCCAGGCCTGGAACTCGCTGGCCACCCGGGGCGCCTCCCGGTCTTCGGCCCCAATTTCGGCCATCCCCTCGGGGCGCTCACCGGCACGCAGGTCGATCACCTGGTGCATGATCGCCCAGCGTCCCTCCCGGCGCACGAATTCGAAATGCTCGACGAAAAAGATCTCGGGACCTTCCACCCGGTAGTGGAATGCCGCCGAGTTGCCGTGGAACTCCCGCTCCGGCTCCAGGTAACGGAGCTCCCGAAACACGTCGGAGTGTTCGAACGCGTTGATCTGCTGTTCCCGGATCTGGTCGAGTCCGCGCAGGACAAGCTCCCCGCCGTCCCGCTGGAGGATCACCTTCTCTGCCTCGGGCCGGTACGCCTCCATGAAGGCGTCGATATTCCGCTCCCGCAGCGCGGTCTGCCAGTGTTCCATCAGCCCGTCCAGCTCCCGCCTGGCTTCCTGATCTTGCCCCGGGGGCGGGGTTACGCAGGCCAATGGAATGAGGGCCAGCAGTAGGAAGATGGTTATCTTTTTCATGATTGTCCTCCTTAGAAAACGGAACGGAATCGACCGGCTTCTTTTCCTTGAAGTATAACAGTTCCTCCTCTCATTTCAAGGAAAGTGCGTATGTTTTCACCTTCCACCGCCTCGGGGTATACTCAGGCTACGAGGGAGGCTGGAGATGAGAGGCATACGATTCTTCCTGTTCCTGTTCGCGGTTGTTGTTCTGGGCACCGGTGCAGCGGCCGCGGAGGAGCTGCGGATAGTCACCATCAACGTCTGGGCCGGGCTGGACTACAAGGGGTCGCTGAGGATGGGGGAATACCAGGATCCGCAGACGCGGGACCGCCGCACTCTGGTCCTGATCGAGCAGTTGAAAGAGCTGGACCCCGACGTGATCGCCGTGAACGAAGCCAACAAACTGCCCGGATACGCCCGGCTGCTGGCTCGGGAGCTGGGCTGTGATCGGATCCACCACGTGGGCTTGGGAGGGCTGCGCGCCGGTCCTCTCGGACTGCCGGTGAACCTGCGGGAGGGGGATGTGATCCTGGCCAGGAATTCGCTTCAACTCGAGAGCGCCGGGCGCAGACAGCTGTCCGGGGGACCCGTGGGCAATTTCTTCACCTTCCATTTTGCCGACGCCACCCAGGTGATCGGCGGCCGGATAACCGTCGCCGGCCGGGAGCTGTATGTGTTCAACACCCACTGGCACGCCTCCCCCTTCCCGACCCCGGACTACCTCCGGCGCCTGGCCGAGCGCCGGGATGCCGGTTTGATCGATGCCCGGCGCCACGATGAGCTGACAGCCGAGGCGGTGGAGGGGCAGAGGTGGCGCCTCGGGGAGGCCAGAGAGACCGTACGGTTCATCGACAGGGTCGCAGGCGGGGTACCGGTGATCCTGATGGGGGATTTCAACGCCCGAAGCGACTCGGAGGAGATCGCCCTGCTCAGGGCGGCGGGATTCAGGGATGCCTTCGAGGAGGCCGGGGATCCGCCCGGGTACACCTGGGACGGCACCGTGAACGGCAACATCCAGCTGCAGAAGCGGGTGTTTCCGGAGGACTTCTGGCAGGAACCCAAACGGCAGCGCATCGACTACATCTTCTTCCGCGGGCCCGGCCTGCAGGTCGAGGTAAGCGAGGTGGTGCTCAACCGCCCGGCCCGGGGTCTCTACCCTTCAGACCATTTCGGCGTCATGGCGGTTTTCCAGGTCCGGGAGCGCTAAGACCTGCGAGGGGGTGAACAATTATACGCAACCTCCAGCCCCATTATTCCGTCATTCAGGGCAGTACGAAAACCCTACTCCTGATCGAAAGGATCGTTATGAACCGCAGAGTACTGCTCATCTCTCCCCGCATCCCAACCACATACTGGAGCTACAAATACGCCCTTCCCTTTGTCCGGAAGAAAGCCCTGCTGCCGCCCCTGGGACTGCTGACCGTGGCGGCCATGCTTCCCGAGGACTACGAGCTGAGGTTGATCGACATGAACGTCGGGGCCCTGCTGCGGGAGGATATCGAATGGGCGGATATGGTCTTCCTGTCCGCCATGATTGTTCAGCAGAAGTCCTTCGATGAGGTGGTAGCGCGGTGCCGGGAGTGCGCCACCCCCGTGGTCGCAGGGGGGCCTTATCCGACCTCCTCGTATGCAAATATCGCAGGGGTGGATCACTTCGTTCTGGACGAGGCTGAATGCAGCCTGCCCGAGTTCCTGCGGGATTGGGAACGGGGACAGGCCCGCCATATCTACCGGGCCGATGGGAAGCCCGATCTCGATCTGACCCCGTTGCCGCGCTTCGATCTGGTGGATGTCAATCTGTACGAGAGCATGCCCCTGCAGTTTTCTCGGGGTTGTCCCTTCGATTGCGAGTTCTGCGACATCATCGAATTGTTCGGCCGTAAGCCCCGAACAAAGGATCCCCGGCAATTCATGAGGGAGGTGGATCACGTGTACAACACGGGATTTCGCGGTTCCCTGTTTATCGTGGACGACAACTTCGTCGGCAACAAGAGCAAGGCCAAGAAGCTGCTCCCGCGTCTGGCAGCCTGGCAGAGAGCCCACCGCTACCCCTTTTCCCTTTCCACGGAGGCGAGCATCACCCTGGCCCAGGATGAAGAGCTGCTCGATCTGATGGTGGCTGCCGGGTTCACCATGGTGTTCA
>CAZPQC010000123.1:0-11298 GCA_964588525.1 uncultured Spirochaetaceae bacterium
GTGTGGAGCGACACCTGGGACCGCTACACCGAAGCCCGAATCATCTTCAAAGACACCGAAACCTCGAATTGGAACTGGGATGCGGCAGCCGGAGCCTACTACTGGCACCGCTTCTACGCCCATCAGCCCGACCTGAACTACGACAATCCCCAGGTGCGCAAAGAGATCCTCCGGGTGCTGGACTACTGGTTCGACATGGGGGTGGACGGGATGCGCCTGGACGCGATTCCCTACCTCTACGAGCGGGAGGGCACCAACTGCGAAAACCTTCCCGAAACCCACGCCTTCCTCAGGGAGCTGCGGGCCCATACCGAGCGGAAGTTTCCCGACCGGATGTTCCTGGCCGAGGCTAACCAGTGGCCGGAGGACGCGGTAGCCTACTTCGGAGCGGGGGACGAATGCCATCTCTGCTACCACTTCCCCGTGATGCCCCGCCTGTACATGTCCCTGACCATCGAGGACCGCTTTCCCCTGGTCGACATCATGGAGCAGACCCCGGCGATCCCCGAGAACTGCCAGTGGGCCATGTTCCTGAGAAATCACGACGAGCTGACCCTTGAAATGGTCACCGACGAGGAGCGGGACCAGATGTATCGCTTCTACGCCCAGGACCCCAGGGCCCGCCTCAACCTGGGCATTCGCCGGCGTCTGGCTCCTTTGCTCGGCAATGACAGAAGGAAGATCGAGCTGATGAATATCCTGCTGTTTTCCCTGCCGGGCACGCCGACGCTGTACTACGGGGATGAGATCGGGATGGGGGACAACTACTACCTCGGTGACCGGGACGGGGTGCGCACGCCGATGCAGTGGAGCGCCGACCGCAACGCCGGCTTCTCCCGGGCCGGACCGCAGCAGCTGTATCTGCCGGTGATCATCGATCCGGAGTACCACTTCGAAGCGGTGAACGTGGAAACCCAATCGAAAAATCCTTCGAGCCTGTTGTGGTGGATGAAGCGACTGATTTCGATACGCAAGAACGTCCAACCCCTGGCCCGGGGAGACCTGCAGTTCCTCTTTCCCGAAAACCCCCGGGTGCTGGCCTTCACCCGCAACTGGCAGGGCGAGACCCTCCTGGTGGTAACCAACCTGTCCCGCTTTCACCAGGTCGTGGAGCTCGACCTGGCCGGATTTTCCTCCTTTACCCCCAGAGAGGTGTTCAGCCAGCATCGTTTTCCCGACGTCGGCGAGGAGCCCTACCGCCTCAACCTGGGTCCTTACGGATTTCTCTGGTTGAGCCTGGCCCAGGAACGGGAAGCGGTGCGTTTGCGCGATGCCGGAGACACTATGGAACTTTCCGTACAGGGCTCCTGGATGGAGGTGCTCCGGGGGCAGGCAAGGAAGACATTCGAAAACAAGGTGCTCCCGGCCTATCTGGTGAACCGCTGCTGGTATGCCGATGGGGACAGACAGTTGCGAAGGGTACGGATCGTGGAGGAGCTGCGCCTTTTCCCGAACGGCGAGGGGCCGCTGCTGCTCATCCTGGAGACGGAGTACGGCGATGATCCCACCCAGTTGTACCTCCTGCCTCTAGCCTTTGCCGCTCAGGAGCAGACCCTGGATGTGATGGAACGTTTCAAATTCGAGATCATCGCCCGTCTGACCGTGGACGGTTCCTGGGGACTGCTGTACGACGGGGGTTTTAGTGAGGAGGTTCATCGACTTCTTCACGGACTGCTCCTTGGTCGGAGAAAGATCAAAGGACGGCTGGGGGAGCTGTCGAGCCGGCTGTTCAGCAAAAAGCGAGTACCGGAAGAGATCCAGCAGGGAGTTGGCTCCTCCCGGGTGATAGGGGAGCCCGGCGAACAGTCCGTGCGGGGCGGAGCGTGCAACACCTCCATCGTGTTCGACAATCGACTCTATCTGAAATTGTACAGGCGGTTCGAGGATGGCTCCAATCCCGACACGGAAATGGTCCGCTACCTGAGCGATGTGGCCCGCTTCACCTGTGTTCCCCGTTACCTGGCCAGCCTGGAGTACCGCCGGCCGGATTCCGATGCCCTGGTCATAGCCTTGCTTCAGGAGTACGTTCCCAATCAGGGGGATGCCTGGACACTGCTGCAGGGCGCTCTGAGTCGCTTCTACGAAGAGGTTCTGATGGGGGACCGGGGCGTAGTGGAGGCGGACCTCGAATCCGGTTCGCCTCTGGACGCCGATCACGGGCAGATCAGTGCCACTGTCCAGGGGCTCATCGGCAGCCTCTACGTCCAATTCGCCGAGCTGTTGGGCAAACGCACCGCGGAGATGCACGGCGCCCTGTCTTCGGACAAATCCGACCCGCTGTTCGCTCCAGAGCCTTTCTCCAAACTCTATCAGCGATCCCTCTATCAATCCCTGCGCAGCAGGGTCCTGCGCAGCTTCCTTGTGTTGGAGGGCGCGCTGCCCGGGCTCGAGACGGATCAAAAGCGGGAGATCCGGGCGCTGCTGTCCGGAAGGGAGGACATCCTGGCAGCCCTGATGGAGATCGTGGGGCACAAGATCTCCGGGATGAAAACCAGGGTACACGGGGACTACAACCTCTACCAGGTTCTGTTCACGGGTCGGGACTTCATGATCATCGACTTCGAGGGAGAACCCGGGCTTCCCCCCGGCGCCCGGCGCTTGAAATACTCTCCCCTCCGGGATGTGGCGGATATGATCCGCTCTTTCTACTACGCCGCCTATGGAGCCCTTTACCAGCACACGGCGGCCCACCCCGAGGACCTGGCAAGCCTGGAACCCTACGCCTCCCTCTGGTATCGATCCGTCAGCCGCCTGTTCCTCTCCTCCTACCGGAAGGCCATGAGTCAGACGGGCATCCTTCCGGCCGACGAGGCCGAGCAGAGAATCCTTCTGCGCGCCTTTCTGCTGGACAAGGGAATAACCGGTGTGGTGCACGAGCTGAAGGAACGACCCGAATGGCTGACAATCCCGGTTCGGGGTGTACAGTCGATCCTCGCGGAAACCGCGGCGGGTGGTTGATATTTTTAAACAAATCCCGATAGGGTAAGTAGATCTCTCGTCGCGGCCCAAGCTCATGCATCAGGAGATACGGACGATCCAGCAATTCTACACCCTCATGCAGGAAACGGGGAAGGCACGCCGACGGCTGGTCGCCCGCATCCTGGCGGGGGGGAACCCCGGCCCCGGGGATGCCGAACGTCTCGGTTCCAGCCTGGCCGCCTTGAAACGGATTCCGGTCAGGGACGGCCGCTTCGAGCTTTCCGCCGGCGGATCAGGCAAACGGCGGGCGGGCAGCCGGGCGATCCATCTGGAGCTGGACTACGAAATCGACGAGTTGGAGAAAGACCTCCTGTTCCTCGAGCAGGGGGAAGAGGCTCTGCTGGCCCGCATGTCCGAGCTCCATCCCGGATTTCGGGAAGAGTTGGACAGCGCCCTCGCCTTCTGCGCCGCCATGAGCTTTCCCCTCGGCTGCCTGATCACGGACCGGGACGGGACGGTGAACAACTACTGCGGCCGCTATCTTTCTTCGATTCAATCGATCTACAACGCGGTTTTTCTCTCCAGGTTCGCCGGCGCAGCGGTCAGGCATGCGCTAATCCTGACCTCCGCCCCGCTTTCCGACGGCGGCCTGGAGGATCTCACGGTCAGTCCGCCCGGCGCCTTCGTTCTGGCCGGTTCCAAGGGCCGGGAGTATCTGGATGAGAGGGGGCGGCGGGGCGCCCTGGCCATCGAAGCGGACAAGCAGAGGCAGCTGGAGCGGCTCAATCGGCGCCTTACCGAACTGCTCCGGGACCCGGGCTACGAAATTTTCGCTCTGATCGGTTCGGGTTTGCAGTTCAAGTTCGGGCAGACCACCGTGGCGAGACAGGATATCTACGGCTCCATCCCTGAAGCGGAATCGGAAGGATTCGCCGGGGTGATCCGGGAGCTGATCTGTGATATCGATCCCGAGGGTCTATATTTCAGGATAGAGGATACCGGGAAAGATATCGAGATCATACTCACGGTCGAGGGGGAGTCGGGGCTCAAGGACTTCGACAAGGGGGACGGGATCCTCTTCCTCGATACGGAGCTCGGTCTCGACCTGAAAAGAGGCGAAAATCTGGTCTGCGGCGACACCGCTTCGGATATCCACATGGTCACGGCAGCTTCGGAAAAATCGCCGGATCCCTGGACGGTCTTCGTGACCCGGGACCGGGAGCTGCAGGAGGCGGTCCGGCGCACCTCCGAACGGGTTCATTTCGTAAGCGAGCCGGATGTTCTGGTCTGCTGCCTGAATCAACTGGGAAGGGAGAGAGGATGAAACAGCCGTTTTGCTGCAGCGGAGCGATCTTCGATCTGGATGGTGTGATCACCCAGACCGCTAAGGTCCATTTCAATGCCTGGAAGCAGACCTTCGACACGTTTCTATCAAAGCGCAAGGGCTTGTCGGAGGAACAGAAACGTTCCTTTACCTACGAGGAGGACTATGTCCCCTACGTGGACGGGAAGCCCCGCTACCAGGGGGTGAAGTCCTTCCTCGAATCCCGGGATATTTTCATCCCCTTCGGCAAACCCACGGATGCCGCCAGCCGGCTGAGTGTCTGCGGGGTGGGCAACCGAAAGAATGAGTTGTTTCGGGAGCTGGTGGCTACGGATGGAGTCGAGATCTACCAGAGCACGATCGATCTCATCAAGAGCATGAAACGGCGCGGGGTGAAGGTGGCCGTGGCCTCCTCCAGCATGAACTGCCAGTTCATCCTCGAGAAAACCGGCCTGGACAGCCTGTTCGAGGACATCGTAGGCGGCACCGTATCCCGGGAGCTCGGCCTGAAGGGGAAGCCCGAACCGGATATCTTTCTGGTTGCCGCGGACAGCCTGGGGGTGGATCCCGGCTCCTCGATTCTGGTGGAGGATGCGATTTCCGGGGTCGAAGCCGGCCGCAGGGGAAACTTCGCCCTGGTTATCGGTATCGCCAGGACCGGCGATCTCCAGCCTCTGCGGGCATCCGGTGCGGACATCGTTGTTCACGACTTGAAGGAGCTGTCCTGGAAGGATATCGAGCGCTGGTTCTCCCGCGACCTGGAAGGGGACAGCTGGAGAATAGTGTATCACGGCTTCGAGCCGGCGCGGGAGCGGCTGCGGGAAACCCTGACCACCGTGGGCAACGGCTATTTCGGCACCCGAGGCTGCTTCGAGGCCAACAGAGCCGATGAGGTCGTCCACTACCCCGGGACCTACATCGCCGGGGTCTACAACTCCCTGCCCAGCGTCGTATTCCGAAAAACCATCACCAACAACGATCTGGTCAACTGTCCAAACTGGCTGCTGATCGAAGTGGCCATCGCAAACGGGAAGTTCCGCTCCCCTCTGGATTTCGAGCTCATCGACTACCGGCATTCCCTGGATATTCGCGAAGCCGTGATGAGCCGCCGCCTGAGCTTCAAAGATAGTAAGGGTCGGATCACGACCATCACCTCCGAGCGACTGGCCAGTATGGCCGACCCGCACCTGGGGGGATTTCGCTTCACCGTACGTCCGGAAAACTGGTCCGGCAGGATCAGGCTTCGCTCGTGCCTCGACGGCACGGTGATCAACTACGGGGTTCCGCGCTACCGTGAGCTGAACTCAAAGCACCTGACCCCCATCTCGGTGAGCGAGGCGGAAGGGGCGATCAACCTGGAAGTTCAAACCGTAACCTCGAAAGTGAGAGTCTACATGCAGGCCCGCCATGCCCTGCTCTGCGACGGCAAGCCTCTGCAGGGGGAACGGCAGGTGGAGCACGATGTGGGCTTGATCGCCGAACAGTTCGCTTTCACCGCCCGGCAGGGACAGGAGTACACTCTGGAGAAGATCGTCAGCCTCTACACCTCGAAAGATCGGGACGTCACCGATCCTAGAGGGTCTTCCCGGACCTCCCTGGCGAAGAAGCCCGGGTTCTCCGATCTGCGGGACGCCCACGAGCGAGCCTGGCGCAGCCTCTGGGATCGAGCGGACATCCATGTCGAAGGGGATCGCTTCGCCCAGCAGGCCCTGCGGCTGCACATCTATCACCTGCTCTGCACCGCCAGTCCGCACAACCGCCATATCGATGCGGGTATGCCCGCCAGGGGTCTTCACGGGGAGGCCTATCGGGGTCATATCTTCTGGGACGAGCTGTTCATCTATCCCTTCTACAACCTGCACTTCCCAGAGATCGCCCGGGCCCTGCTGCTGTACCGCTACCGGCGCCTGGAAGGAGCCCGGGAGTACGCCCATGATCACGGTTACCGGGGTACCATGTACCCCTGGCAGACGGCGGACAACGGCCACGAGGAAACTCAAGTCATTCACTTCAACCCCGTCTCCGGCAAGTGGGATCCGGACCTGAGCAGCCGCCAGCGGCACGTCTCGATCGCCGTGGCCTACAGCGTCTGGGAGTACTTCTACTGCACCGGGGACCTGGAGTTCATCAACGAATACGGGGCGGAGATCCTGATCCTGACCACCCGCTTCTGGGCCAGCATTGCCGAATACAGCTCGGAGGACAAGCACTATCACATTCGGGGCGTGATGGGTCCGGATGAGTTTCACGAAAAGTATCCGGATGCCGATGCGCAAGCCGGCGGTTTGAACGACAATGCCTACACTAACATCCTGGTCGGTTGGCTGATGCACAAGACCATCGAGACCCTCGAGTACCTTCCCAAAAAGGATATGCGTATCCTTGTGGAGAAGACCGGATTCAAGCCCGAGGAGATGAAGCTGTGGCGGGATATCGTGAGCAGGATGAATGTGGTCATCTCCAAGGATCAAATCATCTCCCAGTTCGACGGCTACATGGACCTCAAGGAACTGGACTGGGAGAGCTATCGGAGCAAGTACGGCAACATCGGCCGGCTGGACCGCATCTTAAAGGCCGAGGGGGATTCTCCGGATCGCTACCGCTTGAGCAAACAGGCCGACGTGCTGATGATCTACTACCTGCTGTCCCCCGGGCAGGTGAAGCACATCCTCGAGCTGATGGGCTACAAGGTTGGTGACGAGCTGGAGCTGATGCGCAAGAACTACGAGTACTACGTCCAACGCACCAGTCACGGCTCCACCTTGAGCTTCATCGTGCACGCGGGAGTGCTGAAGTACCTGCAGGGCCACCGCCAGGATATGTGGCGCTGGTTCCACACCGCCCTCAAGAGCGATGTGGAGGATATCCAGGGCGGCACCACGGAAGAGGGAATTCACACCGGCGTGATGGGGGGCACCCTCGACCTGGTGATCAAGGCCTTCGCCGGCGTCAGCCTGTTCAAGGATGCGATCCTATTCGAGCCGCAGCTGCCCCTCCATTGGCGGCGCCTCGCCTTCAAACTGAGCCACCGCCGCAACTGGTTTCACGTCACCCTCACTCGCGAGGAGCTGACCGTCAAGAAGCTCACCGAGAGCAAGAAGCAGCCGGTGGACATAATGGTGGGGAAAAAACGCTACACCGTCAAAGAGAAGGAGTCGGTGACCATACACCTACCCCGGACTTGATCTACCTCCGGGCGAGGTGCTTCCGCCACCTGCGGTAGTAGGCGCTGCGTAGATGTTCGGCAGCGCGATACAGGCGGTACGGCAGCGGGCGCATACTCACGTCATAGCAGCCCAGGCGGTTGAGCACCCGCCCGCCGAAGCCGGTCTTGAAGCGGAACAGACCGTGCATCGGGTGCTGCGGATCCTCACTCGGGGGAATCCCGAACAGGTCGTAGAAGCGGCAGCCCCGCTCCCGGGCCAGCTGGATCGCCCGCCACTGCAGGCCATAGCTGGGCATCAGGTTGCGTTTGCGATCCGAGGAGGCGCCGTACAGGTACCAGGCTCCCTCCCCCATCACGGCAACAATGATCCCGGCCAGCAATTCCCCCTCGTGTCCGGCTGTCAGCAGGTACAGTTCCGGGGCTCCCTCCCCGTAGCTGCCGGCCAGGGAGAACAACGCTTTGTAATAATCTTTGCTGTGCAGGGTGATGCGATCCCGGCGGGCTGTCTCCTCGTACAGCCGATACCACTCGGCCAACGCCGAATCCAGGATCTCTCCCGCCTCGGACTTGCCCGGTTCCCCTGGGGGCAAGCCCGGCTCCGCGGGCTGAGAACGGGCAATCGAAATCTCGACCCCTTTTTTGGCCGCCAGACCGATGTTGTAGCGGGTCTTGCTCTTCATGGCGGCCAGCAGCTGCTCTTCACCGGCGCCGAGATCCAGGATCACGGTACTGGGAGGCTGGATATCCATCGATGCCTTGTGTAGAGCCCCTCTGCACTCCAGGGGCGGTGGATGATTGCCCAGGCCCTCCGTACCCCAGGGCAGATCGTAGCGCAGGAACAGGCAACGCCCCAGCTGCGGCCGCAGCGCGGCGACAAGGTCGATCAGAAAGCGCTCCGGATCGAGAATGGGTTCGGACAGTTCCGGCCCGTGAGGCACGTAGGCCATCTCCATGCCCAGGGGCAGCCGGCGCACGAGCACCAGCAGATCGAACTCCCTGTCCCGGTAGCTGCAGCAGAAGGCCCGGGCCCGCCAGCCGAGCTGCCGCCGGAAAGCGCCCCAAAAGCCGCTCTGCAGCAGATCCCGCCCGCCCTTCAAATCGCCAAGTTCGACCGCCCGAACGCCGATCCTCATCACGGCTCCGTTTCCAGGATCTCGGCTTCCACGCTTCCTATCACCTGCAGCAGGGAAAGGCTCAAAGAAGCCCAGATCGGTTGAGCGGGATCCATCACACCGAGCCGGACCTTCAATCCGTAGGGGCGGCCTCCGGGAAACGAGGGGTCCAGCCAACGCCAGTGCCCTCCGGCGAACAGCTCCACCCAGGCATGGCCGAGGAATCCGCTCTCGGTCAGGATGAGCCCGTAGGCCAGGCGCGAAGGAAATCCCGCTTTGCGCAGGAGGGCGACCAGCAGCAGGGCATGCTCCGTGCAGTCCCCCTCCCTGCCATCCAGGATCTCCTCCAGGCCGGCAAATCCATAGGCCAGGGATTTGTTCTCGATGTAGCGGTCCACCAGCCGCTCCAGGCAGAGCACCCGGTCCGGATCGATCCGGGTGGCGGATCCGCAGCCGGTACCGACCTCACTCCCCGCAGCTGCGAAGCTGCCGTCCTCGGCAACCCCGCAGCGGTCGAGCAGCTCCGCCAGCCTTGGATCCGCCAGATTGAGGTGAAAACTCCCGTCCAGGTAGCTCCGTACCTCCGGCGGGATCGACGTGGCGTGAGGTCTTGGCGGATCAGCGGAGCCGGACTCAGCCCAGCCGGACTCAGACCGGCCGGCTGCCAAAGGCCTGTTCGCCACGCGCAGAACCAGCTCGCTCACAGCTCCCCGGGCATCCAGCTTGGTCGAGACGATCCGCAGCGGAGCGTCTCCCGCCTGCGTTGGGCAGCCCAAATCCTCCTCCGCCCTCCGCACCGCTTCGTACAGGGTCGCTACACCCTGGCCGCGAAACAGCACGGTGACCGCATCGGTGGTCTCCAATGGCAAATCCTCGAGCCCCCGGACGGCAACCGTCAGAGAGGCCACATCGAACACGGCGGCGAACTCCTCGTTCTGCTCGCCGCCGGAGGGCACGCCCGTCTTTTCATCCGCTGCCTGGCGCGGTTCTCCCTCCAGGCGGAGGATCTCCAATGCCAATCCCACGGGAGTTCTGGAGAAGAGGAACCGCGCCTGTTCGTCGTAGACCTCGGTGGTAACCACCCCGGGAAGGCCGGATGATCGCTCCTCCACCAGCACGCCCCGGTGCGTCCGTCCCAGGGAATCCTCCAGCTCCCCGGGGCCGAGAACACGCATCCGGAACTCTTCGATCTTCATGGTTTCGGGGCAGAAGAGCGGGTAGTCGAGCTCCCGCTTCCCGTTTAGGCCGGTTACCGTGGCGGCGATCTCCCGGTCGATCGCATACAAACCCCTGGGCTTATCCTCCAGGGGCAGGAAACTCTCATCCGCCTCGCCGGCGCGGCGGAGCTCCACCCGGAGTCCTCCTTCCGCCACCCGGGCTTCGACCAGCTGGCGCTGGCCGTTCATGTCGAGCTCTGAGCTCGCCGAGACGAGCTCGCCGCCGCCATGCTCGATCCACACGTCCGTCTGGGTCATGGAAAAAGGAACGCCGAAGCGGCGGATCTCCATGGTCTGTTCGATTTCGCTGCGGAGCAGCCCGTCGTCGGTTTGCCAGGTCGTCTGATGAAGGAAACCGACTGTAACGCCGTTCAGCAGAAGCGAGCACCAATATTCCTGGAGCTTACTTTGAGCGTGCGACAGTAGGGGAAGGAAGAGGAACAACAGCAGCAGCCGCTTCATGGTCGGCGCCTTCAACCGGGACCAGCTGGCCAGCACACCCGGGGCTAGCGCACCTGGCCCGTTTTCACTTTGTCCGTGGTGACCGTTTTCCCGGCACATTCCAGGGGTAGATCGTCGATCAACACCTGGCCGTTCTTCACCTGTATGGGGATCGAGAAGAACTCCTCGATATCGATCTCCTCCTCGAGCTTTGCCGGTCTCTGCAAGCCGGCCAGGCCGACCGGATCCCCCGGTTGGGCGTGGTCGGCAAACAGCACCTCCACGGTCTTGCCGTCGTCGGCGGCCAGGAGCATGCCCCGGCTCTCCACGCCGCGCAGCCGGGCGGGTTTGAGGTTGGTTACCAGGAGGACATTTCGCCCCTGAAGCTCCTCCGGCCGATAGTAGGGAACCAGCCCGGAGACGATCCGGCGGGTTTCCCCGCCCAGATCCGCGGTTTCGATGTACAGTTTATCCGCCTTGGGGTGTTTCTCCACCTCGACGATGCGGGCTACCCTCAGGTTCACGCGGGATAGGAATTTTTGTACACTCTGTGACGCTTGGCTCATGGCCTGCCCCCCTGAAAATTTCATCTTGAAGTTTTCGATCTCTTCGTCTTCCAGCTTGCGGAACAGCAGCTCCGGCGCCCGTACCGCCTCGATTCCCGAAAGTACCCCGAGATCCTCGGTCCCGGATCCTTCGCTACCGAGAAATGAATGGATCTTATCCGACGTGTCGGGGAGGTAGGGATGGATCAGCACGGCCAGATCCCGGATCAGGTATACAAGATCCCGCAGCAGCATCCCGGTTTTTTCGCGATTCTCCTTTACGAGCTTCCAGGGCTCCTCGTCCTGGAAGCGTTTGTTGCCGATCGAGGAGAGGGCGAAGATCCGCCTCAAGCCATCCCTCAGCTCGATCCGCTCCAGGGCGTCGAGGATCTCCCGCTCGGCTTTCCCCACCTCCTGCCAGAAAGCGGTGGAAGCAGCGCCCGCTCCCGCCTCCGGCGCCTCTACGCGCTCCGGCGCATCACCGCCCTTGGCCGCCCTGCTGCGCTTCGGCGCCGTCAGCCTGCCCTCGAAGTAGCGATTGACAAAGGTCAGGGTCCGGTTCACCAGGTTGGCC